>NZ_VPCL01000015.1:0-86250 GCF_013418235.1 Acinetobacter sp. YH12156
AGATTATGCAACAAACTGGTTGTGGCATTACAACCATGAAAGACCACATCAAGCTAACAAAGGAAAGCCACCTCTAATGGCTGCTTAACCTCTACTTTTAACTTCGGTTATTTATGGGAGGATTACCCCAGAAACCGTCAGCTGCTTTGAATATAAAGAAATGGCCAATCAGGCCTGTGTATAGATAGAGTACTGAGGAAGAAAAACCTCCAAAATCTTATAGTGTCCTGCATGATCGAAATAATTCAAAAATGACTCACGCAGATAAAAATAAATATATTTACAGCTGAAATACAATGTTTGAGCGTTAATTCAACTAGAATCAGGAAGGTAGGAAATGCTCCTGACCTCAGGATTCAGCATGTATATATGCTGTTGCAGCATATTATGAAGAGCTGCTGATCTAGAGAAAATTGCATCTCCTCCATAAACTTAAAACAAGTGAATACCAATCCTTGATGGAAAAACCTATGCAATGTCCTAAATGTGGTTCCACTGACATCGAACAGCGTGATCACGAACAGAATTTAAAGAAAATTGGTGGCATTCTCATGAGCTCGGCCGGTGCCACTGCGGGTACAGTCGGTGGTGCCGCTTCTGGCGCATCCGTTGGCGCAGCGATTGGTACTGTTGCTGGCCCCTTAGGTGTAATTTTAGGTGGGACAGTGGGTACTTTTGTCGGGGCAATCAGTGTTGGCATTACCGGTGGCGTAATAGGGAATTTCCTCGGCAAAAAAGCCGGGATTTCCGTCGACCGTAATTTATTCTTGGATTATCAATGTTTAAAATGCAAACATAGATTTATTCAAAAAGATCAAAAAGATCAAAAAGATCAAAAAGATCAAAAAGATCAAAAAGATCAAAAAGATCAAAAAGATCAAAAAGATCAAAAAGATCAAAAAGATCAAAAAGATCAAAAAGATCAAAAAGAAGATTAATATCATGAAGGAAATGAAGTGAGTGAGTTCTTCATTTCCTTGTGAGTTAATGCTTAAGACTGATTGAGTTTTAAAGCCACTTCAGCCAGTCGTTTGCCCTGTACTTCGCACAAAACTTTTTCATCTGGGCTTAAACCCTGATCATGCCGTGGGCCACTGACATGACTGGCACCGTACGGCGTACCGCCAGTCTTGGTATTGGACAAGGCAGCTGTAGCATTACTGAGCCCCATAATCATCATACCGTGGTGGAATAATGGTGGCAGCATAGTCAACAAGGTACTTTCCTGTCCGCCATGCATGGAGCCCGATGCGGTAAAGACACAAGCCGGCTTACCATGCAACGCGCCATTCAGCCATAGACTGGTGGTCTGATCCCAAAAGTATTTCATTTCTGAGGCCATATTGCCAAAACGGGTCGGTGAACCTAAGGCCAAGCCAGAACACTGGGCCAAATCCTCTAAACTGCAATAAATATCCCCTTCTGCCGGGATACTCGGCTCGGCTATGGTTACGACGCTAGAAATATTCGGGACAGTCCGAATTTTTACCGCCATTCCTGCCGATTCAACGCCATTGGCTATCAGATGTGCCATTTCTTTCGTTGAGCCATATTTGCTGTAATATAAAACAAGAATATAAGGTTGCATGAGGCTTCTTATTCATTACTTAAAAAAATAAAACTATACGATATTCTGTAACTTTTTTGGTTAAGCTAATGGATGAAAATTCATGATGATTAAAAAAATTGAGATTGGATGCACATGATTGTTGAGTATTTAAAAAAGTTACCCTTTTATGAGAAACACTGGTTTCAGTTTATTTTATTCGTACTTCGACGCTTTGAAGCAGACCGTTGTCGTGAGCAAGCCGGTTCTCTGACCTATACTACGCTTTTCGCAGTCGTGCCGATGTTGACGGTTTTCTTGGTCATTATTTCATCGATTAAAGCCTTAGAGCCTGCACGACAACAATTGCAACAGCTGATCTACAGTAACTTTCTACCCAAAACCACGATTGCCTTTGATAAAGCGCTGAATGCCTTTACCGATAAATCCAGTAATTTAACCGTGATTGGTATCCTGTTTTTATTCATTACGACCGTATTAATGCTCACCAGTATCGAAACGGCCTTTAACCGAATTTGGCGAGTGACTCAGACCCGAGGTGGAATTATCGGGTTTATGCGCTACTGGACTATCATTTCGCTGGGACCAATTTTACTGGGTAGTGCCTTCGTCATTTCATCAACCGTGGCTTCCATGAGTATCCTCAGCAATAACTTTGCCGGGTATGAACTTAATGGTGCTTTTATCCTCTGGGCCATTTCCTTTTCTCTGACCGTACTCGGGTTTTTCATTCTCAACTGGACCATCCCCAATCGCAGTGTGCCACTCAAGTCTGCATTTATTGCCGGCCTGTTTAGTGCAGTGGTGTTTGAGCTGCTTAAAAACCTGTTCGGTTTTGTGATGTCAAACTTTACCAGTTATGAGATTGTCTATGGTGCATTCGCCGCTGTGCCGATCTTTCTACTGTGGATTTATTTATCCTGGAATATTGTCTTACTCGGCGTTGAGATCAGTTATGCCCTGACGGCCTTTGAATCTGGCCAGGATCATAAACGTCACCCAATCATCATGCTGCTGGATCTATTAGAGCTGTTTTATAAAAAGCAAAAAACTGGTGAGAGCATTAGTGAAGCAGAAGCATTAGATGCTTTGGGTCGTGATGAAATTGGTCGCTGGCCAAACTATGTGAGCATGTTTGAAAAACAAAATCTGATCAAACGTACCGATGACAATGAATATGTCTTGGTACGTGATCTGGATCAGGTGAGTTTTTGGGACTTTTATCTGCAACTTCCTTATCCATTGCCACGTAAGCATCACTTCACCGAGGCACATACCGAGGAAATCTGGATGCAGAAATTCTCGCCTAAGCTACAGGAAACCGATCAATATCTGGAAGAAAAGCTGAGTTTTCCACTTTCCGAATTGTTCCGGAATAAATAATCCTAAATCCTCTCGCTTGAGAGGATTTTTTTAAGTTGTTTGCGTAGACTTCCAGCAGACGATCGCACCTGCGGTCACCAAAGCAGTACCAATCCAAAAACTCAGCTCGGGTCGAATATCCAGAATCAGCATCGACATAACTGAAGACAGAATTGGCATAAAATAGGTGGCCAAAATCAGTACCTTGATATTGCCGTACTGCATGCTCTGATTCCAGTTACTATAAGCAATCCCGATCAGACTGCCTACTATGGCGATTTCCAGCCAGAGCTTCAATGAAGGCATCCTGAAAGGCTCATCCAAGCCCAGATGTAAGCCCCATAACGCAATGACGGCGACCACAAAAAAAATCGGTACGCCGTTTTGTCCACGACCATATTTTCTGGTCAGAATGCAATAACATGGCCATAACAAGGCACCGATAAAAGCAAAGCCATAAGCCCAAGGATTTTCAGCTAAAACCTGCATAAGTTTCGATAGATTGGTAATTTCAGGATTGACCACCAACATCAGACCGACTACAGCAAGCAAAAATCCTGGAATGACCCAAAGACGCGCCTGCAATTGCCGAGCAAATACCGAAAAGACAATCATCAAAGGTGGCCAGAGATAATTAATCATCGCAATCAGCATCACCTGTTCACGGTGATCCGACCAGGCAACTGCAACAAGAAATAGAATTTCATAAGCAACGAACAAAGCCCCACACCCCAATAGATAGCGCTTCGACATTTGCATGATTTTAGGAAATCCAATCAATGCCAGAATCGCCAGACTACTAAAAGTGTAAATCAGGGCAATCCCCTGCACCGGACTGGTAGATTCGGTAATCAATTTGACCACAGCCACCAGACTGGCCCAGATCAGAATGGAAGACAGGCCAATCCAGGTGGCCAGTTTCATCGACCAGACGTTCATGTTTGCTCTTGAGGATTGTTCGTTGTATTCGGTTTTTTCAGCCATCCCTGCAAGCTCACCAGAATCACGCCCAGCATGACCATACAGGTTCCAACAATAAAATTCAGTTCGATCTGTTCATCCAGAATCAGCACCCCAAACAGCATGCCAAATACAGGCGTTAAAAAAGAAAATACGCCCAAACGTGAAGCCAGATAATGTTTCAGCATCCAGAACCAGATCAAATAACTGGCAAAGGAAATCAGCACGGTATGAAAGATCAGACTGGAAATAGACAGGGTCGTCCATTGAATGGTCGCTTGCCCACTAAAAAAGGCCAAGGGTAGCAATAATATGCCGCCCATCAATAATTGATAGAATAAGGTCTGGGTGGCAGGTGCTTCAGCCAGTCGGCTCAGACGTACACTGAAGTGGTGGCTGCCCAGAATATACCTCCGAGTAAGGCCAGAAAATCTCCCCACAAAGCATCGGTTTGTAAAGTAGAGCTTGTCTGTGGTCTGAGTAAAAAACTGACCACAATCCCGCTAAATGCCACGAAGATACCGCCCCATTGCACACGCGACAAACGCTCTGCCGGCAATTTCCAGTGCAGACCCAATGCGACAAAAATCGGCGCAGTATAAAGCAAAACAATGGTATGCGAAGCTGAGGTATAGCGTAGTGCTTCCCCAATCAGATAAAACTCGGTTGCGAACAGTATTCCGACCAGCAATCCTGCAGGCAAATAGCGGGTGCTCAAAAGCTGACGGCGCACGCTCTGCTGAATCAGGGGATACACCATGATCGCAGACAAGGCTGAACGCAAGGCAATTTGCATCAAGACTGAAATATCACTGGCCGCCCATTTCAGCACGACCTGTTGTAGCCCCACAACATACATAATACAAACATGATGGCAGATGCTTTGGCATCTAGCGCCTGACGTTGCTTCACCCCTACTCCTGTGACCTCTTTAAAGTGCCCACTATAATCTTCTCTGCGGTAAAACAATACTTTTCTATTATTTTGCCAGCGCTGTAAATATTTTAAAACTCGATAAAAAAGGACTGCGTTCGCAGTCCTTTCAATCAAAAAATAAACCGTTCAGCTTATTTAACCCAAGTCGTCCAGATATAATCCTGAGACTGGCCTTTCAGGATCATTTTTAACTGATCGCCTGCATGCAATGCCGCCACACCTGCGGGTGTACCCGTCATCACCACATCACCTTCTTCTAAAGTGAATACCTGGCTAATATCTGCCAGTAAAGTCGCGATATCAAAAATCAATAAAGCGGTATCGCCTTTTTGACGCAGTTCTTCATTCACCTCCAAAGTGTAATGCACATCTTGCCAGTCCGCGACCACATCATTCACAGGAATCCAGTCTGACAACAGACACGAACCATCAAAGGCTTTGGCACGTTCCCAAGGCTGGCCTTTTTTCTTGAGTTCATCCTGCAAGTCACGCAGGGTCAAGTCCAGACCTAAAGTCACCGCACCCACCGCTTGCAGTGCTTTTACAGGATCATTTTCTTTGCTTAAAGTCCGGTCAATACGCAAACTGAGTTCACATTCATAGTGGCAGTTGCCCCACTCCGGATTCCATTCAATCCCTGCATCGAGCGAGCCTAAGGCACTCGGTGGCTTAATAAATAAGACCGGACGATCAGGGATCGCATTTCCGAGTTCTTTGGCATGATCGGCATAACTGCGACCAACGCAGACAATTTTGGATGGGCGTGTACTCATGATCAAAACTTTCCTTTATTTGTCTTTATATCGATCTCTGGATTATTTTTTAAATGCATTCTCAAAAATGTTTTGCTCAGTCGCATCTTTAAAGGCACGTTTTGGCACAATGATGACGGTACGGTTTTTCAGTTCAAGCATATAGGTCAGTTTGCCGGCAGCAAAATTCTGCACTTCACTATACGCTACCAGCTTGCTACGCTCATTATTAAAAATTTCCGCATAGTCCTGATACAGATCGAGGCCTTGTTCACTCTTACCAAACTGATATTTGACGAACTGGCGTTTAAACATCATCGGCAGAAACCAGTAACGCATGATGCCTTGCAGGATCAGGAAGAATGCCCCCAAAGCCACGTAATAGCGTCCTACCCCGTCAAAGCCCATCGAAAAGCCCCAAATAATAATCCCGATACTGACCAGAGGCGTCAGAAAACGTGAAATCTGCTTTTTGCCAAAAGTCGCCAAGGCAAAACCATCCTGAGATTCTTCTAAAGTCAGAAAATAACGGGTCGATAAAGTCGGTGCTGACTCAGTCATAGCATCACATCAAAAAAAATAAAATCTTGCCCAATACTATAGCAAAATATGCACAATGCTTATGGCCTGTCGCATCAATTACATAACTTTGCTTTGGAAAAACGTGTATTTAGTTTTAAATAAACAGCAATTAAAACAAAAAATATGCAACAGGATGTTGAATGAAAGGATTCAAGCAATGCATTGCGATCGGTATCTGTTCGGGTCTGTCTACTCTATCACTGGCCAAGATTATTCCCTGGGATGCAGAATTACCCAGTAGCCTGAGTGCTTATCCGGGCAATGCCCAACAATTGGCAGAATTGACAGGCGAAAAGATTCTGATTTATGCGCATCCGGTGACTAAAACCCAGCTTCCTACCTTAAACAGTAAGGCCACCAGCAAGGCACAATTTTATAGTGCCGCCGTGGTTTTGCCTGTGGCTGAAACACAGGTCGAGAAATTGCTACAGCATTATCCGGATTATGTTGGCCTGTTTCCGACTTTAAAGTCAGCCAAAATTCTAGAACAGCAAGGCTCGATTCAGCAGGTCAAATATCAGGTGCATATCCCCACACCAATTCCGATATTGAACTTCAAAGAAACCGTGGTGATGCAGCATCATCTGGGCAATAACAGCATCAGCACTTTAATTATTGATGCACCCATTCCTTATGGCGCTGGAAAACTGGAATGGTTCGCGCTTGATCCGCACAGAACTCTGGTGACAGTGACCCAGTGGGGCGACCTGAACCAGCCCAAAGGTTTTCTATTCAGTAAAATTCTCAATGCCCTGCCTGAAGCCAAACTTGGCATTCCTCCCGGTACCAACGCATTTCTACTCGAAGCACTGCAACAGCGCTTTAAAACCAGTCATGCCACAACACTCACCGCCCCGACTCCACAGCTCAAATTTAATTCACAACAGCTACAGAAGATTGCCCAGCTTAGTCAAAAATCCGGCCAACCGGTCAGTTTTATTTTGCCCAGCTATCAGGTCAAAGAAGGAAAAGTGTCAGAAAATTTGAGATTTAGCAGCACCTATCAATACTTTCCGCATTCGGTAAACAAGCTACGACCGTGGTTGGCTGCACAAGCCAGTCAACAGCTTTTCCCGCGCCAGATCAAGAAAGTCGAACTTAACCCGATCAATACCCAAAGTGTAGATGCCAACTATAAAGTTTCAGTGGGCTTAGGCGTGATTCAGATTCCATTTAACTTCAAGATGCGTTTTTACCAGCCCGATCCCTTGCAGAATCAGTTCAATGCCAATGGTGGCGACTTAAAGTTTGTCAAAGGCAGCATGAAGCTATTGCCGCAATCACAAGGTAATCTGTTCCAAATCACCAGCAGCATGAAGATTCATGATCAAGCACCGTTTTTATTAAGGGCCATGCGCAGTCTGCCCTATCACGATGTATTACCTGCGGTGGGTGGCAATACCGTCTATGCACTCAAGGTACAGCAAAAATTAAGATAATCAACGAATCGGTAGTTATTGGTTTTTTATATGAAAAAGCGTTAAATATTACAGACGTAAAAAAACCGCATCAATATGCGGTTTTTTCAGAATTCTTATCAAGATTGGTGCGCTCAGAGAGATTCGAACTCCCGACCCCTTAGTTCGTAGCCAAGTGCTCTATCCAGCTGAGCTATGAGCGCGACGTCTTGATGGGGTGAATTATACGGATTTTTTAAGGCTTGTTAAGTGTTTTTTAATAAAAGCACAACCGAATGTATAGTAATTAAACGATACAGCAGTATTTACAGTTTTCTGTGAGAATTTCTGCACATTTAGAGCTAAAAACAATTAATACCATCCGGACTTTGACGCTGCATTCAATGTGGCGACAAGCTCCATTTCATCCTGATGAAAAGTACACAGCAAATACCGAGAAAGATGTCCCCAAATTTCAGGCACAAAAAAACCGCTATGAAAGCGGTTGATTGTTAAAGTTGGTGCGCTCAGAGAGATTCGAACTCCCGACCCCTTAGTTCGTAGCCAAGTGCTCTATCCAGCTGAGCTATGAGCGCGTAACTTGTGTGCCTAGGTTGGCAATACGTTTTTCTGCTTAACTTACTTGGTGCGCTCAGAGAGATTCGAACTCCCGACCCCTTAGTTCGTAGCCAAGTGCTCTATCCAGCTGAGCTATGAGCGCGCGACATAAGTAAGCGTGGCGGTGAGAGAGGGATTCGAACCCTCGATACAGTTACCCGTATGCGTCCTTAGCAGGGACGTGGTTTCAGCCACTCACCCATCTCACCGTAACGTGCGGCCATAATACAAATTTCGGCATGGCACTGCAAGCGCAGCATCGAAAAAAAGTGCATATTTTTGCTCGTTTAAATACTTTTTAAGCAATTCAGCGATTTTTCGTACATTTTCCTGCTCAAAAAACCGAATAAATTTCCAGTTATCTAAAATGAACAGAAAATTGAAAACTTAAATGGATTATTGCAATCATTTACGTGCAGTCTGCGCACACATGTTTTATGCTAAACCTATCTCCTAAGATAAATTTAAAGACATGATGAAAAACTGGGTCGATCCTGAAGCAAAAGCTGAAGCCGAACGTTATGACAACCCTATCCCAAGCCGTACGCTAATTTTAGAAACCATAGAAAAAAATAATGCCCAGTCTCATGCCGACCTGGTAGAACATTTCGAAATTGCAGATCAAAAAAGTATTGATGCTCTCAGCCATCGTTTAATTGCGATGGTGCGTGACGGGCAATTGATGAAAGATGGTTATAAATTCCAGATTGCCGTCGAGCAGCCTGAATCCGAAGCGACGGTTTATATCAATTCCCGCGGGATGGGAACTGCCAACATTTCTGGCCAGGACGATCTCTTACTGGCTGAGCGTGAACTACGGCTGGTCTTTAATGGCGACCGTGTCAAAGTACGTCAAACTTCAGTAGACCGTAAAGGTAAAGCCTGGGGTTATGTGACTGAAGTTGTGCAGCACCGCGTTAAGCAGATCATTGGTAAAGTTTCCCTATATGAAGGTGAATACTTTGTTCAACCTGCTAGCCCAAATGCGCATCAGCCCATTACTCTTGAAAAAGAACTGATTGAACATGCGCAAGTCAATCTGGGTGATTCGATTCGCGTGGCGATTGATACTTATCCGACCCGTGAAGAATTTGCGACCGGTCATATTGTCCAGTCCATGGCAGATAAAGCCGATACCGAAATCATCATTCCACAAACCATTTTAGAATATGGTTTGCCCTATGAATTCCCGGAAGAAGTGATTCAGGATGCAGAAAGCTTTAAAGAACCAACAGAGAAAGACCGTGAAGGTCGTGTGGATCTGCGTGATTTAGCTTTGGTCACTATTGATGGTGAAGATGCACGTGACTTTGATGATGCAGTATATGCTGAAAAACGTCCGGGCGGTGGCTATCGCGTGGTCGTAGCGATTGCCGATGTCAGTCATTATGTACGTACAGGCAAACCGCTGGACGATGAAGCTCAGGAACGCGGAACTTCTGTCTACTTCCCGCACTTTGTTTTACCAATGCTGCCTGAAGCCTTGTCGAATGGCTTGTGTTCTTTAAATCCGGCTGTTGATCGTCTCTGTATGGTCTGTGATTTAAAACTGTCACGTGCCGGTCGTGTTACCGGTTTTGAGTTCTATCCATCCGTGATGCACTCTAAAGCACGTTTGACTTATGATCAGGTTGCCCAATATCTGGAAGGCGACAGTCAGGCCATTACCGAAGATCGCGAAGTTCGCAAGTCGATCAACACCCTGTTCCAACTCTATCAGGTTCTGAAAGGCTTACGTGCTGAACGTCATGCCATGGAATTTGAAACCGTTGAAACGTATATGACTTTTGATGAGCTGGGCGGAATTAAAGAGATTTTGCCGCGTAGCCGTAATGATGCGCATAAGCTGATTGAAGAATGTATGTTGCTGGCCAACGTGGCAGCCGCAGAATATGCATTGAAAAATGAAATTCCGATGTTGTACCGCGTACATGAGCCACCTGAGTTCTCGCGTATTCAAAAAGTCCGTGATTTCGTCAAGCTGCTTGGTTTGAAATTCCCGGAGCAACCGACCCAAGCAGATTATCAGGCGGTGATTGAAGCGACCAAAGACCGCATAGATGCACCAAGCATTCATGCGGTGTTATTACGCTCCATGATGCAGGCTTATTACGGCCCTAACAATGCGGGGCACTACGGTCTGGCTTATGAGGCGTACACACATTTCACTTCGCCAATTCGACGTTATCCAGATCTGTTATTGCATCGTGCCATTAAAGCGCATTTAAATAAAAAGCCATCTCCGCTTTCAGGTGGAGCTTTAGATGAAGCAGGAACACATTTCTCTGCCACTGAACGCCGTGCCGATGAAGCCTCTCGCTCGGTGACGACCTGGTTGAAATGTCATTATATGCAGCAGCATCTGGGTGAAGAATTTGTTGGCATCATTAGTGCGACAGCAGAGTTTGGCCTGTTTGTGACGCTAAAAGACCTGTATGTGGATGGTATGGTGCATGTCAGCCAGTTGGGCGATGACTTCTTTGTCTTTGATCAAGTCAGCCAGAATCTGGTCGGCCAGAATCGTGGTCAGGTCTTTGGTCTGGGCGATGAAGTCAAGATCAAGGTGGCTGGCGTCAATCTGGAAGAGCGCAAGATCGACTTTGAACTGGTACAGCAACTCAGTCATGCCGGCCGTGCGATCCGTGCCCGTGCGCCGCGCGTGAGCGAGAAAAAACCGGCAGTACGTCCAGCAGCAACAGAAGAGGTTTTTAGCAAGAATGAGCGCGAGTCTAAATCCAGCCTGAATGCCGATGGAGAACAGCCCATACGACGCAAAAAAGCCAAAGGAAAACCCAGCTCTTACAACAGCAAGTCTGCTAAAAAATCTGCAGCAAAGCCTGAAGCAAAGGCTAAAGATAAAGTAAAGAAAAAGACCAAAGTGAAAAAGAAAAAGTCGAATGCAAAAGCCAAGACTGAATAATTTTTGACGGTATAAAAAGAGCGCTAAGGCGCTCTTTTTTATTTATAATCAAAATATTAAAATAGGAAAAATTATAAGAATGGATACCATAACTATTTTTACTTTGATCATTTCTTTAATGGCTTTGCTTGTGACTTATGCCGTATTTAAATCTGATCAGCAACCACAAATTATAGTTTTTGCTCTTCCGCATTACGGTAAGCAATCTTTCATTCAACTACAGATAAAGAATATAGGAAAATCCATTGCCTATAATGTACAAATATCGAGTGATCAACCCATTCCTAAACGGGCCTTCGGAATTAAAAAATTAAATGCTTCAAAAGATTATTTTGATAGCGGTATTTTCAAACATGGAGTCAAAGTATTTCCACCCAATCAGAGCTATATATACGATTGGGGACAATACGGCGGCCTCAGAGAGGCTTTAGATAATAATCCTATCACCATGAAAGTCACGTATTGGTATCAGCACCCTTTAAACTTATGGAAAACTCAAATCACTGATATTTCCATCATCGATATAAATGAACTAGAAGCCTTACCTTCATCTGATGGTGGATTTATTGAACAGCTTCAAAATATTAATAAAGAATTGAAAATATTAAATACAAAGCTAGAGAAAAAACTTTAACTACCTTGATTTCCCCCACCAAAGGCCCTACATCTAGACTGAATATAGAAAATTAATTTGGCAGACCGACATGACTTTAGATAAGGCAACTTTGCCTGTTCCACAATTTGATCAGATTACCCTGGCCGATCTCAAAGAAAAAATTGAAACAACCATTCAAGCCGGACAAAAGTTTTTAAATGAACTGACTGACACGCCAGACTCGGTTCAGGCCCAACTTGAGATTCTGGAACAGGTCGATACCCTCGAAAATAATATGAGTGAATCCTGGGGCGTGTTATCGCATCTGAATGCCGTGATGAACAATGCCGAAACCCGTGACGTCTATCAAGCCTTATTACCGGGTCTGAGCGAATACTATACACAACTAGGTCAACATACGGCGCTGTATCAAACTTATCAGCATGTTCATGATGCATCAATTTTTAATGAATTACCTGCAGCCCAGCAAAGTGCCATCAAACTGGCCTTACGTGACTTCAAACTGTCTGGTGTGGCCTTAGAAGGCGAAGCGAAGAAACGTTATGCGGAAATTTCTGCACGCCTGTCCCAATTATCTTCCGACTTCTCCAACCATGTGCTGGATGCGACTCAGGCTTATTTCAGACCATTAGCTGAAGATGAGTTAGCGGGTCTCTCTGAAAGTAATATTGAGCTGTTAAAACAATATGGCCAGCAACGCGAGCTGGATCAGCCGGTGGCTACGCTAGATTTCCCGTCTTATCTGGCAATCATGACCCATGCGGAACATCGTGAACTGCGTGAAGAGCTGTATAAAGCCTATACCACGCGCGCTTCAGATCAGTCCGAACAGACTGAATTTGACAATACCGCCTTAATTGAAGAAATCCTCAGCTTACGTCAGGAAATGGCCAAGCTGCTCGGCTTCAACAATTATGCAGAATTGTCCCTGGCCAGCAAAATGGCGCCAAGTGTAGAAGCAGTAGACGAATTCTTGCGTGATCTGGCAGAGCATGCCCGTGCGCCGGCAACCAAGGAAATTGCAGAACTAAAAGCCATTGCCGCTGAAGATGGTATTGATGAACTGAAACCTTGGGACAGCAGCTATTATTCAGAAAAGCTGAAAATGCAGCAGTTCAATCTGTCACAGGAAGCGCTGAAACCTTATTTCCCTGCACCAAAAATCCTGCAGGGCCTGTTCAGTATTGTCAATCGCCTGTATGACATTCAGGTGATTGAACGTGAAGCGCCGGTTTGGCATCCAGAGGCGCGTTATTTCGAACTGGAAGATCAAGGTCAGGTGATTGGCGGTTTCTATTTTGACCTGTATGCACGCCAAGGCAAACGTGGTGGTGCCTGGATGAGCGGTTTCCGTTCGCGCATGCAGACCCGTGATGGCCTGCAAAAACCGATCTGCTATATGGTGGGTAACTTTACCCCACCTGTCGGCAACCGACCTGCACTGCTCACGCATGATGAAGTGATTACCCTGTTCCATGAATTTGGTCACGGCCTGCATCACATGCTGACTGAAGTGGACAATATCGCGGTGGCAGGTACGCATGGCGTGGCTTGGGATGCCGTGGAGCTGCCAAGCCAGTTTATGGAATTCTGGGCCTGGGATCAGGACAGTCTGAATCTGCTCAGTGAACATATTGAAACCAAGGAATCTTTGCCGGCCGACCTGCTCAAAGCCCTGCTCGATGCACGTTTCTTCCAATCCGGCATGCAAACCCTGCGTCAGCTTGAATTTGCCTTGTTTGACTTGAGTATTCACCGTGCCAATCCGGCTTCAAATGCTGAACAGGTTCAGGCCACACTGAATGAAATTCGTGAAAAATATGCAGTTCTGCCCACCACCGACTATAACCGTTTCCAGCACAGCTTTAGTCATATCTTTGCCGGTGGTTATGCAGCGGGATATTATTCCTATAAATGGGCCGAAGTTTTGGCCAGTGATGCCTTCGACCGTTTCGAAAATGAAGGGATTTTTAATACCACCACTGGAAAACAGTTTCGGGAAAATATCCTCGCAGTTGGCGGAAAAGATCAAGCACTTGACGCATTTATCAATTTCCGCGGACGCGAGCCAAAAATAGATGCATTGCTGCGTCATCAAGGTTGGACGAACCCCTCTAAAAACGCTTAAACTAGCTTTTTAAGTTGATCACAAGGTGAGTATGATGACCATTAAACGTCGTTTCATTGCAGGCGCAAAATGTCCAAAATGTCAGGCGTTAGATCGCGTCGTCATGCTGACCTCTGGTGAAGATGAGTGGATTGAATGTATCGAGTGTGGTTATGAGGAAAATCGTCCCACACATGTTGACCAACCAGAAACACCAGCTGTTCCAGATGAAATTGGCGTGATTCAGTTTAAACCTCGTTCAGTAAAATAAAAATCAAGGTTCAAGCTATGTCAGTAGAACAAAGAAATAACCCCAAACTTTTAATGGGGATTATGGGGGCTTTAGTTACTGTCGTTGCATTGGTATTGCTATATCAGTGGTTGAATGCCTCTTCCGGTGAAGCGGAACGCATACATCAGGAAGATATCGCAGCTGTTCCGGCAGCAAAACCTGCGGCGAAAACTGAAGAAGATACAGCGGCAGCGAAAGCAGCTGAGGCGATCGAAGCTAAAGCACTGGTATCAGATCAGCTGTTAGATGCACCGGTGCCGGAGAATGCCAGTTTGGCCAAAGAAGAAGTGGCTAAATTAGATGACATCCAAGTTCAGCTCAATGAACAAAAAGCCACACTGGATGCGCAGCATAGCGATGCCGACCAGTTGATTCAACTGAAAGAGGAACAGATCAAGTTACTTGAAGCACAACTTGCTCAAAGCCAGTAAATCTCGACAGTATTTCAGCTAGAATATCGTCAGATCTTCTAGCTCAGTTGTTTCCATGTCTGCCCCAACCGCTCCGCATCTGCTTAAAGCCATTCTGTTACTGACCTGCTCTGCTTTTCTCTTTTCAGTCATGGGCGTGTGTATCCGTTATGCCTCGGCAACGGTTGATAACGCCACCGTGGTCTTCTTTCGCAATTTTGTCGGGCTGTTTATTTTCCTGCCCTTCATTTTCAATAAAGGCATTGGTTTTTTCAAAACTGAAAAACTATGGATGCACACCTGGCGCGCAGTGGTCGGACTGACTGCCATGTACGGCTTTTTCTATGCCATTGCCCATTTAAAACTCTCCAATGCCATGGTCTTCACCTACTCTTCTCCGATTTTTATTCCTTTGATTGCCTGGCTATTTCTCAAGGAAAAAATAACAGCAAGCATGTTAGTCGCCGCTGCAATTGGTTTCATCGGGGTACTCTGTGTTGCCAAACCGGATTCGGGTTTAATTAACCTGATGTCGGTCATTGGTTTGAGTGCGAGTTTTCTAGCGGCGATGGCTTTTGTCACGGTTCGGGCACTGACTAAAACCGAGTCTCCGGAAAAAATTGTATTTTATTTCTGCTTTATTGGCACCCTGATTTCAGTGATTCCGATGTTCTGGCTATGGCGGCCTTATACTCTGACAGAACTCAGCTATCTGATTACTGCCGGCATCCTGGCCAATTTTAGCCAACTGTTTATGTCCAATGCATATAAGCTGGCTCCGGCAGGACAAATTGGACCGGTCAACTATGTGGCAATTTTCTTTGCTGGTATGTGGGGATTTCTGTTCTGGCAGGAA
This sequence comes from Acinetobacter sp. YH12156, assembly GCF_013418235.1. Lineage (NCBI taxonomy): Bacteria > Pseudomonadati > Pseudomonadota > Gammaproteobacteria > Moraxellales > Moraxellaceae > Acinetobacter > Acinetobacter sp. YH12156. Next base: position 15,376 of record NZ_VPCL01000015.1, read on the forward strand.
GTTCCGGACCTCTATAGCCTAATCGGGCTGGGGCTGATTTTCTGTGCGATTCTACTGTGTAGCCCGATACTGCAGAAGCGCCTGAATTCATCGAAGATTTGATCAAGATTCGAAATCAAAGCAATAAAAAAGCACCCGTAGGTGCTGTTTTATTGCTTTTCTTTTATTGATACCAGCCGAACAGCTTAAAGATATAAGGCACATAGGCAATGATCAACATCGCAGGCAGCAATACTATCACCGGCAAAATCCAGCGTTCATAACGGTAGTAGAAAGACAGGTGTCGTACTTCGGCATCCGCTTCGGCCACTTCAGCATCACCAATCGACTGTCTGGCCAACAGATGATTCAGCGCAACTGGTGGCGTCACGTAACCCAGCTCAAAACCAATCAGGGTAATCATCCAGAAATGAACCGGATGAATGCCGTATTGGTAAGCCACTGGAGCAACGGTTGCAGAAATCAGAATCACCGCGCCAAATGGATCCATGATCATCCCGACAAAAATCATCAAGCCGACAATCAGTGAAATCACCAGAATGGTACTACTGATATCGGTCGGGAAGGCTTCCATAATTTCCATACGTTCCAGCAAGCCACCCACACTCACCGAGAGTGCCATCAGGATGACCAGCGCACCAATATGTCCCACGGTCTCACTGGTCGAAATATGCATTGACTTCCAGAAACCCACCTTGCGCAGGATTTCTGTAGCATTTGAACGCTTTACACCATGATCAACAGCCAGTTCTTTGCCTAGTTGTTCGCTATGTTCAGCTTCACGATATTCTGCATTGGCCGCGGCACCGGCTGTCACCAGTTCAGGTGTCGATCTTGAGTTTAAAGTTGCGGTCAAGGTTTCATCCCAATGCCCCACTGCCGGCAACGGCGCAGGTTCATGACGTAACTTATCGAACAGAACAATCATCAGCAGAATGACTGGCATCATCACTGGTGCGGTAAATTCATTCAGGTCAGTCGACAAGGCATATTTATAGAATAACCAGATCAGAATAAAAATCACGATATATGGAATAATCGCAATGAAGGCACGACCAGATTGAGGAGCAGCTATAGTAGGCGCAGCAATGCGGAATTTGTTTTCTGCAAAGAACAGGGAAATTACCAGGAATAAAGTCGAGCTGAGCAGGAAGACATAAATCCCGTAGTGATACAGTAAGTCGGTGGTCACTTCTTTATTGAGTGATGCCACAACAACAATCAGCAAGCAAGGACGTAAGACTACGCCCATTGAGCCGGACATTGCAGTGGCGGCCAGTGCAAACTGACGGCGTCCACCCGCATTCCAGACTTCCTTATAAATAATCGCACCTGCGGCAATCACGAAAATTCCTGATGCTCCAGTATAGGCGGTCGGTAATGCCGCTGCCAGCAAGATTAGCCAGGTCAGGGTTTCAGGTGCCAGATTCCAAGGACGCAGAATATTCAGGAACATGTCCACGACACGGGTCTGTTTCAGCAACATACCGGCCCAGATAAATAAGGCCAAGTTCAGGAAGATACTAGAAAACTCTACCAATTGACCGAGGTAAATCCCCTGTCCCATTGGATAGTCCATAAAGAAAGTGAAATTTATTCCGGTCGTAATGGCCATATAGGCATACAACGGTACACTCAGAAAGGCCAGACCAAAACTGCCGCCCTCTCGCGTTGGTTTTGGTTGTTTGATCACCTGATACAGGCTGATCAAGGTGAGTGTGCTGAACAGAATCATCCACAACCAGTAGATGTATTTCATTTCCCCCATCGGCACGCCCGAGTTCAATACGGACTGATATTGGCTATAGGATGAAAATGCCAGGAAAGCATTAGCAACCAGCATGGCGACCGAATAAACTTTAAAGTCGATACGCGTACTCGGGCTACGTAAGCCAATATGATGGGTTTTTAGGGTGGCACTGATCGCAGCAAAGACCACCATGATGACCAGAAGCAAAGCCCGGTTTTCCGTACCAAACTTGAAGATTCCAAAGAAAGAGGTTTCAAATGTCCGATAAGCCCGAATACTTGGATGGGCTTCCACATGCTGAATGGCTTTATCGTAAAACAGGTAGGATTCTTCACAGACCTGCTGTGCCTGTAACACCGCAGCACGGACATCCGCTTGCGAACGCACCCCGAAGAAATCGGCGTATTCATCGGCTGCATCGGCTTTCATCTGCTGCTGAACACGCTGATCAACATTGATATTGCGTTCACATTGTGGCCGCGTCGGTTCAGCCCTTAGAAATGAATATTGCATTCCGGTTGCCGGATCACCGTAAATACGCTCGCCCATACGCAGCAACTGGCCGTGAATCATTTCCCCGGTGCCAATAATCAAAGTGAGCAAAAGTAAAACCAGCACGACGAAGGTCGAGATCCACTCTGTCCATATATAACGCAACAGACCTAATCCTGATCTGTTTTGATCATCATTTTGCATGTGTATTCCTATTTTTATTTTAGCGGCCTAATGCTTGGTCTAGGACGCCGATCTTCCCTTCTGCCCCGAAAATTCCTTTTCAAAGGTCAGGATCTTTATTCTATGTTTTGACTTTGCATGAAAATTGGCACAATAAAAATGACAATTTATATTTTCTTTTTGTATTTTCTGCCAAGTAAATGATTTATCTCTGCACTTTAATTATCCCGAAAATAATTGCTCACGATATAGGCCAGCGCCAACATCACTCCCCAAATTACCCCGAGCAAATGTGCTTCGACCAAGACCGGACTGCCAATCAGCTGTGCAGTCCCGACATTGCCAATGGTATTTTCCCAGACCAGTTTGCCAAAGATCAAAAACAACACCAGTGCAGCAAAACTGCGTTCCCGCTTATACAGCAAATGTACACAGGCAACGGCAACATAGGCACCATGCAGCACACCCGACAAGCCAGCGTAGGCTTCAATATTGGGTAAGAAAAAATAAAAACTTAAACTGATCAAAGGTGGCAAGATCAGTAAAATGGCAGAAAAGTGCCATAGAATAGCGCGTGGAAAAATAAAAGGCAGACAGATAAAAGCGAGAATATTCAGGAAATAATGGGTCCACCCCACATGTACCCAATGTGCCGTCCACAGTCGCCAAAACTCACTGAGCAAACTCTCTTGCCAGTAGATGAAACTATCCTTGAAAATTTGCAGACATGCACAGAGAGAGACAAAAGCCGCTAGAAAAATAATTTTTCGTCGAACATGTTGATCTAGCATCAGCTTATGCTTCTCCCTAACCATCTAGTTTAATTTCATCCTTAAAATTCTATGCAGGCTATCTGGGTTACAGGTCTGCACTGAACAGGTCATCGAGTTCCGAAGAGCTGTCTGATTCATCCCAGAAACGTTGCATGCCATCATCGGCGCTGCGCACACCAGTATTTTCTGTCCAGTAACGATCTGAAATTCCACCGACCATAATCGCTGCCATACTGTCGATCAGCTTGAACTGTGGATTTACCGGCTTTTCCTCGGTACGGGCCTGCGCAAAGGTTTTTAAAGCATCGCGGATTTTGGCATCGTCACCACTGGCCTGTGCTGCTACAGCATATAAAGCATGCGATAAACGTACACCTTTTTGCTCACCAATTTGTGTAGATTGTTTTAATGTTTGGTAAGGATCAGGTTTACCATCGCTTGCACCTGGTAATAAAGTCCAGATCACAGCACGCGTAGCATTCGGTGCTCCCCAGAATTTGGAATTATCCAGACAGGTCATACCACGTTCCACCACGGCAGCGATATCTTTGGGTACATGCACTGCACCGCCGGAATTAATATCATTGGTCATGGCTTGTAAACCGCTGAGCATACCCAGCAGATAAACCGTTTGCTCCATATCGCTGTTCATGCGCGGGCATTCTTCACCCAAGGCTTTTTGATATTTTTTTTCATAACGGCTCTGGAACAATTGATAACCGGTATATTGACGCTGTGCCGCTAGAGCCGCCCAGCGCTTCTGCTCAATTCGCGCATCTTGGGCTTCCGCTACCTGGTTGGATTTTGAAGCACGCAAATAGCGTAACTCAGCTTCCAGCGCCTTTTGCTCGGCACAAATGCCGGCAGCCGAATACATCAATACGGCTACTCGCGTCGGATCCGCTCCCATTTCTTTGGTTGCCATGATGGCCGGAGTTAGAGAATTGCCTGAATTACAGACCATCTCAGCATCATCCATGGCTAAAATTGGCGGGACAATATGGTTTTCGGTAAAACCCAGTGCGACATTGGCACCGGTTTTAATGACATGGGAACACCCCGTTAATACTGTTGTTGTTATTGCAATGGTCGCCATACCTTGGCATATTTTACGGACGCCTGACATTTTCCTGTCCTCTATAATTGTGATTATGTCCATCTTTCTGTTAAAGATATCAGAAGCATTTTGTGAATAAAAGAGTATTTACTCTAATCCGGACTAGACACTGTGCCATCAAACTGGCCGACTGCAATTGACTTGATCTGTTGAATTCCCAAATTTTGGGCAAAAAAAAGTAGCATTGCGACGGTTCAGCACATGCTACTTATTAACTGTACAAACAGAGAGCCGGTAATAACTCTGCTTGATTAAGATGAAAATTTATCCTTCAGCACCATCGCGAATTGTCCAACCACCAAAGCTGAAACAATCACTACGATCAAAAACATCCACACTGGAGATTCTATTGAATTCTCCCGTATTTGCTGTTGGTGCGTTCAATGTACAGGCTAAAAATAAAACATAGGCGGGAAATTGTCATACAATTTATCTTACTGATAAGTCATTATTATTTTCTGTCTGACAATGAAAGCGTATTAATGATCTAAGTATCTGTTTTATTGAAACTTCAATCAAGTGATTAAAATAGCGTTGTCTGACAACTAGATAAGTTTGGTCAGAACTTTCAGGGATTTCCATTGTTTTAGCGGCAATTGGTCACACCAGATCAATAAAGGCTGAGCCTTGGCGTGCTGAAAATACACCACAATATAAGCTTGATGATCAATCACATGACTAACACATACCCGACAGGTGGGCCGAGATTTGGCCGTCAATGACCATTCACGTCCATCCAGATATTCAAACTGTTCAATCTGGGGCGTCTTGCGATAAAACAGCTGATAAATCACCAGTCCAATCGCAGCACACAGCAGCCAAATCGCAATCGGCAATAGCTGGTATAGGAGGTACATCAACAGTGCAAAAATAAAAAGCTGAAACGCCAGTGCACAATAACTGCGTTTCAGCTTGAAACAGCGATTATCCATGGACGTAAAATTTAAGCTTCTTGATCAAATCTTTTAATTCAGGACGCGGCGGCTCAGAGACTTCCATAAACCAGTCCAGCAGATCTGGATCTTCCTGATCGACCAACTCAGCAAACATCTGCTTTTCAAATGGATCAGCAGTTAAGTAGTAGTTTTTTACGTAGGGATCAAAATACACATCCAGCTCTTTTAGGCCACGACGCGCGCGATAAATCACTTTGCGCTCTTCTAAGGTGATGTCATCAGTCATCGAATTTCCCCAATTCGTTATAAACCGGAATAGTTTACCTGAAGCCATCGCTGAATTTCGAGGGATTTCATACAAATGACCAAAAGCATCAGCATATTTAAGTTATTTGAACATTCCGCTCATTGTTGCTGATCTATGCTTGACCTACTTTAAAGCAAACAGATCAGAATAAGGAATAACAAGATGCAATCTGCAGCCATTCGCCCGCTTGCCCCGATGCTGCCCCGCCAGCTTTTTACTGCCGAACATGAAGCATTTCGTCAAACCGTACGCAAGTTTTATGAAAAGGAAGTTATTCCGCATAGCGAGCGCTATGAAAAGCAACAGCATGTGGATCGAGAGCTCTGGACTAAAGCGGGTGAACTGGGACTACTCTGCGCCACCATGCCAGAGCAATATGGCGGCTCTGGGGTAGACCGGCTGTATAGCATGATTCTGATTGAAGAACAGGCTTATGCTGGTGATTCAGCCACAGGTTTTTCCCTACATTCAGATATTGTCGCCAATTACCTGCTGAACTTTGGCAATGATGCTCAAAAACAGCAGTGGTTACCCAAAATGGCTTCCGGGGAAATCGTCACCGCGATTGCCATGACCGAACCGGGAACCGGCTCTGACCTGCAAGCAGTACGTACCTCTGCAATACTGGATGGCGATGACTATGTGATTAATGGATCCAAGATCTTTATTACCAATGGCTATCTCTGTGATATGGCGATTGTGGTCTGCAAGACCGGTCATAGTGACAAAGGCTCGGCCAATCTCTCATTGATTATGGTCGAAGCCGACCGGGCCGGATTTAGCAAAGCTAAACCGCTGAATAAAATCGGCATGAAAGGCCAGGATACTTGCGAGCTGTTCTTTGACGATGTACGCGTACCACAAGAAAATTTGCTCGGTCTGGAAGGCATGGGCTTTATGATGTTGATGAAAGAACTGGCCTGGGAACGCCTGATTGTGGCAATTATGTGTCAGGCTGGCGCTGAAGCTGCTTTCGCACATACAGTGAAATACACCAAGGAACGTCAGGCCTTTGGCAAGAGTATTAGCCATTTTCAGAATACCCGCTTTAAACTGGCAGAAATGCGTACCGAAATCGAGTTTTGTCGCGCTTATCTGGATCGCTGCATGGAGCTGCAACTCAAGCAAGAATTAGGCATCGATGCCGCTGCTGCGGCCAAATATAAGATTTCAGAAATGTATAGCAAGGTGGTAGATGAATGCCTGCAATTGCATGGTGGTTATGGCTATATGCTGGAATATCCAATTGCCCGGGCCTATATCGACAACCGCGCCAACCGGATTTATGCCGGTACCAACGAAATTATGAAAGAACTGATTGCACGTTCACTGTAAACTGGACGCATAAAAAAGGAGTCACTCAGGACTCCTTTTTCTTTAGTTCGATATCCGACTTTAAGAGACCAGACGCGGTTTATGTTTGAGAGCCTTGCTGTTTTTTTTAAATTTCAGCACCCTATCTTCAAACGAAGCCTGTTTAAGTTCCTTACGATCTGCAAGATAATTGTTGCTGACTTTCCACGGTGCATGTTTACCTTGTTTTGGCATCACATCTGCAGCACGGGCAATATAGCCCGAACTGAGACTACCCATCACAGTATCCTCTAGCAATTCAGTCTGATCACCCTGAGCGATGACTTCAGCATAGCCCTGCTGATCCATATAGTTCAGCAAACGGCAAATGTACTCAGCGGCAATATCCACTTTTAAAGTCCAAGAGGCATTGATATAACCAATAATTAGCGCCATATTCGGCACATCACTAACCATGATGCCTCTATACAGCATATGTTGTGAGGTATCGACAGGTTGACCATCAATCGTCGCCTGAATTCCACCAAGAATCTGGATATTTAAGCCTGTGGCTGAAACGATAATATCTGCCTCCAGATGTTGACCCGATTTCAGCTGAATGCCAGTTTCAGTCAAGCTTTCGATCTGATCCGTTACAACTGATGCCTGCCCTTCACGTAAAATTTTAAACAGATCACCATCCGGCACCACGCATAGGCGCTGATCCCACGGCTCATAATTCGGGGTAAAGTGTTTCATATCCACTTTACCTTTGAGCTGAAACTGCACGGATTTAAGTAACAGCGTTTTTAACAGTTTTGGCTGTTTTTGTGCCAAGGCATAAATTCCGCGCTGCATGCCAATATTCCGGGCACGGGTAATTTTATAGGCCACATCTTCTGGTAGATACTGCCGCATCTTTGCATAAATCATATCAATAGAGGGCACTGAAGCGATATAGGTCGGAGAACGCTGTAACATGGTCACATGCCCGGCGCCGCCTTTGACCATCGCTGGAACTAAAGTAATCGCGGTGGCACCACTACCAATGATCACCACTTTTTTGCCCTGATAATCTAAATTTTCCGGCCAATGCTGCGGATGAATGAATTGACCTTTAAAAGCCTCCTGATTTGGAAACTCGGGCTGAAAACCTTGGTCATAGTTGTAATAACCGGTACAACTCAGTACGAAATTCGCAATCCAGATCTGCTTCTTGCCGTGTTCATCCTCAATCTCTACTGACCATTTGCAGGCCATAGAATCATAGTTGGCGGTTAACACACGGTGTTGATAATGAATTTTCGATTCCAGATTAAATTCATCTACTACTTCGGCCAGATAACCCTTAATCGAAGCGCCATCGGCAAGTACACTGGCTTTTTTCCAAGGTTTAAAATTAAAACCAAAGGTCGACATATCCGAATCAGAACGAATTCCCGGATATTTAAATAAATCCCAGGTTCCGCCAATGCTGGCACGTCGCTCAATAATTTCAAATGAGCGCTGCGGACAATGTTTAGAAAGATGCGCTGCCAGACCAATTCCCGAGATCCCCGCACCCACAATTAAAATATCGATTTGCTTTTCCATATTGTTCTTTTACCTAAGCGATACTATCTGTTTTTATTAAATCACAAAATTGACAATACACAATGTCAAGTTTGATAAAAAGCCATTATTTTTTTATCTTTTCAGGCCAGATTAGTTCTGCATGATGCAAATACCTGAAAATAAATTTCAGACATTAAAAAAGGCCGGTTTATTCAACCGACCTTTTCGAACAACTTGCGTTATTCTTCACGAAATTAGTTAACTTCGCGATCTACTAGCTCAACGTAAGCCATCGGTGCAGCATCACCTGCACGGAAGCCCGCTTTAAGAACACGTAGATAACCGCCGTTACGCTCTTTGTAACGAGGGCCAAGAACGGTAAATAATTTACCAACAGTTGCTGCTGAACGAGTACGAGCAAACGCCAAACGACGGTTTGCTACTGTATCGTTTTTAGCTAAAGTGATTAAAGGCTCAGCTACACGACGTAACTCTTTCGCTTTAGGCACAGTTGTTTTGATCAACTCGTGCTCGAACAAAGAGTTAGCCATGTTTTGGAACATCGCTTTACGATGGCTGCTTGTACGGCCTAATTTCACACCACTATTACGATGACGCATGGTGATAGTCCTACTTAATTAACGGCTACGATAGGCGAAACGATCGTCCATACGGAGACTAGCCGGTGGCCAGTTCTCTAAACGCATGCCGAGTTGTAAGCCTTTAGAAGCCAGAACATCTTTGATCTCAGTAAGCGATTTTTTACCCAAGTTAGGAGTTTTAAGCAACTCAACTTCAGTACGCTGTACAAGATCACCAATGTAGTAAATGTTTTCTGCTTTCAAACAGTTAGCAGAACGAACAGTTAGCTCTAGATCATCTACTGGGCGAAGCAAGATTGGGTCAACTTCTTCACGCGGCTCTTGAGCCACAGGTGCTTGATCTTTCTGAAGGTCAACAAAGATTGCAATTTGTTGTTGCAAGATTGTTGCCGCTTTACGGATTGCTTCTTCAGGATCTACAGTACCATTGGTTTCAAGATCAATGACCAATTTGTCAAGGTCAGTACGTTGTTCTACACGAGCGTTTTCCACTGTATAAGACACACGTTTGATTGGGCTATAAGAAGCATCTAACTGCAAGCGACCCACTGGGCGAGTTTCGCCTTCTGGGAAGCGTGAATCAGAAGTCTCGTAGCCACGACCTTGAGCAACTTTCAGACGCATTTTCAATGAGCCTGAGGCACTTAAAGTACCGATCAAATGTTCAGGGTTAACCACTTCAACATTATGAGGTAAACGAAGGTCAGCCGCAGTTACGTCGCCTGCACCTTGTTTCTCTAATGTTAAGTATGCTTCATTTTGATCGAACAGCTTAATCGACAATCCTTTTAGGTTCAGCAAGAGCTCGACGATGTCCTGCTGCAAGCCTTCCAAAGTACTGTACTCGTGCTCGACCCCTTCAATCTCAACTTCTACCACAGCTGCGCCAGGTAGAGAAGAAAGAAGGATGCGACGTAAAGCATTACCCAGAGTATGACCAAAGCCACGCTCTAAAGGTTCTAGAATAACTTTTGCCGAGGTCCCGCTTGCCGCTTCGACCTTGATCGCTTGCGGAGTTAGAAACTCATTTGCAGTACGCGTCATATTGCTTCCTCAAGGATTATTTAGAATACAATTCTACAATCAAGCTTTCGTTGATTTCAGCAGGTAAATCAGAACGATCCGGTGCAGCTTTGAACGTACCTTCTAATTTAGAATGGTCGATTTCCATCCAAGAAGGCATGCCACGTTGAGTTGCTAATTCAATTGCGTTTTTGATACGTAATTGTTGTTTAGCGCCTTCGTGAACTGCGATCACATCACCCGCTTTAACTTGGATAGACGCAATGTTAACACGACGGCCATTCAAAGTGATGCTGCGGTGAGATACTAACTGACGAGCTTCTGCGCGAGTAGAACCGAAACCCATACGATAAACAACGTTATCAAGACGGCTTTCAAGTAGCTTCAACAAGTTTTCACCAGTTGCGCCTTTAACACGAGCAGCTTCTTTGTAGTAGTTACTAAATTGACGCTCTAAAACACCGTACATACGACGTACTTTTTGTTTTTCACGTAATTGTAGTGAGTACTCAGACTGTTTACCGCCACGAGCTCCACCATGTTGGCCAGGAGCTTTAGCGTGTTTTTTAGTTTTTACATCAAACGGTTTAACGCCTGATTTAAGTTGCAGGTCTGTCCCTTCGCGGCGAGAGAGTTTGCATTTTGGACCAATATAACGAGCCATGAATGTTTCTCCTTACACGCGACGTTTTTTAGGTGGACGGCAACCGTTGTGCGGGATTGGCGTCACATCGGTAATGCTGTTAATTTTATAACCCACTGCACCTAAAGCACGAACCGCAGATTCACGACCAGGACCAGGACCTTTTACAAGGACGTCCAAGTTTTTCAAACCGTAGTCTAAAGCAGCTTTACCAGCAACTTCAGCAGCTACCTGAGCAGCGAACGGAGTTGATTTACGTGATCCACGGAAGCCTTGTCCACCTGAAGTGGCCCAAGCCAGTGCATTACCTTGACGATCGGTAATAGTCACAATGGTGTTATTAAAAGAAGCGTGAATGTGTGCGACACCTTCAGAGACGGTACGAGTGACCTTCTTGCGTGCGCGAGTATCTTTAGCCATCTTTTAGCTTCCAGAAATCTTATTTCTTAATAGGTTTGCGCGGACCTTTACGGGTACGAGCGTTAGTTTTGGTGCGTTGACCGCGGACAGGCAAGCTGCGACGATGACGAAGACCGCGATAGCAGCCTAAATCCATTAAACGTTTAATGTTCATGGAAATTTCGCGACGTAAATCACCTTCGGTCGGAACCTTAGCAACTTCTGCACGAATCGCATCAAGCTGAGCGTCATCTAATTCACGGATCTTAGTCGTTGGAGCAATACCCGCAGCAGCTAAAATAGCTTTTGAAGTATGGCGACCAATACCAAAGATATACGTTAGAGAGATAACAGCGTGCTTGTTATCCGGAATGTTTACACCGGCAATACGAGCCATTCAATTTTCTCCAAAAAGGCAGTAGATAATCAACCGCCCCACAAAAATCTTGAGGGGCGGATAATAACCCAATTCGCCTACAGAAATCAACAGGTCTTAATCAGATTAACCTTGACGCTGCTTATGACGAGGTTCTGCGCTACAAATTACGCGGATAACCCCATTACGACGGATAACTTTACAGCTACCACAAATTTTCTTAACAGAAGCTTGTACTTTCATGATGAAACCTCTAAGTGCGCTTATCCCTTAGGATGAGCTGTCGTTTTTCTCATTAACGTTTGATTATCATACTGGTGCGAGGTGAGGTGTGACTGCAGCTGAGCCATAAAGTCCATCACTACTACCACAACAATCAGCAAAGAAGTACCACCCAAATAGAATGGAATACCAAATGAACTTTGCAACACCATCGGCATCAAACAAATGACGGTGATGTAAATCGCGCCAATAAATGTCAAACGACTGAGAATATGATCTAAGTAACGAGCAGTTTGCTCACCTGGACGTATACCAGGCACATAAGCTCCGCTGCGTTTCAAGTTCTCTGACACTTCTTTAGGACTAAATACCAGTGCTGTATAGAAGTAACAGAAAAAGATAATTAACGCACCAAAGAGCACCAAATACAACGGCTGACCAGGCGACAATACCAATGCTACATCTTGCAGGCTACGCTGAATAAATCCGGCATTCGGATCTGCACTACCCACCCACTGGCCTAAGCTCGCAGGGAACAACAGCAATGAGCTGGCAAAAATTGCCGGAATCACACCCGCCATATTAATTTTCAATGGCAAATGTGTCTGTTGTGCAGTAAATACACGACGACCTTGTTGTTTTTGAGCATAGTTGACCGGAATACGACGTTGCGCTTTCTCGATAAACACGATGGCTGCCAAAACACCCAGAGACAACAGACCAAAAATTACCAAGCCAATCAGGCTGGTCTGGCCATTATCTACAGATGACAAAGATTGCATAATTAAATTAGGCAATCCGGCAACAATACCCGCGAAGATGATCATGGAAATACCATTCCCCACCCCACGTTCGGTAATCTGCTCACCCAACCACATCAAGAACATGGTTCCCGCAACCAATGAGGTTACTGCAGGAATATAAAAAGCCAAACCAGTATTCAGGGTAATCCCCTGACTGATCAAGCCTGCACACATCCCGATCGCTTGTACAAGCGCCAGAAATAATGTGCCTTGTCGTGTGTATTGATTTATTTTACGTTTGCCTTGCTCGCCTTCTTTTTTCAAAGCTTCCAGCGAAGGAACCACTGTCGACATCAGCTGCACGATAATCGATGCAGAAATGTAGGGCATGATCCCAAGAGCAAGAATAGACATTCGTTCTAATGCACCACCGGAAAACATGTTAAACAAACCAAGGATAGTACCTTGGTTTGCATTAAACAGGTTTTCTAGGGCCGCATTATTGATGCCCGGTACTGGAATATGCGCTCCTAGCCGAAACACCAACAACGCACCAATGAGAAACATCATTCGACGAATAATTTCACGGTATTTCACATGAAATGGTTGGCCTTTCATCATGTTGACATGACCTGAAGAACTAGGAGTCATAGACACTGGGGATTACTCCTCGACTTTGCCGCCAGCAGCTTCAACAGCAGCTTTAGCGCCTTTAGTCAATGCAACACCTTGAACAGTGAATGCACGAGTAATTTCACCAGAAAGTACGATACGAGCACGGATCATGTCTTTACGTACAACGTTCGCCGCTTTTAAAGTTTCTAGAGACACGATGTCGCCTTCCACTTTAGCAAGCTCAGATAAACGTACTTCAGCAGTTTTCAAAGCCAATTGGCTAGTGAAGCCGAATTTAGGCAAACGACGATAAAGTGCTGTTTGACCGCCTTCGAAACCTGGACGAGTACCACCGCTCTTACGTGAGTTTTGACCCTTGACACCACGGCCACCGGTCTTACCAACGCCAGAACCGATACCACGGCCTACACGAAGGTTGTCACGTTTAGCACCTTCTGCAGGTGCAATTGTATTTAAACGCAGAGTCATGGCTTATTCCTCTACACTAACCATATAGTAGACTTGGTTGATCATACCACGGTTAGAAGGCGTATCTTGCACTTCTACAGTATGACCAATACGACGCAGACCTAAACCTTGCAGGCTCAGCTTATGATTTTTCAAGCGGTGCGATGCAGATTTAGTCTGGGTAACTTTAATCGTTTTCATGATTGATTACCCTTGAATTTGTTCTACTGAAAGACCACGTTTCGCAGCAACCTTCTCAGGAGTAGTCATATCACGCAAACCGTTGAAAGTTGCGTTAACTACGTTAGCAGCGTTAGTAGAACCACGGCATTTAGTCAAAACGTTACGTACACCTACAGCTTCTAAAACTGCACGCATAGCGCCACCAGCAATTACGCCTGTACCTTCAGAGGCAGGCTGCATGAATACGCGACTAGCGCCATGACGTGCATGAATTGGATGCTGTAACGTACCATCAACAAGGTCAACAGTAATCATGTTGCGACGAGCAGCTTCAAGTGCTTTAGAGATAGCAGCTGGAACTTCACGTGCTTTACCACGACCAAAACCTACGCGACCATTACCATCACCCACAACAGTTAATGCTGTGAAAGAGAAGATACGACCACCCTTAACAACTTTGGCTACACGATCAACGGCAACCAGCTTTTCAACAAGACCTTCGTTTTGTTCAACTTTAGCCATGATTAGAACTCCAAGCCGTTTTCACGAGCAGCATCAGCCAAGGCTTTGATACGACCATGATATTTAAAACCAGAACGGTCAAATGCAACTTTAGTAACACCAGCTGCTTTAGCGCGTTCTGCGATTAAAGCACCTACTTTTTGAGCTGCTTCAACGTTACCAGTTGTACCTGCACGTAGAGTAGCGTCTAAAGTAGAAGCTTGCGCTAATACTTTGCCACCATCTGCAGAGATAACTTGAGCATAGATGTGACGCGGAGTGCGGTTTACACACAAACGAGTCGCACCCAATGCACGGATGTGCAAGCGTGTGCTTTTCGCACGACGCAAACGGGATTGTTTCTTTTCGTTCATAAGAACCTCGCGCCTTATTTCTTCTTAGCTTCTTTACGAAGTACAACTTCGTCAGAATAACGAACACCTTTGCCTTTATACGGCTCTGGTGGACGGTAACCACGGATATCTGCAGCAACCTGACCTAAAGCTGCTTTGTCAGCAGATTTAAGTACGATTTCAGTTGCAGTTGGAGTTTCAGCAGTTACACCTGCAGGAAGTGCATAATCGATCGGGTGAGAGAAACCAAGGTTAAGATGAACAACATCACCTTTAACCGCAGCTTTATAACCAACACCGATAAGCTGTAACTTACGTTCGAAACCTTCGCTAACACCTTTTACAAGGTTGTTAAGCACAGCGCGAGCAGTACCAGCTTGCATCCAAGCGTCTTTCGACTCTTGTACTGGAGCAATAGCCAGAGTACCGTCTTCCTGTTTAAGCTCGACCAGCGCATGCAGGTTGAAAGACAATGTACCTTTAGTGCCTTTCACTTCGACCTGCCGGCCGTTCTGAGTAACTGTTACACCATTCGGTACAGTTACTGGGGCTTTAGCCACACGAGACATGAGGAATCACCTATTAAGAAACAAAAGCAATAACTTCACCACCAACGCCTGCAGCACGTGCAGCGCGATCAGTCATGATGCCTTTGCTTGTAGAAACAATTGCAATACCTAAACCTTGCTTAACGCTTGGAAGTGCATCTTTACCGCGATACTGACGTAGACCTGGACGGCTTACGCGTTTCACAGTGTCAATCACTGGCTTGCCTTCAAAATATTTTAACGTAATTGTTAAAGTTGGTTTGCCTTCAGCTTCCGCAACTTCTACGTTAGAAATGTAACCTTCTTGTTGAAGTAAGTTAGCAATTGCAACTTTCAACTTAGAATTAGGCATAGAAACAGTTTGTTTCTTCGCCATTTGTGCGTTACGAACACGTGTTAGCATGTCGGCAACGGTATCTTGCATACTCATTTATAGTGCTCCTTACCAGCTTGCCTTAACAACGCCAGGTACATCACCTTGCATTACTGTTTCACGTAATTTGTTACGGCTTAAGCCGAACTTACGGAAATAGCCATGCGGACGACCAGTTAAACCACAACGGTTACGTAGACGTACTGGAGATGCATTACGTGGTAATGCTTGCAATTTCATCATCGCTTCGAAACGTTCTTCGTCTGATGCATTTACGTTTGCAATAACAGCTTTTAATTCAGCACGTTTTGCAGCGTATTTAGCAACAGTAGCTTCGCGTTTCAATTCGCGATTAATCATACCTTTCTTAGCCATATCGACCTCTTATTTGAACGGGAAGCCGAATGCACGCATAAGCGCACGGCCTTCGTCATCGGTGCGAGCAGTCGTAGTAATGGTAATGTCCATACCACGAATACGATCAATCTTGTCAAAATCGATTTCAGGGAACATGATCTGTTCCTTAAGACCCATTGAGTAGTTACCACGACCGTCGAATGATTTCGCAGAGAAACCACGGAAGTCACGGATACGAGGGATCGCAATCGAGATCAAACGGTCTAAGAATTCGTACATACGTTCGCCGCGTAAAGTAACTTTACAACCGATCGGCCAACCATCACGGATTTTAAAACCAGCGATTGATTTACGAGCTAACGTAAGTACTGGTTTTTGACCAGCGATAGCTTGCATATCTGAAAGAGCACCATCAAGGAGTTTTTTGTCAGCAGCAGCTGCGCCAACACCCATGTTGATCGTGATTTTAGTGATGCGAGGAATTTCCATCACATTTTTAACGCCTAAAGTCTCTAATAACTGAGCTTTAAGTTCGTCATTGTAAC
This sequence comes from Acinetobacter sp. YH12156, assembly GCF_013418235.1. Classification (NCBI taxonomy): domain Bacteria; kingdom Pseudomonadati; phylum Pseudomonadota; class Gammaproteobacteria; order Moraxellales; family Moraxellaceae; genus Acinetobacter; species Acinetobacter sp. YH12156. The sequence continues at coordinate 31,692 of NZ_VPCL01000015.1, forward strand.
GTGTTTTAAGTCTGGCCATGGCCTATATCAACCTATTACTTCGCTACCGCCACTGATTCACCATTTGATTTGAATACGCGAGTTTTCACGCCATCAATCACTTGGTAACCAACACGGTCAGCCTTTTGGGTTGTAGCATTAAAAACTGCCACGTTTGAAATATGAAGCGAAGCTTCCTGAGTTACAACGCTACCTTCAGCGCCTGTAGCACGGTTCGGCTTTTGGTGCTTCTTCACCAAGTTAAGGCCTTCAACCTTAACACGGTCATTAGAAACAGACAGAACAGTACCCTGTTTGCCTTTTTCTTTACCTGCGATCACAATTACTTGATCGCCTTTTTTAATCTTAGCCATGATCGCCTCTTATAGAACTTCAGGAGCCAATGAAATAATTTTCATGAACTGTTCAGTACGAAGTTCACGAGTCACTGGTCCGAAAATACGAGTTGCAATCGGCGCTTTGTTGGTGTTCAAAATAACAGCAGCGTTATCGTCGAAACGAATCACTGAACCGTCTGCACGACGGATACCGAATTTTGTACGAACCACAACTGCATTCATCACGTCACCTTTTTTAACACGTGCGCGTGGAATTGCTTCTTTTACAGTAACTTTAATAATGTCGCCAACAGAAGCATAACGACGATGCGAGCCACCAAGTACTTTAATACATTGTACGCGGCGTGCACCACTGTTGTCTGCTACGTCGAGCATAGTTTCGGTCTGAATCATTGCCCTACTCCAAAACCGAGCAACACCGGTCGAAATTTCGAAAGGCTCAAAGAGTACTCGAAATTGACCGATGATGCAACAAGAACGTTAATTACTCAGCAGCTGCTTCAACAACTTCAACTAGAGTCCAAGACTTAGTTTTAGAAATTGGGCGGCTTTCTTTAATGGTTACAACATCACCAGCTTTCGCTGTGTTGTTCTCATCATGAGCATGTAATTTTGTTGAACGGCGGATTAATTTGCCATACAACGGGTGTTGAACTTGGCGTTCAATAAGAACAACGATAGATTTATCCATCTTGTCGCTTACAACTTTGCCAGTTAACGTGCGGACTGTTTTATCACTCATTGTCCGTTCCCCTGTTTTTCGGTAAGGAGGGTCTTAATACGAGCAATCGTCTGACGAGTAAGTGCAACTTCATGCGATTTACCCAATTGACCAGTTGCTTTCGCCATACGAAGACGGAATTGGTTAAGCTGTTGCTCATCAAGCAAAGCTGTCAACTCTTCTACCGACTTTTCACGTAGATCTTTAGTTTTCATTACATTACCGTCCGAGTCACGATAGCGGTTTTAAACGGAAGCTTAGCTGCTGCAAGCGTAAACGCTTCGCGAGCCAATTCTTCGTTAACACCATCAATTTCGTACAAGACTTTACCTGGTTTGATTTGGCAAACCCAATATTCCACAGAACCTTTACCTTTACCCATACGCACTTCAAGCGGCTTAGAAGTAATCGGTTTGTCCGGGAATACACGGATAAAGATCTTACCACCACGCTTAATACGACGGCTAATTGTACGACGCGCTGCTTCAATTTGACGCGCAGTCATTTGACCACGTTCAACTGATTTAAGTGCAATAGTACCGAAAGATACTGTGCTACCGCGGTGTGCTAGACCAGTGTTACGGCCTTTCTGCACTTTACGGAATTTAGTACGCTTAGGTTGCAACATGGATTATTCTCCTTTTTCAGCAGAACGATCATTGCGACGACCACGACGCTCTTGACCTTCACCACGACCACGACCGCGTTTAGCTGGACGTTCTTCTGCTGGAGCTGGGTTCATGACTTGTTTCATGCCGCCCAAGATCTCACCACGGAAGATCCAAACTTTAACACCAATCGTACCGTAAGTAGTCTCAGCACGCATAGTCGCATAGTCGATATCTGCACGAAGCGTATGTAGAGGTACACGACCTTCACGATACCACTCAGTACGAGCAATCTCAGCACCACCTAAACGGCCTGAAACTTCTACTTTGATACCTTTAGCACCAGCACGCATTGTGTTTTGTACCGCACGCTTCATAGCACGACGGAACATTACACGTTTTTCCAATTGAGAAGCGATTGCTTCAGCAACTAGACGCGCGTCTAAGTCTGGACGATCAATTTCATTGATACTTACTTGCGCAGGAACACCCATGATAGATGTTAATTCGCGTTGTAGTTTCTCAATATCTTCGCCTTTTTTACCGATTACGATACCAGGACGCGCAGTGCTAATAGTTACTTTAGCAGCGCCTGTAGGACGTTCGATAAGAATGTTGCTGATCATCGCGTTTTTAAGTTTTTTGATTAAAAACTCACGAACTTGAAGATCTTTAAGCAAGTATTCAGCGTATTGTTTCGGATTCGCATACCAGTTAGCGTTATGACGTTTCACAACACCTAGGCGGATACCGATTGGATGAACCTTCTGACCCATATCAAACCCCTACCTTAACGGTGATGTGACAAGTACGCTTAGTAATACGATCTGCACGGCCTTTAGCACGTGGCATAATACGTTTCAGGCTCATGCCTTCATCAACGTAGATCGTAGAAACTTTAAGGTCGTCTACATCTAAACTGTTATTGTGTTCAGCGTTTGCAATCGCAGATTCCAACGCTTTCTTAACTAGAACTGCAGCTTTTTTGTTGCTGAAGTTAAGGATGTTAAGCGCGTGCGCAACAGATTTGCCGCGGATAAGATCTGCAACCAAACGAGCTTTTTGTGCCGAGATAGCGGCACCGCGTAATTTAGCAGTTACTTCCATCATAGCACCCATTAACGTTTAGATTTCTTGTCAACACCGTGACCGCGATAGGTACGAGTTGGTGCAAATTCACCAAGCTTGTGACCAACCATGTGTTCAGAAACGATCACAGGAACGTGGTTACGGCCATTGTGTACAGAAATTGTTAAACCAACAAAATCCGGTAGGATCATCGAACGACGCGACCAAGTTTTGATCGGCTTACGGTTATTAGCCGCGATAGCCGCTTCAACCTTAGCGAACAAGTGCGCATCGACGAATGGGCCTTTTTTCAGAGAACGAGGCATTGTCAGATTCCTTTACTTGTTACTTAACGCGACGGTCGCGAATGATCATCTTAGTCGTACGCTTATTGGTACGTGTCTTGTACCCTTTAGCTTTTTGACCCCATGGGCTTACAGGTTGAATACCTTTGTTACGCCCTTCACCACCACCGTGCGGATGGTCAACTGGGTTCATTGCCATACCACGAACGGTAGGACGAACACCACGCCAGCGCGATGCACCAGCTTTACCAAGCGAACGAAGGTTGCTTTCCGAGTTAGATACTTCACCTAACACAGCGCGACATTCAACGTGAATTTTACGCATCTCGCCTGAACGTAGACGAACGATAGCGTAAGAACCGTCACGACCCAACAGCTGAACTGAAGTACCAGCTGAACGAGCAATCTGCGCGCCTTTACCGATTTTAAGTTCGATGTTGTGAAGAGTAGAACCGATTGGCATGTTGCGAAGCGGCAAGCAGTTACCTGGACGAATTGGAGCATCGTTACCAGACTGTACTTTATCGCCAGCGCGAAGGCCTTTAGGAGCGATGATATAACGACGTTCACCATCAGCATACAATACAAGTGCAATGTGTGCAGTACGGTTAGGATCGTATTCGATACGCTCTACAGTTGCAGGAATACCATCTTTGTTACGTTTAAAGTCAACTAGACGGTAGTGCTGCTTATGACCGCCACCAACGTGACGAGTCGTGATGTGACCGTTATTGTTACGGCCGCCAGTACGTTTTTTAGCTTCAACCAACGGAGAGTACGGTGCGCCTTTGTGAAGGTGATCATGAACCACTTTCTCTACAAAGCGACGTCCTGGAGACGTTGGCTTACATTTTTGAATAGGCATAATTCTCGTCCTTATTCCGCTGTGCTTTCAGCGGTATCGCCCAAGTCAGCCATTTCAACATCTTGGCCAGCTTTCAGGGTGACGTATGCTTTTTTAACATCAGAACGACGTCCTAATGTTTTACCAAAGCGTTTAGACTTACCTTTAGTGATAGTCGTGTTAACTTTAACAACTTCTACACCAAAGAGTTGTTCCACTGCTTTTTTGATTTCAAGCTTGTTTGCATTGATAGCAACTTTAAACACTTGAACACCAGCAGTTTCACCTAAAACTTGTGCTTTTTCTGAGAATACAGGTCCTTGCAGGACTTGATAGATACGTTCGTTGTTCATCCGAGTTCTACCTCAATTTTCTTAGCAGCAGCTACAGACATAACAACTTTGTCGAACGCAATCAAGCTAACAGGATCGATTGCAGCAGCATCAACCACATCTACGTGTGGAATATTGCGTGCAGCAAGATACAAGTTCTCATCAACAGCATCGGTAACGATCAATGCACGAGTTGCATTCAAGTCGTTAAGCTTTGCAAGCAATTCTTTAGTTTTTGGAGCTGCAACAGCAAACTCATCAACTAAAATTAGGCGATCTTGACGAACAAGTTCAGCCATGATGCATTGCATAGCACCGCGGTACATTTTACGGTTTACTTTTTGAGACCAGTCTTGTGGACGAGCAGCAAAAGTTTTACCACCGCCAACCCAGATTGGGCTACGAATAGAACCAGCACGAGCACGGCCAGTACCTTTTTGACGGAATGGCTTGCGGCCACCGCCAGAAACGTCTGCACGTGATTTCTGAGCTTTTGAACCTTGACGGCCACCAGCTAAATAAGCTGTAACCACTTGGTGAACAAGAGCTTCATTAAATTCACGACCGAACGCAACTTCTGATAATTCAACAGCAGAGCCGGAAACAGTATTTAAATTCACGTTATTTCCCCTCAGGCCTTGATCGTAGGACGAACGATTACGTCGCCACCAGTAGCACCAGGAACCGCGCCTTTAACAACAAGAACTGAACGTTCTGTGTCGATAGCAACGATCTCAAGACCCTGTGTAGTTACGCGTTCAGCACCTAAATGGCCAGCCATTTTTTTGCCTTTGAATACGCGACCAGGAGTCTGGTTTTGACCAGTAGAACCTAAAACACGGTGAGAAAGCGAGTTACCGTGAGTTGCATCTTGCGTACGGAAATTCCAACGCTTAACACCACCTTGGAAACCTTTACCTTTAGATTGACCAGTTACGTCAACAACTTGACCAACCTGGAACAATTCAACGGTAAGCGTACCACCAACTTCACGACCTTCAAGATCAGCTTCTGTAGCGCGGAATTCTTGAACTAGACGACCAGCTGCAACACCTGCTTTCGCAAAGTGGCCTTTCTGAGCGTTAGTTACGCGAGATTCGCGACGTTCACCAGTAGTGATTTGAATCGCTTGATAACCATCAGTTTCAAGCGTTTTGATTTGAGTGATGCGGTTAGGATCAACCTCAATCACTGTAACAGGCACAGAAACACCAGCATCTGTAAAGATACGTGTCATACCGCACTTGCGACCGACTAAACCAATAGCCATGTGCATAAACCTCTAAAAAAGCGGCCTAATTAACTTAGAGTGTTAATTAACCCGAAAGCCTTAACCCAATGCGATCTGAACATCAACACCAGCTGCAAGATCTAACTTCATCAATGCATCTACAGTTTTGTCTGTAGGTTGAACGATGTCGATCAAACGCTTGTAAGTACGAATTTCGTACTGGTCACGCGCGTCTTTGTTTACGTGTGGCGATGTTAAAACGTTAAAACGTTCAATGCGTGTTGGCATTGGAATTGGACCACACACTTGTGCGCCAGTACGTTTTGCGGTTTCTACGATTTCTTGAGCAGATTGATCAATCAGGCGATGATCAAAAGACTTAAGACGGATACGAATTCTCTGGTTAGACATACCAGTAAACTCCAAGCCAAATATATAAAGAATCACTCCTGACGCATCTCACCCCACTTTAATACGGGTAAGTGTCAAGAGCAGTGAAATATCACTAAGGTCGTGATCGATGCCACGACTGTAACGATAGTTAACTACTTTATTCGCAGTTAACCCCCTTCCTATCGAAGGGTCGCTTATTATAGCCATTGTTTAATGCATAAGCAAATCCCTTTTATGATTTTATCCAAGTTTTCAATTTACCCCCTAAAACAAGAGTTTATTTTCTGAATGCGGGGCAGTTTTCGCCAAGACATATTCTATAGCTCGATTTAATATCTGATTTCCTTCAACAAACTTATTTTTATGGGTCTTTTTTAATTCAGAGAGATCCTGAACATATTTTCCTGAAAATTGTGCAAGCTGCTCCTCATCTTCCAAAAATAAAGACAGGGTTTCTGGGGTACTCTCTGGATGAAACTGAAAACCGAGCACATTTTTGCCCAACTGGTACATCTGATTACGACAGGCTTGGTTTTCTGCCAGATGCACTGCCCCTTTGGGTATTTCAAAGCTTTCACTATGCCATTGCAGAATATTGAACTGTTCGGGCAAGCTAAAACATTCTTGCGGTAGATTGGCTACCTTGTGTACCGTGGCCCAGCCCAATTCCTGCTCAGGATTACGACTGACGCCCGCCCCCAATGCATTGGCAATCAATTGTCCACCCAGGCATAAACCGATTGCCGGTTTGCCATGTGACAGATAACGACGCAACCAGCGTTTCTCTATCTTTAACCAAGGGAAATTCGCCTCATCATTGACACTCATGGTTCCGCCCATGATGATCAGTAAATCGACGTCCTCAACCCTTGGCAAAGCCTCAATCTCTAAAGGACGATCCAACGGTAAAGCAAAAAACTCAGTCGCACTAATGTACGCCTGATACTGCTTTAAAAACTCATGACAACTACCATAGCCTTCACCAGCAATATGCTGAAAATAATGCACTTTTAAATGCGACTTCATGCTCCTCAACCTATTTTTTAGCTAGATAGTTTTAGGTTTTGCAAAAATGAAGCCAACTTTTTTCAAGGACCAATTTTTTTAACAATTCACAACCGAACTGGCAGTGAGTCACAGATTCTCTTAAGCTAAGGTAATATTTGATTACATTTAAGGGCATTCACGTGAAAAAAAACGCTCAAACCACCCTGATTCATGCACCACGAAAAGCCCCTCAATCCATTTCTACGGTTCAACCTCCCCTGTTTCGTGCATCGACCATTATTTTTGAGAATACTGATGCGCTATTTAATCGCCACTGGACCGATGCTTATGACTATAGCTACGGCACCCACGGCACACCCACGACATTCACCTTAGGCGATAACATCGCGCAAATTGAAGGGGGTGAATACTGCCTACTTGCGCCGAGCGGTTTATCCGCCATTAACCTGGTGAATTCTTGTTTCTTGAGCCAAGGTGATGAAGTCTGGGTTGCCGATAACATCTATGGCCCAAACATGGAACATCTACGCAATCTGGAAACGCGTTATGGCATTGCGGTCAAAGTGTATAACCCGCTTGAGGTCGAAACCTTTACACCAAGTGAAAAAGCAAAACTGCTTTGGCTGGAAGCGGCCGGTTCAGTCACACTGGAGTTTCCAGATCTGGTCGGTTTAATCAAAAAAGCCCAGGCACATCATATTTTGACGGCGCTGGATAATACCTGGGGCGCAGGTCTGGCTTTTAATGCTTTTGATTTTGGCGAAGAGCATTTAAGTGTCGATATCACGGTTCATGCCCTGACCAAATATCCAAGCGGTGGTGGCGACATCTTGATGGGCTCAGTTGTTACACGAGATAAAACCCTGCATCACAAACTGTTCCGTACCCATGCCATTCAGGGCATTAGTGTTTCTGGTGATGATGTGGCGCAGGTACAACGCAGTCTGGCTTCGATGCAACTGCGTTATCAGCATCAGTCCGAAAGCGCACTGACTTTAATGAAGTGGCTCAAACAGCAAACTGAGCTTGTTCAAGTTTTACATCCAGCCGATCCAGATTGCGCTGGACATCAATATTGGAATGAGATTTGCTCCGAGGGTCATAGTGCAGGACTTGTGAGTGTTATTTTTGATGCCAAGTTTAGTTTCGAAGATATTCGTCATTTCTGCGATGCTTTAACCTTATTTAAACTTGGATTTAGCTGGGGTGGCCCTGTCAGCCTGGTCATGCTCTATAACTTAAAAGACATGCGTGTACTGAAACATTCACACTTAAAAGATGGCTTTCTGGTTCGTTTCTGTATCGGACTGGAACATCCGCAAGATTTGATTCAAGATATCCAGTACGCCCTAGAACACATGAAAAAGCCTAAAAATGAATGATAAACAATAGGAAAAGTTATGTGAGCACCACTTGGTATTGCTAAAAAACCACAAATACCATGCAAGACATTGTCTTACGTTCACAGCTTGCCAGTCGGCATGGTCTGCTTGTCGGTTTAACTGAAACTAAAAAAACAGTCACTCTTATTTATGAACAGAGTGTCGATCGGAATAGTGCTTTTGAAATGCTGCAAAAACCCAAGTGGCTGAACCTCAAAAAAATGCCAAACAAGCAGAATTTGCAAAACAGCAAGCCAAGGAACAGTGACCTCTAACCGGTGAGTAACAAAAGGAATTAGAACACGCGACTTAGGCAACCTAAAAAGTTCATAAAAGATACTGATCGATTTATCAAACTGCGCACGCAGGCTCGGAGATGATACCGGGGAGAATTGTCCGCGAGTTTCATGACTGCTTTTTCAGTGAAAATAGCACGATTTATTCCTATCAAGATTTTTAAAATTATGGGATATTCAGATATCCCATAATTTTTTTATGGTTTTATTAAAAAATGTATTTACAAGGCATGCTTTAAGATGTATTTTAAATACATCTTATAAATAAACAGCCATGAGAGATCAAACATGACTCCGCAGCAAATTGACCTTGTAAAAGCAACAGTGCCTGTACTCCGCGAAAATGGTGTGGCACTCACGGGCTATTTTTATAACCGCATGTTAGGCAACAACCCTGCCCTTAAAGAAACGTTTAATATGGGTCACCAACGCAGTGGTGCACAGGCGCAAGCCCTTGCCGGCGCTGTATTGGCCTATGCCGAAAATATTGAAGACCCATCTGTACTTTTACCTGTGGTTGAGCTGATCGCGCATAAACACGTGAGCTTAAACATTCAAGCGCCAGACTATAATATTGTGGGTGAAAACCTGCTGCATTCTATTAGTGAAGTATTAAGCATCCCGATGGAAGATCCATTAATTGATGCTTGGGCTACAGCTTATGGTCAATTGGCTGACTTGTTCATCAGCACTGAAAAAACGATCTATGAGCAGCATCAGCAAACCAAAGGTAGCTGGTTAGGCTGGCGCAATTTCAAAATTGCCCAAAAAGTAGTGGAAAGTGACGAGATTACTTCAATCTATCTACAACCGGTCGATGGTGGCGATTTACCGAAATATGAAGCGGGTCAATATATTTCAGTTCGTGTATTCGTAGAAGAACTCGGCTTAAAACAGCCGCGTCAATATACGCTTTCAACCAGCCCTCAAGCAGACTATTTGCGTATTTCAGTTAAACGTGAACCGGGCAATGGCGCAGATCAAGTTGCAGGTTGGGTGTCTAACACTCTACATGGTTTGCCGGAAGGTTCAGAAATTGAAGTATCTGCACCAACAGGTAACTTCTACCTGATCGATCCAGCTAAACGTAATGTGTTTATCAGTGGTGGTGTTGGCCTGACGCCAATGATCGCGATGCTGAACCAGCTGGTGACTCTGGATATGCCACAACCTGTGACCTTTATCCATGCTTGCCGTAGCAAACAGGTTCATGCGATGCACCAGCATATTCATGACCTGAAAGCAAAATATCCGCGCTTAAGCACCCTTACTGCTTATGAATTTCCACATCAAGCTGACAAACTGGGTGAGGATTATGATGTAGCAGGTCGTCTGGATCTGAGTACAGTTGATGCAGCGCTGTTACCAGTCAATGCCGATTATTACCTTTGCGGCCCAATGCCATTTATGGCAGAACAGCAAAAAGCACTCGTTGCCCGCGGTATTCCTGCTGAAAATATTCATAGTGAAGCATTTGGTACAGGTGGGGTTCACCACTAAGCCCTCGCTTCAAGCTGAATAGGTGGGGCTAGTCTGGTTATGCTAGACTAGCCCTTATCTATTTAATTCTTAAAGATATTAGTGCGATCATGCAATTAAACAAATTTACCGACTATGCTTTGCGTATTTTAATGTACATCTCCCAGCCGCGAGATACGCCGTATACGATTGCGGAAATTGCGCGAGATTTGTATGTGTCACAAAATCATTTAATGAAGATTGTGCATTTCATGTCGAAACAAGACTGGATTATTGCCACACGCGGTAAAGGCGGCGGCATCCGCTTAAATCCTACTACACTAAATCTAAAACTCGGTGAGATCGTGCGTAGCTTGCAGGGTGAAAATCATGTGATTGTCGAATGTAATACCCCACCCTGCGTACTGCGTAGCAATTGTGGTTTAAAAGGTATTCTCGACCATGCGCTGGAACAGTTTTACCAAAGCCTGAACCAATATACCCTGGCCGATGTGCTCACCCCATCTAACCAATCTCATTTTAGTACTGTTTCTCCAATCGGTTTAATTAACCTGATGGATTAAGTTGCAATAGCATTGCAAAGCAAAGTTCGCTTGCCTGTGCGACTTCCTTTATAATGTTTCTTTGTAGATTATTTATTGAAGTTGAGTTATGCACCACAGCAGAGGAAAATCCAAAAACAGTAAGACAGCCCATGCACCCAAGCAAAAGATCAGCTACGAGAAAAAAGTTGATTCTGCTATTACTGAATATTCTGTGCGCTCACTCAACTGGCTACGCAAAGCCGAATTTTTAATGAGTGCACCAAAACTCAGTCTTTGTGTAGAAGATACAGGCTATGAAATTGCTTTTGCCGGTCGCTCCAATGCCGGTAAATCCAGTGCGATTAATGCCCTGACCAACCAGAAACAGTTGGCACGTGCATCAAAAAGACCCGGCCGCACCCAGATGATTAACTTTTTTAGCTTGGGTAATCCAGATCAGCGTCTGGTCGATTTACCAGGCTATGGCTATGCTGCCGTACCAGAGGCGATGAAAATTGTTTGGCAAAAAGAACTGGAAAATTATCTGATTCATCGCAAAAGCTTACAGGGCTTGGTGCTGTTGATGGATATTCGTCATCCGCTACAACACTTTGATGTGATGATGCTGGAATGGGCTTATTCACGTCATTTGTTTGTGCATGTTCTTTTAACCAAATCAGATAAGCTGAATCGTGGCCCTGCCTCTAAAGCGCTTCAGGAAGTCAAAGCTGCATTGAAAAAAATGAAACTGGACTTCTCGATTCAATTGTTCTCCTCCATGAACAAAGAGGGACTTGAAGAACTGGCCAGCGTCATGGGCGGCCGTCTGAATTTCACTTTAGATCAATCAACTCAATTTGATTTGGACAGTATTCCGGAAGTATCGGCTCATGATCTAAATCAATTCGATGAACCAGTTGAACTCGACTCTGGGTCTGATGCAACTGCTATTGGTGAGGTTTCACCGCATGACTTAAATGAAGCTGAAGAACTGCTTGAATTACTTGAGCAGGATCAGTCAGAACTTAAAGCAGCAGATGAGCTAAACCAGAATAAACGCTCAGCTGAATAATCAAATGACAAAATATTTGATTGATTGATTTAAATTAAAAACCTCCGTTATGCCGCATAACGGAGGTTTTTTTCTAAGGTGATTTTCACCATATCAAGCTGGTCAAGTGATAGCAGCGCCGGATTGATCAGATTTACCTGTTTTTACATGAAGACTGCATTGTTTACTTAGTGATTAAATCCTGATTCATATTAGAATAAATCTTGATCAGCCTTAGATCAGGAACCCATTATGAAACCATCTATCTCTGTGATTACGCTGGCTGTTCAGGACATAGAGCAATCATTGCAATTTTATTGTGAGGGTTTAGGCTTTAAAAGCGACGGAATTATGGGGCAGGAATTTGAATATGGTGCGGTGGCGTTTATTCAACTGCAATCCGGTCTTAAGCTTGCCTTATGGCCGCAGCGCAGCCTTCAGCAAGATACCGGTCTTGAATTGAGTCCGATCTGCCCAACCCAAATGGCGCTGGGACATAATGTCTATAGTCCATTAGAGGTTGACCAGATCATGGTACTGGCTGAACGTGCGGGCGCTAAAATTATCAAAGCTGCACACACCACCTTTTATGGCGGATATGCTGGTTATTTTCAGGATCCCAATGGTCATCTCTGGGAAATTGTCTGGAATCCGGACTTAGATAAAGATTAAACCGGCGCTTCAGGTTCACGGGTATGCCGGTCTACCACCACACTGATCATCATATCGCCCTGCACATTCACCACGGTACGTACCGTATCCAGTAAACGGTCGATCGGCAATAAAATCGCAATCGCCTCGGCAGGCAATCCCACAGATTGCAACACCATAATCATGGTGACCATGCCAGCGCTTGGAATCCCAGGTGCGCCTAAGGATGCAATCATTGCCGTGGCACAGACCACCAGCTGTTGCCCCAGACTCAGATCCAGCCCCATTAAATTGGCAATAAACAAGGCGGCGGCTGCTTCATAGAGTGCTGTGCCATCCATATTCAGCTGTGTTCCCAGTGGAATCACAAAACCTGCCGTATGCGGACGTACGCCCAGATTTTCCTGCGCACATTTCATTGACAGTGGCATGGTGGCCGAACTGGAACTGGTGGCAAATGCGGTAATTAAAGCAGCGCGTGTGCCTTTAAAGAACGTGATCGGATCCATCTTGCCAAAAATCCACAGCAATAAAGGCAATACCACGATGCCATGGAAAATGGTGGTTCCGGTGACCACGGCCGCAAATTCAGCCAGACGACTGAGTACCGAAATATCCTCAGTCGCGATCAGCTTGGCCAATAAAGCAAAAATACCGAAAGGTGCCAGTTTCATCACCCAGCCAATCATCAACATCATGATTTCAAAAAACTGGTGACTCAACTTGCGCACGGTACGGAATTTATCTCCGCCTGCGACCAGTGCCACACCGACAAACAAGGCAAAGACCACCACTGCCAGGACATTGCCATCTGAAAATGCTTTAAACGGATTGATCAGGGTATTTTGGATAAAATTGGTAAAGAAAGAAGATGGCGTTAAGGTGTCCGGAGTCTGATGCTGCGCCATGGCATCCTGGAACATCAGTACATCGACACCCTTGCCGACATCAAACAGATGTGCACAGGCCAGACCTAAAATGAGTGCCAAAGTCGTTGTGGTCACACAGCACATCAGGGTGATTTTCCAGGTGCGATTCAGTTGTCCGCCTGCCTGTAGATTAGATACCCCGACCACAATCGACGTAAAAATTAGCGGAACCAACAGCATTTTTAATAAGCCGATAAAAACACTGCTGACGATGCCGATGCCGTATAAACTGACATCAAAAAATGAGGTCTGCGGAAATATTGTGAGTAAAAATCCAAACAGCACCCCCAATACGGCGGCAATTAAAATTTGCGTATTTAAGCTCATCTTTTCATGCATTTTAATATAGATCTTAAGCGGCACTATGCCATGCCGATTCTACAGAATCGAGTAATATTTTATAAACGCGTGCCTAGAACAAGATCTCAAATAATGATTGTTCTGCGGATTAAAAACAAAAAAACCGAATCTGGGATTCGGCTTTTTGAGCAAAAATATAAAAATTATTGGGTTTCGATTTCACGTAAGCGGATCAGCCCTTCCTGCGTGGTACTACAGACCAGTTCGCCATTCTGCCACATCCGTCCAAAATTCAGACCACGCGAACTGGCACTCTGGGTGGCATCCATGTCATATAGCATCCATTCATCGGCACGAAATGGCTTATGGAAGTACATGGCATGGTCAATACTGGCACATTGCAGGCTTGGCGAAATATAACTCAGACCATGTGGACGCAGTGCCGTGGTCATCAAGGTAAAGTCTGAATAGAAAGCGGCAATGGCCTGATGCAAAGAAATCTGATCCACTTCTGCAGCAATTCGGTCATGCGTGCGGATATAGTGCGCATAAGACGGCGCTTCCGGTTGCGGCTGGAACGGATTTTGCGGATTGATCGGGCGAATCTCGACATGACGATCACGGGTGAAAGACGCACGGACATTTTCCGGAATAAACTCAATCATTTGTTTGATCAGTTCTGCTTCATTTTTCAGGCTTTCTGCTGGCGGATATTCCGGCTCTGAAATCTGGTAATTGAGACCTTCTTCCTGATGCGCAAAAGACACCATACACATAAAAATAGTGCGACCATGCTGAATCGCACGTACTTGACGGCTGACAAAGCTCTTGCCGTCACGGATACGATCCACTTCATAAATAATCGGTGCATTGACATCTCCACCAAACAGAAAATAGGCATGTAACGAGTGTGCCGGACGGTCTGTGGTATAAGACGCAGCGCGGAGTGCCTGCCCTAAAACCTGCCCACCAAACACGCGCTTGCCCACCAGATTACGGCTGATTCCCCGAAAAATGTTTTCTTCTAACTTTTCCAAGCTGAGCAGCTCGACCAGTTCCTGTGTTAAGGCATTCATAAGCAACCTACGTAATATTGGAGATATCCCAAAAATGGAAAAACAGATCTAAATAATTAATCTGGAATATTCTGCCACAAAATCAGACTGAAACTCTAAAGATTGCATGACTGTTCTGTCATACTGATGTCATAAGTGACTAGGAAAAGCATCTGCTTTCACGCTAAAATTAGAGCACTTCTGTTGAAGTTGTTAAAAAAAGATATATGGTTTCGCTTTGGAAACCCGCAAAAATAAATCCCCTCAGAAGTCCTGTGGTTTTGGTCAGTAAAATTAGGAGCAGCTATGTCCAAGAATGGCTTTGGTCAAATGTATCGCAAGCTTTCAAGTAAGCTACTTGATCTTGTGGTTACCCCTCATGTTCTTGGGGAAGTACCAAGTGAAGTGACAGCACCTGAACCTGATCAGACCGCGGCAGAATCGCGAAAGCTGGTCTGTTACGTTTTACAGAACCATTCGCGTAGTAATGCGTTGGTCGTCGATGCAGAAACCCGCCGTTTAAAGTTGCCAGCTGCGCTCGATCCAATGCAACTGGGCAATAGTAAGGAAAAAGCTTCGCTGCTGTTTTTACAGCATCATGATGAAAATAACCTGCTCAGCTCACCGCCGCATGCGTTTCCGCCGCGCCTGTTACGCCTGATTGAAATCCTGGAACAACATCCTGAGCTGGATATCGAACTGGTACCAGTCACGGTGCTTTGGGGACGTGAACCTGAAAAAGAAGATTCCTGGTTCAAACTGCTATTTACCGATACCTGGTCTACGCCAAGCCGGGTCAAGCAACTGGTCAATATCGGTCTGCATGGCCGTCAGTCTTATTTAGAGTTTCACGAACCCCAGTCTTTACGTGCCATGATTGAGCATGCCAAAGAAACGCATCCAAATTCAGCGCCAGCAACTTATATTGTTAGCACTTTAAATGATTATCTGGATGGTCAGCGCGAAGTGATTCTCGGGCCGGATCTGTCCGATCGCCGTAATGTCATGCACAGTCTCATCAAATCGCCAGATGTACAGGCTGCGATTCGCAATGACAGTATTCGCAGTAAAATCTCGATGCTGGAATCTGAACGTCGTGCCATTGGTTATCTGAACGAAATTGTTTCCGATTATTCTCATTCGACTGTACGTTTTGCCGATAAAGCCCTGACCCGTTTATGGACACAGCTCTATGACGGCGTGGAAGTGCATAATTTCAGTACCGTGCGTGAACTGGCCAAAGATTATGAGATTGTCTATACCCCATGTCACCGCAGTCACATCGACTATTTGTTATTGTCTTATGTGATCTATCGTCGTGGCTTGATGGTGCCGTATATCGCTGCGGGCGATAACCTGAACATGCCTTTTGTGGGTCAGATTTTACGTGGTGGCGGTGCCTTCTTTATCCGCCGTACTTTCCGTGGCAATGCGCTCTATACCACAGTCTTTAAAGAATATTTATATAGCGTTCTATCACGCAATACCCCACTGGAATACTTTATCGAAGGTGGTCGTTCACGTACTGGTCGTTTGCTACCACCTAAAACTGGGATGCTGGCGATGACCGTACATGGTCATTTACGCGGCAAAGCCAAACCAATTGTCTTTGTACCGACCTATATCGGTTATGAACGCCTGATGGAAGGCGGCACTTATGTCGGTGAGATGAGCGGCAAGCCGAAAGAAGCCGAATCTATTTTTGGTATTGTCAAAACCCTGCGCAAAATTGAACGCATTTTCGGTAAAGTGCATCTGAATTTTGGTGAGCCGGTATTTCTGGATGACATCCTGAAACAGCATGGCGCAGAAAATATTAAAATTGAAAAGAACGATGATCCAATTCCACAAGCAGTTTCTGATGCAGTAAACAGCTCTGCGCAAGCGATTCTGGAAAATATCAACCGTGCAGTGGTGATCAATCCGGTATCGCTATTATCATTGATCCTGTTGGCCACGCCAAAACATACGCTAGATGAAGAAATCTGTATCAAGCAGCTGGATACTTATCGTACCCTGCTGGCGGCATTACCTTATGATGAACGGATGGAAGTTACCCCGCTTTCAGGCAAAGAAATTATTGCCTATGCGATGAAGCTGAAACTGATCAAGCGGGTAAAACATGTGCTGGGCGATATCATTGCCATTGAAGATAATCAGGCAGTTTTGCTGACTTATTTCCGTAACAATATCGTGCATTCCTTTGTGCTTCCGTCATTGATTGCAGCACTGGCTGAACACAATGGAACGATTCGCCGTGATGATGTCGTCAACATCAGCAGCACCCTGTACCCATTCCTAAAAGCAGAGCTGTTTTTAAAATGGCGTGAAGATGAGATTCAGGATCAGGTCAATGCACATATTGACAACTTGATTTCTGCCAAACTGATCACGCAAGATGGTGAAAATCTGCTTGCTCCGGCACCCAATACTGAAGTCCATCATCAGCTCGAAGTTCTGGCTGCACCAGTGACTCAAAGTCTGGAACGTTATTACATGACTTTGGCACTGATTACCCAACGTGGTTCAGGCAATATTTCGACCCGTCAGGTTGAAGAATTGAGCTATCTGGTTGGTCAGCGTTTATCAGTTCTATACGAATTCAATTCGCCTGAATTCTTCGACAAAGCCCTGTTTCAGAGCTTTATTAAAGTCTTAACCCAAAAAGGTTATCTGTGTACCAATGACGACAATGCCATTGTTTTTGATGAGCAGCTGACCAACGTGGCGCAATATGCAGATCTGGTACTGGATGAAGTGAAATTACAGATGCTGCATCACATCACCGCCTTTACCGATGAAGAACTCAAAGAAGCACTTGATGCAGTTGCGGCTGAACAAGCCAAGAAACGTGCCAAGCGCAAAAAGAAGTAAAGCTTTTATTCTCTCTCCTTTCAGGAGATGGGAAGCACTGCTTCATAAGGGGGATGAGGGGGAATTTAAAATCCTTCCCCTTCTCCCCAGCTCTCTCCTACAAGGAACGGGAATTTAATCCTCCCTTTTTAAAGGGAGGTTAGGAGGGATTACTTTTCCTCATTAGTTCCAAATAATCCTCAAAACAATCTGTATGCTTTAATTCAAATCCTGTTTTTTGCATCCGAGTGGCATAGAGCTTTTTACCGGTGACCTGCTTGTTCTCAACTTCGAGTAAAGGCAGCCCCATCTGCTGCTGAAACCATTGCAAGACTTCATGTAAAAGCTGTGGCTGGTTATTGCTCATAATATAAGAAGACTCAGGATGTTCCACGTGAATCATCTGTGACAAGAAACGTGATAAATCTTCGATATGAATCCGGTTTGACCAGTGCAGATTTGGATAACTGGTCGTAGATACTGCCATTTTTTGTAAGCGCTCTACCGATGTTCCATAAATTCCACTTGGGCGAATGATTGTACATTGCTCAGGATAAGCCGCTAAATAGGCCTGCTCCATCCGATACAGGATTTCTCCTTGTGCATCATTGGGCTGTAGAGGCATTTCATCATTGACGTTTTCTCCAGTATTTTGCCCATAGACCCGTGTCGATGACACCACCACAATCCGCTGCACTGGATGCTGTTTCAAGGCAGTCACAATCGGCTGAACTGAATCCAGATAGGTCTGTTGATAACCATCGACAGCACTTTGTTTTGGACTAAGCAATACATAGACCCAATCAATCGGTGTGACTGTCGTTAAATTCAGTTTATGCACATCTTGAATCAGATGAGTTGCAAAGGAATCTGTTTTGGGACTTGAGCTAATTGTGCTAATTTGATGACCTTGCTCAAATAGTTGTTTAGCAACACGCCGGGATGTTTTACCATAACCGATAAATAGAATATGCATTGAGCACCGAATCACGAATCTGGTTGAGGGGACATGGCTGCAGTCCATCAGTTACAAGGCGTTGGCAATGCCGCCGCTGCATTACTTGAAAAATTAAATATCTTCAATACTGATGATTTGCTTTTTCATCTACCACGTGACTATGAAGACCGTAGCACGATCATTCCCATGAATCAATTGAGCGTGGGGCGTAGCTATTTGCTCGAAGGTATCGTCAAAGGCGTGGATTTCCCGCCGGGTAAACGCAAGTCCATGGCTGTATTACTGGATGATGACTGCGGTAAAGTCACTTTGCGTTTTTATCATATTTATAAAGGCATCACCGATCGCTGCAAGCTCGGTCACCGTTTAAGAATTTTTGGTGAAGTCCGGGTCGGTGCGCGCGGTCTGGAAATGTATCATCCCGAGCTACAAGTCATTACTGAAGATACCCCGCTACCGCAAACCCAACTTACCGCGATTTATCCTGCCACTGAAGGTCTGACCCAGCCAAAAATACGCGATTATATTCAGCAGGCTTTGGCTCAGTATAGCGATCATCTGCCTGAACTGCTGCCAGCAAAATTTAGCAATGGTTATGCGTTAAAACAGGCACTGGAATATATCCATCATCCGCCAGTCAATGCCAATATGTTGCAACTGGCACAAGGTTCGCATCCCGCACAGCAACGCCTGATCTTTGAAGAACTGGTAGCGCATCAGATCAGTTTATTGACCCGGCGTGCCTTTATTCAGCAGGTTGAAGCCCCTTCATTTGCACCGAGTAAAACCTATGCCAAACAGCTTCTGGCCAGTCTGGCTTTTGAAATGACCGGTGCGCAAAAACGTGTATCCAAAGAAATCGCACAAGATTTAAAAGCCAATAAACCAATGTTACGTCTGGTGCAAGGCGATGTCGGTGCCGGCAAAACATTGGTGGCCGGTGTCGCAGCCTGTCATGCCCTGGAAGAAAGCTGGCAAGTGGCGTTGATGGCCCCCACCGAAATTCTGGCCGAGCAGCATTATCTCAACTTTAAACGCTGGTTTGAGCCACTAGGTCTTAATATCGCTTGGCTGTCCGGCAAGCAAAAAGGCAAAGCCCGCGCCGCAGCGGAACAGCTGATTCGGGACGGGAGCGCCCATCTGGTGATTGGCACCCACGCCCTGTTTCAGGAGAATGTCGAGTTTGCCAAACTCGGTCTGGTGATTATTGATGAGCAACACCGCTTTGGAGTCGATCAACGTCTTGCACTCAGAAATAAAGGTCTGGATGGCATGTCCCCGCATCAGCTGGTGATGACCGCAACCCCGATTCCCCGCACCTTGGCCATGTCGGCTTATGGTGATCTGGATACCTCGGTGATTGACGAGCTGCCACCGGGTCGTACCCCGATTCAGACCGTGACCATTCCATTAGACCGGCGCGAAGAAGTCTTGCAACGGATTGCCAGCAACTGTGCTGAAGGCAAGCAGGCCTACTGGGTGTGTACACTGGTAGAACAGTCCGAAACTTTAGATGCCCAAGCTGCAGAAGCCACTTTCGCTGAAATTCGCGAGCGCTTTCCTGCGCTGAATATCGGACTGGTACATGGCAAGATGAAAGCCGATGAAAAACAGGCGGTAATGCAGCAGTTTAAACATAATGAATTACAGCTACTGATTGCCACCACCGTGATCGAAGTCGGCGTCGATGTACCCAATGCCTCCATTATGGTGATTGAAAATGCCGAGCGTCTGGGTCTATCTCAATTGCATCAGCTACGTGGCCGGGTCGGTCGTGGCGCCAAAGCCAGCTTCTGTGCCCTGCTGTATAAGCATCCACTTTCGCAAAATGGTCAGGAACGTTTAAGAATCATGCGCGAAACCAATGATGGTTTTATGATTGCCGAGAAAGATCTGGAGTTACGTGGCCCGGGTGAGCTGCTCGGGACCAAACAGACTGGCGACATGAATTTCCGTGTGGCCAAACTGGAACGTGATGATCACCTGCTCAATCAGGCACATTATGTGGCGCAGCAAATTTTAAAAGATTATCCAGATCAGGCTGAGGCGTTATTACAACGCTGGCTACCGGAAGCACCGCGTTATGCCTATGTTTAAATTACTGGCACAGGGAATCTCCAAGCTGAATACGCTTCAGCCCTGCCAGTTGTGTCAGACTGATTATCAGAGCATTTATTCAGTCTGTCAGGATTGCTGGCAGCAGTTGCCGTGGATACATCAAACCATTCAGCGTCAGGAAATGCAGTTTCAGATTGCCTGCGATTATGCCTACCCAATGGATCGGTTGATTCAGCTGTTTAAATATGAACAGAAGCTGCATCTGCAAAATTTACTGGCCGGTACGCTGTTGAGTTTAGAGCTACCCAAAGTCAGTGCAATAGTCCCGATGCCGATCTCGACTGAACGCCTGGCCGAACGCGGTTATAATCAATCTCTGGTGCTGGCCAAGCATGTGGCGAAAAAATTGAATGTTCCCATCTGGCAACCTGTTAGCCGGCTGAAACAGCATTCACAAAAAGGCTTAAGCCGTCTGGAAAGAATCGAAGATATCCAGTCGCAATTTCAGATCAGTACACCGTCTAATATTCGTTACCGACGCGTGCTGATTATTGATGATGTGGTGACAACCGGCAGTTCGATTCGGGCACTGAGCCAAACACTTGAACAGTTGGGTTGTCAAAAAATTTATGCAGCCTGTCTGGCAGGCGCGCAAATCTAAAATTTAAGCTTGGGCGAGCAAATGTGACTTCACCCACGGAATCACAATTTCAGTCGTTAAGGGCGCCAGCAAGACCTCTTTTCCATCCAGATCAACCCATTTCATTTCAGCGATTTCTGCTTCAATTTTAGGTGCTTGATCGAGCCTTACCCAATAGACATAACTCACCAGTTGATGATCAGGTTCATTGGCAGTCTGGGTTTCAAAACGGCCAATGAATTGCTGAATCTGGGCTTGTGTGCCAATTTCTTCCTGAATTTCACGCAACATGGTGGCTTCCGGGGTTTCATTTGGCTCCAGCTTGCCACCGACCTGCATAAAGCAGGATGTTCCTTGCTTGCGAACCACCAGCAGTTGCTGCGCTTCATTTAAAATAATGGCTGCAGCCACCGTAATCACTTTCATTTATTTTCTACAATTGCGTATTCTAGATAACTTATTTTACAAGGTCGGTCTGATCAACCATACCCCATTTGGCTTCAGGCGGCTGATAACTTTCGAATTGGCGCAAAATATCGTCCAGATCATCACTGATAATCAAAGCCTCAGTGAAACGTGATTTAGTAAAACCCTTCTCCGTGGTCATACGGATGAATTTAATCAGGTCATCATAAAAACCATCGGTATTGAGAAAAGCACAAGGCTTCTGATGAATCCCCAATTGTGCCCAAGTCCATTGTTCAGAAATCTCTTCCAGTGTTCCTGCACCACCGGGAATGGCAATAAATCCCTGAGCCAGTTCCGACATCCGGGTTTTACGCTCATGCATATTATCCACCACATACAGCTCGGTAATATGTGGATGTGCCAGCTCACGATTGACCAGCTGTCTTGGAATTACGCCAATCACCTTACCGCCCGCCGCCAAGGCACTATCAGCCACAATACCCATTAAGCCAGAACGACCTCCTCCATAAACCAGCGTTTGCTGTCGTGCCGCCAGAGTCTGACCGACTTTTTCGGCAACCTGCGTATAAAGAGGATCCGAGCCAAGCGCTGAACCACAAAAAATTGCGATAGAATTCATCATTTCATCCTCTAATTGACGCCATATTGTACGAAATCGCGGCAAGTGCGCTTTTTACCAAAATAACTGCTTAATATCAGTGTTTTTATTCAATTCCTTGTCTAAAATACACCCATTCCAATTCACATACTGCGCCCGGGAGAAAAGACAGCATGCTTGAAGCCTTTTACGCCACAGAGCGCGGTAGCTTAGAAGATATCACGATTAATGGTGATTTCGACCTGCATCCAGATTTAGTCTGGCTTGATCTGATTGCGCCTTCACAGGAAGAGCAGCAATGGATTTTAGATGCCTACGAGCAAAATTTACCGACCTTAAAATCGCTGGAAGATATTTCCTCGAGTGCCCGATTTTACCGTGATGATGACGGTATTTTGCATATCAGCACCTATTTTTTAACCAAGAATAAAAACTATCAGGTCGAAAACGAACACGAAGATGAATCCAGTATGTTGGCAACAGTACAAACCGTTGCATTCATTCTGCACAAGGATCGTCTGTTTACCTTGCGTGGTGAAAAACTGGTGGCTTTTCGTGCCTTTCGTGCCCGCGCGCGCCGCAATGATTATGAAATCGATTATAAAGATCCGACCTGGATTTTATTGGGCTTACTCGAAGCCAAGCTGGATGAGCTGGCCGATATTCTGGAAGATGTGCATAAAGATTTAGAGAAATATTCAACTGAAGTGTTGAATAACCGCCATCGTGAACAGATTCTGGATCTGGATGACATGATTACCCGCTTGGCGCAACTTGAAGATATGTTGGGTAAAGCGCAACTGTGTTTAATCGATTTACGCCGCGTCCTGACCTTCCTGTCGCGTCCACGCGCCTTGGGCAGTCATATTTATGATGCGGATATTCGAGAACTGAGTGAAGATGTGCGCTCGCTGGTCGAGCATGATGCTTTCTTGTTCCAGAAAGTACGTTTCCTGCTCGATACCACGTCCGGATTCATTAACACTGAGCAGAACGATACCATTCGTCGATTCTCGATTCTGCCGAGTATGCTTGCGCCACCAATGCTGATTGCCAGTATTTACGGTATGAACACCGAAGTGCTGCCCTTTGCACAAGGCACCATGAGTTTCATCATGGTCAGTATTATTTTAATTGGCTTCCTGATTGGCCCATTGATTTACTTTAGATGGAAGAAGTGGATCTAGAATCCCTCCTAACCTCCCTTTTGAAAAGGGAGAGATGTTTCCTGTCAGGGAGAGGTTTTTTTATTAGATATCCCTTTCTAAGTCTCACTTGCTCTTTAATTAAAGTGAAGCGCAAGAAATGCCTGTATTTAATTCATATTTATTTAATCCCTCTTCAACTTCTCTTTAAAAAGTGAAGAAAATGGTTAGGGAGGATTTTTACACCCCTCTCTCTAACTCTCTCCCTGAGGCAGAGAGGACGTGCAATCCATATTTAGATCTATTTGATTTGAATGATTTCTTAAAATTTGATCACAATAAAAAAGCACCTTTCGGTGCTTTTCTTTTACTGAACGATGTTTAAATCATCCTGCAAATGGCTGGCCTGAATGATATTCATCATTTTAGCAGGAACAGCTTTAAACTGTAGCCCTTGAGCCTGAGGAGTCTGGCGCAGCCAGCGCACCAACACTGCCAAAGCCAAAGTACTGCCACTTTCAAGCTCAGCCAGATTAACTACAAGTGGAAACTTGCTTTGTGACTGGATCACACGCAGACCATTTAAGTAATAGTCCTGTGCATTGTCATAATCAATCTTGCCTGAAACCTGTAGTTCCTGATCATTGAATGTAATCACGGCTCACCTGTTTGATTATTTCTTGTCGATTGCAGCTTCTGCATCCGGTTTAAAGTTGGCAATGGCTTTATCAATATTACCGCCATTACGTTTTACCGTCGCAGCAAACTGGTTACGGAACTGCAAACCTAGGTCAATACCCGATACGTTGATGTTGCGGATTTTCCATTGTGAACCCTTGTCCACCAGCTGGAATGCTACTGGAATTTTCTCGCCTTTGTTATTAAAGTCGATGGTCACAACAGGGTTTTTGCTGTTGCTGGCCTTGTAAGGACGCACGCTATAAGTCTGATTACTGAACTTGGCAAAGGCAGAACCATAGTTTTCAATTAAGGTTTCACGGAAATTCTTTTCAAACTGCGCACGCTGTGCCGCCGTACTATATTGGTTCGTGGCATACGTGCCCATCACAATACGTGTGAAAGACTGAGAATCAATATACGGATCCAGATTCTGGCGCACAATGCTTTTGACCAAAGCTGGATTTGATTGCAGTTTTGCATTGTCAGCTTTGAGGCGCTCAATTAAACCATCTGCTACTTTTTTAATAAAAGCAGGTGGTGCTTCAGACGGTGCAGCAAACACTGTACCAGCAACCATTGTTGAAAGAATGCTTACTGCAAGCGTTTGTTTTACTAAAGTCTTCACTGAATTCTCCTCAATCTATTATTCAACAAATGCAGGTTCTGCATCTGTTGTTTCTGAAACTGTCGTCTGTTCCGATGTAGTTTCTTGACTATCTGACGATTTGCCGGCACCACCAGTAATAAACTTCGTCACCAAGTCTTCAATTTCCATGGTGCCTTGGGTATTGGCAATCTGATCGCCGCGTTGCAAATAGCTCAGACCACCACCTGGAATAATTTTCAGGTACTTTTCACCCAATAAGCCATTGGTCGCTACCATAATATAAGCATCTTCATCAATATTGGTGATGGATTTCATGTTAGCTAACAGTTGTTTTTCCATGTCTTTTTGTTGCGCAGGTGTCGCTGCTTCATAGTCCGAGCTGTAGCGTAACTCGTCCAGAGCTTCCTCTTGAACTTGCTTTAATTGTTCAGCATTAAATGAGGTCAATGAGCCATCTAAAGTCATATGTACGGTTGCCAGACGCGTTACAGGATCCAGGGTAATCTCATCGACCTGTCCCACTTTCACCCCGCTTAAAGCGACTTTGGCACGTGGCTTGATGCCATTCACATTTTCAAAAGTTGCCGTCATTTTATAGCTGTCGGAAATATTGCTGCCGACCAGACCACTGACACGCATCGCTAAAAAGAATAAGGCAATACCAAATAAAATAACAAAAACACCAACGGCCAGCTCACTAGTACGTGATTTCATTAAACACCTCCGAACATGACCGCAGTCAACACAAAATCAAAGCCTAAAACGCACAGTGAAGAATAGACGACTGTACGCGTTGTAGAAGTTGCAATACCTTCCGATGTTGGTACACAGGCATAGCCTTGATATACCGCAATCCAGGTACACATTAATGCGAATACAAAACTTTTAATAATAGTGCCATTCAAGACATCTTTATAGAATTGCACGCTGCTTTCCATGCCGCTCCAATAAGCGCCTTCATCAGCCCCCAAAAAGTCTACACCGACCATTTTGCCGCCCATAATTCCGACTGCGGCAAAGATCACCGAAAGCATAGGCAAGCTGAAAATCCCCGCCCAGAGACGTGGCGAAATCACCCGCTTTAAGGGATCCACCCCGATCATTTCCATACTGGACAATTGTTCAGTGGCTTTCATCAGACCAATTTCTGCGGTCAAAGCCGAACCGGCACGTCCTGCAAACAGCAAAGCCGCGACTACAGGTGCTAATTCACGCAGCAAGGTCAACGCCACCGCTGTACCAAGCATGGATTCACTGCCAAAGGTCGACAGAATACTGAACATCTGCAAGCCAAGCACGGCACCAATAAACAGACCAGAAACCACAATAATCAGCAGGGACAATACCCCGACCCGATACATCTGATAAACAAATAGTCTTAGCCCAAGCCAGGTCGGCATGGAAAATAAGATCTGCAACAGCATCAGGGTTGCGACCCCAATCCCCTGTACACGTTCAATAACGCGTCTACCTAATGCGGCAATTGCATTCATGAACGTACCTCATCACTTAAGTAAGCCCGGTGACTAAACTGATAATCGACTGGACCCTCCACCGAACCCGTCAGGAATTGCTGCACAAAAGTTGAAGGATGCACTTTTAGCTCTGCCGGTGTCCCCTCGCCCTGGATCTTGCCTTCTGCCACAATATAAATGTAATCAGCAATGGATAAGGTTTCTGTCACATCATGCGAGACAATAATCGTGGTCAGATCTAGTGCTTCACGCAATGAACGGATCAGGCGAGTCAACACCCCCATCACAATCGGATCTTGTCCGGCAAAGGGTTCATCGTACATGATCAGTTCAGGGTCCAGCGCAATCGCCCGGGCTAAAGCCACACGTCGGTTCATACCACCAGACAGTTCCGATGGCATCATTTGCTCTGCACCGCGCAAGCCGACGGATTCCAGTTTCAATGCCACGATTTCCTTAATTAGATGTTCTGGCAGTTTGGTATGGGCCCGAATTGGAAACGCGACATTTTCATACACGCTCATATCGGTAAACAAAGCACCGCTCTGAAATAGCATACCCATCCGTGCACGTGCTGAAAAAAGTTCGGAACGTGACATCGAGGCAATATCTTTGCCATCCAATAAGACCTGCCCATGCTCAGGCGTCAGCTGCCCACCGATCAATCTTAATAAGGTAGTTTTACCAGTTCCGGATGGCCCCATAATGGCGGTAATCTGCCCACGACGAATATTTAAACTCACGTCGTCATAAATCACGCGCTCGCCTCGTTTGAAGCTCAAATTCTTGACTTCAATCAAAGACTGAGTATCTCGCGCTGTTTGATTTTTCATAGCTGAGTTTATTCCTACATTTTTTCAGCATGCATACTATAAAGGAACGAAGTTCAAAATGTTAGCAGTTGAAAAAGGTGGGTGAATATCATAAAAAGATGACAATAATTGATTATTTCTTGTTTTTTATAATAAAAATATGTACTTAGGCTTAAAATGACTAGATTGATTAATTAAAAACACTGTATAAATAATAGATAATATTACATAAAATCAAAGTCAATGCGATATATGGCATATGCACCTCTATCAATTGAGATCGAGCAGCTAAACTTTTCATATTAATAATTATCATAACCCTGACAAAATATGAATTAGTAGACATTTTACGTTAAAAAGCAAAAAACTCAATGCATAAAAAAACCGGTATTTCTACCGGTTTTTTTATCTTCATCTAGCGACTCTATTAGTCGTTAAATTTACGACGTGGACGATCTTCACCACCGAACGAACGTTCACCACGTGGTTTGTCATCAAAGTTGCGACGTACTGGACGATCACCGAAATCACGTTTTGGACGATCATCACCGAATGAACGCGCTGGACGATCACCGAAACCACCTTCACGACGTGGAGCAGGACGATCACCAAAATCACGTTTTGGACGATCACCATAACCGCCTTCACGAGCTGGCTTGTAATCTACACGGTTGCCACGGTTGTCATCATTAGAGCGAGGACGGTCACCAAAACCACCTTCACGACGCGGAGCTGGACGATCACCGAAGTCACGCTTTGGACGGTCATCAAACGAACGTTGTGGACGGTCGCCAAAACCACCTTCACGACGTGGCGCTGGACGGTCACCAAAGTCACGCTTCGGACGGTCATCAAACGAACGCTGAGGACGATCACCGAAACCGCCTTCACGACGTGGCGCTGGACGATCACCGAAGTCACGACGTGGACGATCTTCGCCAAATGCCGGACGTTCGCCACGTGGTTTGTCATCGAAGCTGCGACGTGGACGATCATCACCGCCTTCACGACGTTTGAAGTTGCTTTCGCCTTCAAAACGACGACCACCGCCGAAACCACCACGACCGCCATCACGACGACCGCCGCCATCACGACCACGACCACGGCCAGCGCCATCACGGCTACCACGTGCAGGAGGTGGAGATGGCTCAAGACCTTCGATTTCAGATACGTTTAGACGCGCATCAAGGAAGTCTTCCAAAGCACGGATTTTGCCACGCTCACGGTAAGTTGCAAGTGTAATGGCTTTACCAGTACGACCGGCACGACCTGTACGACCAATACGGTGTACATAGTCTTCGTTCTTCATTGGAAGACCGAAGTTAATTACGTGTGAAATGGTTGGTACGTCAAGACCACGAGCAGCAACGTCAGTTGCAACTAAGATCTTCGCACGACCTTCACGGATGCTGCGTAAACGGCGGTTACGTACAGTTTGTGGCATAGCCCCGTGTAGCGCTACAACTGATAGGCCTGCTTCAGCAAGTTCTTCAGCCAGCATATCTGTGTCTTCTTGAGTTGACGCAAATACAACTGCTTGATCAACGTCTTCTTCGTTCAACCAGTGAGTAAGAAGTTTTTTCTTGTGCTCGAAACCGTCAGTCCAATGCAAAGTCTGAGTAATATCAGTATTTGTAGAGTGACCAGTTTCAATCGAAATACGCAGTGGATCATTCATCATGCGTTCTGCAAGTGTAATGATACGTGGTGCAAACGTCGCAGAGAACATTAGAGTTTGTTTACGGTTTGCAGCCAACTCACCAATTGCTTCCAAGTCTTCAGAGAAACCGAGGTCAAGCATACGGTCAGCTTCATCGACGATTAACGCATCAACTTTATCAAGTTTGATTTGACGGCGATTCACCAAGTCAAGTAGACGGCCTGGAGTTGCAACAACAACTTGCGCGCCTTTTAACTGTTGAATTTGCTTACCGAAAGGCATACCGCCCATGATTGCAGCAATACGAACACCTTTCATGTGACGTACAAATGCAATTGCGTCTTGACATACCTGTTGTGCCAATTCACGAGTCGGTGAAATCACCAGAATATTCGGTTGAGTAACCGCTTTCATACGGTCTTTAAATGGTACTAATGTATCTTGGCTTGCCAACGCATTTAAGGTAGGAAGCAAGAAAGCAGCAGTTTTACCAGAACCTGTTTGGCTTGACACAAGAAGGTCTTTACCTTCAAGTGCAGCTGGAATCGATTGTTCTTGTACAGGAGTTGGAGTAGTAAAGCCTAAAGCATCGAGAGCCTGGGTTAGAGATTCGTCGAGGGAAAAATCAGCAAAAGTTTTGCTCATAGAGAGTATTCACCCTGAAGTGGGTGCTCCATTTAATAAATAACAATTATGGACATCGGCAAAAAGCGGCACAGCAAATAATGCTGAAAATATTAGGATTCAGCAGCGATCCGAGTAACGACGATGTGGATATAACGCACGCATGATTACGGCCGCAAACCTGAAGGAATCGCTTAAGCGATTGGGGCGCGAAGGATATGTCCTCTCTATGGACAGCACGCGCATACAATGATTAGAAGATAGTGTTCAGGTAAAGAACAGAAATTAAGTGCGTGGCGAAATTATAGCAGAATAATCAACAATGTCATTAAGTTTTAAAACTAATTTGCTCTGTCTATAATTTATATATTAATTTCATACACTTAAATATGAATAAAAAATGTAACAACCGGTATAAAAAGGCAGTTTTCGCCAATTCACTTGATATTTCCAATATTCATATCATGTGAGAAATATACTCTACCTCCCTTCTTAACTATTTTACTGCTCTAAAAAAGGCATCCCGAAGGATGCCTTTTCTGAAAATTAGATATATTTCATCTAAACCCGATTATTTTGCTGCTTCACCCCAAGCAGGAACAACTGCTTGCATTAAAGGTTTAAGCATTTTCATTGAACAAGCCAAAACTTGACCATTTTCCATAGAGTCGCTACCACCACGTGCATCAACTACAGTACCGCCTGCTTCTTTCACGATCAATTCGCCCGCTGCGATATCCCAAGGTTTTAAACCAAGTTCGAAGTAAGCATCAAAACGGCCTGCAGCAACATAGGCTAAATCCAATGCCGCAGAACCTGAACGACGATATTGCGCGCCAGCTTCAGTCACGTTTAACAAACTTTGAAAATGGTTCTTGGCATAAGATACAACTTCGCCATTACGTTTAGCACGGTAAGCGTGACCAACAGCCATAAAGGTATTTTCCAGGCTGTCTTTGACATTCACACGAATACGACGCTGGTTCATCATGGCACCACGACCACGACTGGCAGAGAATAGCTCATCTTTCACCGGGTCATAAATCACCCCGTGTTGAGTAATGCCTTTGTGCTGAACTGCGATAGAGATACAGAAATGCGGGAAACCGTTAATGAAGTTTAAAGTACCATCCAGTGGATCGATCACCCAACACCAATCGGCGTCGTGACCATTACCTTCCTGATAGC
This sequence comes from Acinetobacter sp. YH12156, assembly GCF_013418235.1. Classification (NCBI taxonomy): domain Bacteria; kingdom Pseudomonadati; phylum Pseudomonadota; class Gammaproteobacteria; order Moraxellales; family Moraxellaceae; genus Acinetobacter; species Acinetobacter sp. YH12156. Next base: position 61,935 of record NZ_VPCL01000015.1, read on the forward strand.
CAAACTCTTCACCAAGGAAACTGTGATTTTTATAGCTTTTACGTAGGGTATCGATGGTCAACTGCTCCAAATAACGATCTACACGCGTTACTGGACCATCAATTCCTTTTTCTTCGACTTGTAGATCGAGTTTATGACGATTCTGATGCGCTTTTAAAAGCTCTTGACCAACTAACTGAGCCGCACGCGCAGCCATCACCACCATAGGTTCCATTGAACACCCACTACAAATTTAAAGAAACTGATAAAGAATAATGCATAAAAGCCCCGATATCTTAGCAAATATCAGGGCTTTTTTGGAGAAAATGTGTCTAAAATTTTTAAGAACTTATGACAAAACGCTTTGCCCCAAGGCTGACCAGGCTTGATTCATTGATTTTTCAATACCTTGCGCATCCAATCCTGCCTGATGCAGCATTTGTGCATGCGTGGCCTGAGCCATAAATGTGTCGTCTAAACCAAGATTCAGCAGCGGTTTCACAATCTGTGCTTCTGCCAGATATTCATTCACAGCACTACCAGCACCGCCCATCACGGCATGTTCTTCTACTGTCACAAACAGACTGGTGCTTGATGCCAGATCATCCAGCATTTGCGTATCAAGAGGTTTGATAAAACGCATGTTCACAACACGCACACCAATCTCATGTTTCACTGCAAAGGCTTCAGCGGCGTCGACTGCGGCCTGTACCCGGCTGCCAAAAGCCAGCACAGAAATATATTCGTCACACTGCGCATTAAAGCTGGCGACAATTTCCGCCTGACCGATTGGAATTTCAAGCATCTTTTGCTGGATATCCACCCCTAAGCCATTACCACGTGGATAACGCACAGCTGCCGGCCCAGGATATAAATAAGCGGTATGCAGCATTTGACGACATTCATTTTCGTCTTTTGGTGCCATGATCACGATATTCGGGATCGTCCGCATATAGGCATAGTCATAGGCACCGGCATGGGTCGGGCCATCTTCACCGACCAGACCAGCACGATCAATACCGAAGGTCACATCCAGATTTTGTAAGGCCACATCGTGTACCAGCTGGTCATAACCACGTTGCAGGAAGGTCGAATAAATTGCCACGACCGGCTTTAAGCCTTCACAGGCCATGCCCGCAGCCAGCGTCACGGCATGCTGCTCTGCAATCGCGACATCGAAAAAACGTTCCGGATATTCTTTGGCAAACTGCACCATACCTGAGCCTTCGCACATGGCCGGTGTAATCGCGAGCAAGCGCGAGTCCTGTGCTGCTTCATCGCAGAGCCACTGTCCAAATACATCCGAATATTTCGGTGCAGTCTTGGCAGCGGTAAGGGCATTAAGCTTGCTAATCGCGTGATATTTGATTTGATCCGATTCGGCCGGCGCAAAGCCCTTGCCCTTTTTAGTATAGATATGAATCAGACGTGGGCCTGTACGCTTTTTCAGCGCTTTAAATACATGCACCAGTTGTTTGACATCATGACCATCATAAGGGCCAAAATAGTCAAAGCCGATGGCTTTAAATAGGTTATCTGCGGCATCAGTCGCGGCACAGTGCAAGCGTGAGTTATACAGCCACTCCGGATGCGGCTGTACGTAAGCTTCACCTTCCTCGGTAATATTAACGAATTCACCGCGCTCCCAGATCGCCGCCAGATGCTTGGCAAAACCGCCAGTACTGCAAGAAATCGACATGTCATTGTCGTTCAGCACCACCATCAGATCGGCATTGTGTGCGACGGCATCGTTCAAGGCTTCAAAGGCCATACCCGCCGTCATGGCGCCATCTCCAATAATCGATACCACTTCACATGGCTTGTTCTGGTAGCGACGTGCCAAGGCCATGCCCAGACCAGCAGAAATCGCCGTCGAAGAATGCCCTACCCCAAAGGTATCAAATTCAGATTCTTCACGTGCCGGAAAGGCTGCCAGACCATCTTTGGCCCGGATAGTAGTGAGCTGTTCACGACGACCGGTCAGTGCCTTATGCGGATAGGCCTGATGCCCCACATCCCAGATCAGACGGTCATGTGGAGTATTGAAGCAATAGTGCAGAGCCACCGTAAGTTCAATAACACCGAGGTTGGCACCAAAATGTCCACCACTTTGCCCGGCAGCATACAAAATGAATTGACGTAACTCATCTGCCACTTGCGCTAGCTGGCTTTGCTCGAGTAAACGTAGTTGCTCAGGATGATTGATCGTATCCAGCAACGGTGTTACAGGGCGTTGAGTAGGGATTTCTGTATACAGCATATTATGGCAAAGCCTTCTAAAGCCTGGCAAATCTAAAGCTAGGTCAATGGGGAGTACCCGATCATATAGCTGAATTGTAGCAGCTTCAATTCAGCTACGCTTCTAGCGATGCAATATTAAACAATGATCTCATCGGGGTGAAAAAATCGCAGGCTACGATTATCCTGAATAATCTTACTATTTATCAACTATTATCGTCTGCTTTCTACAAAAAAGAAAATCTAATACAGAATTTCGACTTTGCAATTCTACCAATGTTCAATCATTACGCTATACTTTAGCCACTTTCAGGATTTAACGGGTTCAGCTGTGCCAATCGAATTTGTCGCAACGTCAAGATTACCTACCGCTCACGGTGAATTTAAAATTACTGTATTTCAAGACCCTAAGACTGGCGAAGAACATGTCGCGCTGTCTAAAGGACTTGAAGAAGTTTCTGACGAGCCAGTCGTGGTTCGTGTACATTCTGAATGTTTAACCGGTGATGCCTTTGCTTCACTGAAATGTGACTGTGGCCCGCAATTGCAGGCGACTTTAAAGCTGATCAATGAGTTAGGTCGCGGGGCGATTCTGTATTTGCGTCAGGAAGGACGCGGTATTGGCCTGACCAACAAGATTCGTGCCTATGCCCTGCAAGATCAGGGACATGATACGGTCGATGCCAATTTAATGCTTAATCTGCCGGCTGATGCACGTCAATATGACATGTGCAGCATTATGCTGGATCATTTGCAGGTCAAAGCGGTACGTCTGGTGACCAACAATCCTTTAAAAATTGAAGCTTTAAAAGCCCAAGGGATTAATGTGGTCGATCGGGTGCCCCTCACCGTCGGCTTAAATCCGTTTAATGAGCAATATCTCAAAACCAAACATGAACGTATGGCGCATCTTTATCAGAAGGATGATTTTTAAATCCTCCCCTTAATAAATCCCTCCAAACCTCCCTTTCTTGCGCTTCGACTTAAAGCAATGCTTAAGTCTTGCTCAGGGAGGCTTTTCCTTCTTTCAAAAAAAGGAGAAAACTCCCTCCTTTCTTAAAGGAGGGTTGGGATGGATTAAGTGTTAAATCGTCATCGAAAAAATCCGGTTCTCCGGCATGCGTCGCTTTAAACGTAAATCAAAAGCCATACAAATATTACGTACAAATGGTTTCCCTTTCTCCAAAATCGTGACTGATGAGTCTGTCATTTGAATCAAACCATCCTGTGCCATTTCTTTAAGCTGTTCCACCACCTGATCGATTTCAGGGAAAAATAGCTCGGGTTTTTCCCATGAGGTACTAAAGCTGCACATCAAATTCAGAATATGCTGACGAATAATCAAATCTTCCTGATTTAAGACATGTCCTTTAAATACCGGAATTTCATTGCGAGCTAAACAGGCATAATATTCTTCAATAGTTTTCACATTCTGGGCAAAGCTGTACCAGCTATCACTGATCGAAGAAATTCCTAAACCGATCATCACTTGAGTTTTAGAGGCGGTGTATCCCATAAAATTGCGGTGTAATGTTCCAGCTTGAAAGGACTGGTACATGCCATCTGTATCTAAAGCAAAATGATCCATGCCAATTTCATGATAGCCATGCGCCAGCAGTTTCTTTTTGGCCGCTTCATAACATTCACGTTTGATTGCATCTTTGGGTACATCAGCATCTTTAAAACCGCGCTGGCCATTGCCTTTAATCCAGGGCACATGTGCATAGCTATATAAAGCCAAACGATCCGGCAGAAGTGAATTGGTTTGCTCAATGGTATTTAAGACATCGTCCAGATGCTGAAAAGGCAGGCCAAACACCAGATCATGCGAAATCGACTCATAGCCAATTTCACGCGCCCATTCGGTTACCTGTTTGACATGTTCATAGGGCTGAATCCGGTGAATGGCTTTTTGCACGGTTTCATTATAATCCTGCACCCCATAACTGACCCGGCGAAAGCCCAGATCATACAAGCCTTGTAAATGCTCACGCGTGGTATTGTTCGGATGCCCTTCAAAACTGAATTCATGCACAGGCGCTATGTCTGCTTTGGCCAAAATACCTTGAATCAGTTGAGTCAAATGCTCAACAGAAAAGAAAGTCGGTGTTCCCCCACCCAAATGAATTTCTTTAATGACCGGCTTATCTTTCAGCAACTCACAATACAAATCCCACTCTTTCAGCACTGCCTGAATATAGGGCTGTTCCATTTCATGTTTTTTCGTGACTCGCTTATGACACCCGCAAAAAGTGCACAGGCTTTCGCAAAATGGCAGATGGATATACAGGCTGATGCCTTCACTTTGATTGGATTCAGTAAAGGATTTTTTCAGCGTTTGCTTCCATTGTTCCAGTGAGAAATTCTGCTCTTCCCAATATGGAACGGTCGGATAACTGGTATAGCGGGGACCGGGAACATTATATTTTTGAATCAGGGAATTGACCTGTACCGACATGACACCCACCTATTACCATCGAGAAATGCCCAAACCCATGAGCGCTTGCAAGTTATTGTGCGGAGCTTGAAAAAAGAATTCAACCTAGCCATTTGGTCGGATTTAATGCCCCATTCTGTCCATCAATACTCAAATTTAAAGCCTGGTTCAATCCACTACATTGCTAAATAGACCTTAATCTTTGACTGATTTTATGCTTTGATGTAGCTAGTTTTTTATTTTCCTACGAGGCTCTGATGCAGCATCCTACATCTGCGGATATTCAACGCGTTCGTGAATTTCTCCTCGACTTGCAGGCACGGATTTGTGCAGCACTGGAACAACAGGAGCGTGCTGGCGGCGGTACGGCCGAATTTATCATTGATGACTGGGAACGTCCTGAAGGTGGGGGTGGCCGTTCGCGTGTCTTGCAAAATGGTACCGTGATTGAGAAAGGCGGGGTGATGTTCTCCCATATCAATATTTCCAAACTGCCCGCTTCAGCCACTGAACGCCATCCCAATATTGCCGGTGCCAAGGCGCAAGCGATGGGTGTATCGCTGGTCATCCATCCGAAAAATCCGAATGTACCAACCTCACATGCCAACGTGCGTTTATTCGTTGCAGAAAAAGAAGGGCAAGATCCAATCTGGTGGTTTGGTGGCGGTTTCGACCTGACGCCGTTCTATCCAAATGATGAAGATGTCCTTTCGTGGCATCAGACGGCGCATGATCTGTGTGCGCCATTTGGTGAAGAGATTTATCCTGAACATAAACAATGGTGTGATGATTATTTCTATTTAAAACATCGTGATGAACAGCGTGGTGTCGGCGGGTTATTCTTTGATGATCTGAATCAGTGGGATTTTGATACCTGTTTCCAGTATATACAGGCCGTAGGCAATGGTTATCTAGAGGCGATTCTGCCGATTTTCCAGCGTAATCAGGATAAGCCTTATACCGAAGCACAACGCGAGTTCCAGTTGTATCGTCGTGGCCGTTATGTCGAATACAATCTGGTTTATGACCGCGGTACGCTATTTGGTTTGCAGACCGGCGGCCGAATTGAATCAATCTTGGTGAGCTTGCCTCCGCTGACCGGCTGGTCCTATCGTCCTGAATGGGATGAAGGCTCGCCGGAAAAGCGTTTGACCGATTACTATCTGAAACCCCATGACTGGCTCACAGAATTAAAATCAACTGCAATGAAATGATACAAACAGCCCTCAAATAGAGGGCTGTTTTAATCCATTATTCCTCTATACTGCTGCAGAGTAATCCCTGATTTGGTCGCGGCATCCTATCGCTACATCGATCACAATCTATTAGATGTCTAGTGAGAATAACAATGCATCATCTTCAATTAAATCTTCCTGTTTTTGCCTTTTGGCTTTTTCTGGCTCTCGCCATCAGTGCGATGAGTACCGCCGTTTTGAGTCATAATCTGCTTCTGGATGGCGCGGCTATTCTGGTGAGTATCCTGACTGTGGTCGGAGCTGTGCTTAGTATGGCGCTGGTATTTGCAGAACATATTATGGACATCTGCAGTTCCTAAACCGCACTTCCAGCCCCCTTATTTAAAACAGCGCAGGCTTTAGTCCCTGCGCTTTTTCACGTATATTGATGCTCATTTCAGCACATGGACATTGTGAAATGAGCAAACAATTTGCCGTGATTGGTAATCCGATTGAACAGTCACGCTCTCCAGAATTGCATCATGCTTTTGCAGCAAAAACCGGAATTGATCTAAATTACAGCAAACGTCTGGCTCCACTGGATGGCTTTGAGGCCAATATTCAGGAGTTTTTTGCCCATGGCGGAATCGGGATGAATGTCACCGTGCCGTTTAAAGAGCAGGCTTTTGCCCAGTGTCAGGTGCTCAGTGAGCGAGCCAAAATTGCCAAGGCAGTGAATACCCTGTGGATGAAAAATGGTATTTTGCATGGCGATAATACTGATGGTCAAGGTCTGGTCGATGCGATTCGTGCACTCAACTGGCCGCTGGAAAATACCAACATCCTGATTATCGGTGCAGGCGGCGCAACCCGTGGCGTGATCTATCCTCTCGCCCAGGCAGGCGCAAAAAAAATTGTGATTGCCAATCGCACCTTGGCACGCGCTGAACAACTGGTTGCGGATCTGCAGGATGCTGTAGCGCAGCTCGAATTACAGGCTATTTCACTAGAACATCTTGCAGGTGAGTTTGATCTGGTGATCAATGCCACTTCAGCCAGTCTCAGCGGTGATGCTTTGCTGCTTCCAGAAGCCTTACAGTTTAACTATGCCTATGAAATGGCCTATGGCAAGCCTTCCTCCTTCCTTGATCAGGCCAAAGCACGTGCTGTGCCAACATCTGAAGGCTTTGGCATGCTGGTCGGTCAGGCACTGGAATCTTTTTCTATCTGGAATGGCATCAAACCAGATTTAAAAGATTTTCTATAAATATCCAGTTATTTTGACCAGAGAATTCGGGTTGTAACAACAATCCGAATTGATCTTAACTCCATTATTAAAGACTAAAAATTCAGCTACTGGATTTAATGACATTTTTAACTTGAATTTTTTATTGATAACAATTGAGTACAATTCATACAAAAGTAGCACTAGACAATCTGGTGTTCAATTCATTAAAGTCCAATCAGATAAGAAGTTTTCAACCTTTCTGTACGCTGACAGCCAGAAGATGAAATCATCCGATTTTATTGGTTGGCTCTAAGACTCGATTCGCTTTTCTGACATTTTTATTTGCTTGCCTTATCAATGTTTTTTTATCTCAAATATGAATAATCAAAGAATCGATACAGATAATCCAAAACTATTTTAATCAGGATTAAACGCATGCCAGCATATAAAGCCCCTTTACACGACATTCGCTTCCTTATGAATGAAGTGCTCGATTACCCTGCGCACTACCAGAATTTGTCGAATGGTGAATATGCCGATACCGACACGGTAGACATGATCTTGGAAGGTGCAGCAGATTTCTGTGAAAATGTACTTTCACCTCTGAATGAAAGCGGTGATGCTGAAGGCTGTCATTTTGAAAATGGCGAAGTGAAAACGCCTAAGGGCTTTAAAGACGCTTATGATCAGTTCGTCCAAGGTGGCTGGCAAGGTCTGTCTTATCCTGAAGAGTTTGGTGGTCAAAACCTGCCAATGTCTTTAAACCTGATCAAATCGGAAATGATGGGAACTGCAAACTGGTCATTCCAGATGTATCCGGGTTTAAGCGTGGGCTGTATCAATACCATTATCCAGTACGGCACCGATGAGCAGAAGAATACCTATCTGCCGCATCTGGTTGCGGGTACTTGGGCTGGCACCATGTGTCTGACTGAGCCGCAATGTGGTACTGACTTGGGTCAGGTTAAAACCAAAGCCGAGCCGCAAGAAGATGGCACGTATGCCATTTCAGGAACCAAAATCTTTATTTCCGCAGGCGAGCACGATCTCACTGAAAATATCGTACATATCGTGCTGGCGCGCCTTCCGGATGCACCGCAAGGTACTAAAGGCATTTCACTGTTTATCGTACCGAAATTTATTGCTGCTGCCGATGGTGGCATCGGTGAACGCAATCCAGTCAATTGCGGTTCGATTGAACATAAAATGGGGATTCGTGCCTCAGCAACAGCCGTGCTGAATTTCGACAAGGCCACGGGTTACTTGATTGGTGAACCGAATAAAGGCTTGCATGCCATGTTCACCTTCATGAACACTGCGCGTATTGGTACTGCGATTCAAGGCATCTGTCATGCGGAGTTATCCTTCCAAGGTGCTCTGCCGTATGCCAAAGAACGTATGTCGATGCGCGCCCTGTCTGGCAAAAAAGATCCGGAAAAAGTGGCGGATGCCATCATTCATCATGCCGATGTACGCCGTATGCTGTTGACGCAAAAAGCCATTGCCGAAGGTGGCCGTGCCATGATTTATCATGCTGCGCAAATTGCCGACAACATGAATGATGCTTTATTGCGTGGCGATACCGCTGCCTTTGAACAGCATGATGATCACTTAGGTTTCTATACCCCGATTCTAAAAGGCTTCCTGACTGAAATGGGCTATGAAGCATCGAATCACGGTATGCAAATCTTTGGTGGTCATGGCTATATCAAAGAATGGGGCATGGAACAGATCGTGCGTGATTCACGTATCTCTACCTTGTACGAAGGAACGACAGGTGTACAGGCACTCGATCTGATCGGTCGTAAAGTACTGTTAACCTCGAAAGGCAAAGTGATTCGTGATTACACCGCTGAAATCCTGAAATTCTGTGGTCAGCATGCGCGTAATAAATATATGCGCCGTTTTGCCTGGGATCTCACCAAGCTATGTGCCCAGTGGAATGCATTAACTGTTCGAATCATGCTGGCAGCCCGTAAAGACCGCGACATCGTCTCTTCTGCTTCAGTCGATTTTCTGATGTTCTCGGGCTATGTGATGATGGCATACTTCTGGGCGCAGCAAGCCGCAGTTGCCTCAGCCAAACTGGCTTCTGGCGATGGCGCAGAAGTACCTGAGTTCTATAAAGCAAAAATCAAAACCGCTGATTTCTATTTCGAACGTATTCTGCCTCGTACCCAAGGTCATGCTGAAGCGATGGTGAATCCATCCAAAACCATGACCGCACTGGCGCCAGAGCACTTTAGTTTTGATTACTAAGCTGTAAATTGAATTACAAAGAGCGCTTCGGCGCTCTTTTGATTGAGAGCTACCCTTTTAAAACCCTAAAAACACTGATCTGAATACAAAATATACAGGTTTAATTTTATATTTTTCAATAGCCTAATAAATTAGATAAATAAAACGCTTGTATATCTCAAAATAAGCGGTATGATAATCCCAACTAGAAAAATTCTTGTTTTGGTTAGTTTCTTTTAAGTATCGCAGTTTTAGTCATAAACCTTCGTATTACAGATCAAAAAGCTCCATCCTTTTTATTTTTCAAAGTTACAGTTAGTCATCTGAAATTTTGGCTATAAATTCATACGATTCAATAGGTTACATTATGTCTAATACAGTTAACGGTACAGTAAAATGGTTCAACGAAACTAAAGGTTTCGGTTTCATTCAACAAGAATCAGGTCCAGACGTTTTTGCTCATTTCAGCGAAATCACTGGTTCAGGTTTCAAAACTTTAGTTGAAGGCCAAAAGGTTTCTTTCAGCGTAGCTCAAGGTCAAAAAGGCCCTACAGCTGTAAATATCGTTGCTCTATAATTTAGAAGCAAGATATTGAAAAAAAGCACTCTTAGAGTGCTTTTTTTGTGCTTGTAATTTCTCTTATTCAACTCTAGCTTTTAAAGCTTATTTGTTTGATTTAAAAACCGGTGTGCTCTATGCCAAGCTAAAAATTCCTGATCTGGTAAAATCTGCACAATAAAAACCCCCCATATAGATTTATGAAGGTCTTTGAAAAATGTTCAGAAAATAAAAATCAGTTAAAGAAATTCTTCCAGTACCGAATTTAAGAAGATATGCCCCTGCTCGGTACATGCAAGCCGGTTTTGATCATAGATCATTAATTTTCGTTTACGTAAAGAGCTTAATAAATCTTGTAAAGTATCCAAACTTTGACCAGTACGCTCGATATAAAATTTAGCCTCTACGCCCTGATTTAAGCGTAGCGCATTCATCATAAACTCAAATGGCATCTCTTCAGCTTCAATACGCTTAAACTGCAAATGTTCAGCAGGTACTTTGGCTAAGTAATCCTTAGGTAAGCGGGTTTTCTGGAAACGATATACGCCATCAGGTTGAGTCACTTTGCCATGTGCACCCGCACCAATCGCCAGATAATCGCCGAATTGCCAATAATTCAGGTTATGCGCTGAAGGTAGTTCTTTACGCCAGGCAGAAACTTCATAATTGATAAAGCCTTGAGCTTTGAGATAAATTTCGCCCTGCTCCTGAATCTCTTCAAGTACATCATCTACCGGTAGAATAGGTTGGGTACGGAAAAATACCGTATTCGGTTCAATCGTCAGCTGATACCAGGAAATATGTGTCGCGCCATTTTCTACCGCAAGTTTTAAATCATGCAAGGCCTGATCTAAAGTCTGCTCAGGCAAGCCATGCATTAAATCGACATTAATTCGTTGAAAGCCTGCTTCACGCGCCAATCCAATCGCAGAAATCGCATCTTCATTGCTGTGAATCCGACCCAAGCGTTTAAGATGGTCAGTATTAAAACTCTGCACCCCAATCGACAAACGGTTAATGCCGGCCTGCAAATAACCTGCAAATGGGTCATGCTCTACCGTACCAGGATTTGCTTCCAGCGTAATTTCACAGCCTTCTGCAAAGGGAATAATGGCTTGCAACTGATCAAATAGCCATTGATAACCTTGAGCAGAAATCAGCGACGGCGTACCGCCACCAATAAATACAGTATGAATCTGGCGGCCTTGGGCAAAATCGACCTGCGTTTTAAAATCCTCAACCAAGGCATGTAAATATTCCTGTTCTAGTTCCAGTGATAATTCACCATCAGGAACAGCATGCGAATTAAAGTCACAATACGGACATTTGCGCACGCACCATGGCATATGAATATATAAAGACAATGGGATAACAGCAGGATTCAATTCAGCCAAAGAACTACTCAAAAACGACTACAAGATATAGCTGAATTTTAACATGACTCGACAGCAACACTGCTAAAATTAAAATGATCACCGGGTTATATCTAAAAACTCAAATAGAATTAGACAGTTAAAATTATGAAAATATCTTCTCAACTGATTATTTTACTTCCTTTAGTCTTTGCAATTGGTGTTTTGCTGACGCTTCAAACCGCAATTAACACGCAACTGAAAGAATATTTATATTCTCCTATGCAAGCTGCATTTTTTTCCTTTTTGATTGGTACAATAGTGCTCGCTGTGATTGTACTTTTTCAGTCCAATCCCAAACCCGGTGTACAGGAATTAATGAATGTTCCCTGGTATTTATGGCTTGGGGGCATCGTGGGTGTCTACGCGATTAGTATGAGCATTTATGCAGCCCCCAAACTTGGCTTTCTGGTGCTTAGCGGCCTGATTATTTTTGGTCAGATGGCCATGTCGATGCTGGTCGATCATCTGGGTTTATTGGGCAACGAAAAAATGCCGATTAACTGGCAACGTCTTTTAGGCGGCGGAGTAATTTTTATTGGTGTGCTTCTCACTTTACAACGCTAAACCCCTCTATTTAAGCACATGATCACGATGAGTAATTTTTGTGTCGAATGTTACACCGGTTACGACCTTTGGTTTTGAATTAAAAAAACTGTTTCATCTGATGTTACCTATTCTGGTGACCCAATTTTCCCAGGCAGGTTTGGGCCTGATTGATACCATTATGGCAGGTCATCTGTCTGCGACCGATCTTGCAGCAATTGCAGTCGGGGTGGGTCTGTGGATTCCGGTGATGCTGCTGTTTAGCGGCATCATGATTGCCACGACACCCTTGGTGGCTGAAGCGAATGGCGCACGTACCCCTGAAAAAATTGCCACCATTGCCCGTCAGTCACTTTGGGTGGCCCTGATTCTGGGGATTATTGCTGGCCTGATTTTGCAGCTGTTGCCAGCGACTTTACCAATCTTAGGTGTACCGGAAAGCTTGCAGCCTAAAGCCGGTTTATTCCTGCATGCAATTGGTTTTGGTATGCCGGCAGTGACTATGTATGCCGCCTTACGTGGCTATTCAGAAGCGATTGGTCATCCACGCCCGGTGACCGTCATCAGCCTATTGGCACTGGTATTGCTGGTTCCACTGAACTATGTATTTATGTATGGAATTGGCCCTGTTCCAGCCTTGGGTAGTGCCGGCTGTGGTTTTGCTACGGCAATTTTACAGTGGTTAATGGTCATTACTCTGGCACTGTATATTTTTAAGAATAAAGCCTATCAACGCACCCAGCCGTTTACTCATTGGGAAAAAATCAACCCGGAATGGATGAAACGCATCTTGCAGCTTGGTCTGCCGATCGGACTGGCGATTTTCTTTGAGGTCAGTATTTTTAGTACTGCGGCGATCGTGCTCAGCCCTTTGGGAGAAACCATTGTTGCTGCGCATCAGATTGCCATTTCAGTGACCTCACAGCTGTTTATGATTCCAATGTCACTGGCGATTGCCCTGACCATTCGGGTCGGCACCTATTATGGCGAACAGAACTGGCAGGCAATGCGTAAAGTGCAATATCTCGGCCTGATCACTGCCACTATTCTGGCAATCCTGACCATGATTTTGCTTTGGGTGTTCCGTAATGAAATCGTGGCGCTCTACACCTCGGATATGATCGTGACCCAAATCGCGGTCTATCTGATTCTGTTTGCGATTGCTTATCAACTAATGGATGGCTGGCAGATCAGTGCAGCAGGTTGTCTGCGTGGGATGCAGGACACCAAAGGCCCTATGTGGATCACCATGCTGGCTTACTGGGTGATTGCCTTCCCGGTCGGGGTGTATCTGTCCCGCTTTACCGACATGGGCGCAGCCGGTGTCTGGGTTGGCCTGATTGTGGGTCTGAGTGTGGCCTGTGTACTTTTATTAGCTCGTTTATATGGCAACAATAAACGTTTAAGTCTCGACCACTCAATGCGTTCAGCCGATTAATTCAAGCTGGAAAATGCGCTGCGATTCAGGATCCAGCGCATTTTTTAATGCTTTGGAAATCTCTGATTCGTCTATCACATCTTTGATCAGCAGCGGCTCTACAACCACCTCCGTGCCATTAAAGCGCATGGTGGGTGAATCATCTAACTTAGGTCCTGTATTTAAAGTTTAAGTGATACGCACACAAAAATACACATCATCTTGAGCAGTAAAATATCGATAGGCTTTCATTGAATTTTCTTCATTACTGCGAGTTGTTTTATTTATACTTTTGGGATTAAAACAACCTTTAGTATGATTATGCAGCCTAACCTAAAACAATGATGTATTCAGGAATCTTGTTTGGGTTTAAGTACAGGAGAGGAATAAAAATCTTCTGATAAATCAAAGATCATGCACTAAAGATGGAGAAGTTAAAGAAAATCACAACACAACCTCTACAATTAAATCTAGGCAATTGAATCTTTGTCACCTATGATCAAATACATCAAATAATTGTTGGTTTCAAGGAATCTCGCATGGCAAAAACGGCTAGCACACCCGGTCGTCGCTTTATGAAACTTGCCGGAATGACCGCAAGTATTGCAGGTAAAACCCTATCCAATTCAATTAAAAATTTAACTGCCGACGAAGAGCAGAAAAATACTGCGCGCAGCAAATTATTTCAGGATATTGGTATACAAATCGCGGATACCTTGGGAGAAATGAAAGGCGCGGTCATGAAAGTTGGTCAGATCGCCTCGCAATATAAAGATATTTTTCCACCCGAAGTTGCCAAAGCCATTGCCAAATTGCAACGTCAGGCACCGCCCATGCCATTTAAGGACATTCAGGCGCAAATTGAAAAGGAACTCGGTAAACCTTTACAGCAATTATTTCAACAGTTTGATGAACAGCCTTTTGCCGCAGCATCGATTGGTCAGGTACATAAAGCCACTTTACCCAATGGCCAGCAAGTGGTGGTCAAGGTACAGTATCCGGGGGTCGATGAAGCCTGTGAAAGTGACCTGAAACAGGTACGTCTGGCGCTACGCATGATGGGCGTTTTAAAGATTGACCGTAAACTTCAGGATCAGTTATTTAAAGAAATCCAGCACAGTCTGGACAATGAGCTCAACTATGAAATTGAAGCTCAGAACCTAGAAGTTGCCCGCGCCTTCCATGAATCCCTGGATCATAAAATTGTGATTCCACAGGTTTTTCATGAATATTCTTCACGGCATATTCTAACCTTGAGTCAGGAAATGGGAGAAAGTATTGAAACCGCCAGCACCTGGCCACAGGAAACCCGCAATGCCTTAGGGCGCCGTCTGCTGCGTGCGATTGGTCAGGAAATTTTTTATCTGAAACGCTTTCACTGTGACCCGCATCCGGGCAACTTTGCCTTTCGTGAAGATGGCTCTGTGATTGTTTATGATTATGGTGGCGTTAAGACTCTTTCGACTGAAGTGATTGGGCATTTCCGGGAACTTATTCATGCCGCACGCGAGAAGAATATTCCCGTGATCGAGCAACAGTTAGATGCACTGCATTCCTTGACTGAAACCGGAAAATTCCCGACTGAATTGTATGAACAATGGCTGGAAGTTCTGATGCGTCCACTGGTCACCCATTATGATTTTGCTGAAAACTCGGCCCATCATGATGGCATGGAGTTGCTCAAACCTTCTCTAAAATATTGGGATGTGTTTAAGCCATCTCCAGATACGCTCATGGTGAACCGGACGATTTCAGGACAATACTGGAACCTGATTCATTTAAAAGTTCATGATGATCTGAGTGATGTATTTGAAGAACTGGTGCCGAGTCGAGGTTAATTTTGACCCCAAAGGCTTACACGCTGTAACTCTAGATGACTTGAAATACCAAATGTTATATTATAACATTTCATTAAGAATCATAAGGGAATTATATATGCGTTCAGATATTCATCCAGCGTATCGTGAAGTGTTATTCCATGACACCAATGCCAATACTTATTTTGTGATTGGCAGCACAATGAACTCTAGCCAGACTAAAGAATATGAAGGTAAAACATATCCTTATGTCACGCTTGATATTTCAAGTGCTTCTCATCCCTTCTATACTGGCGAGCAGCGTCAAACCAGCAATGAAGGTCGCGTGGCAAGCTTTAATAAACGTTTTGGCCGCTTTAAACGTGGCTAAAACTAAAAACCGTCGATTATCTTGATCTTCAAATCGTGGTTTATGTCAGGAAATAACCTCCAGTTTCCTGACTTTTTTATGTCTGTTTCAGCTTTGAGCCAAAGCCAGTGAAGTCAAGTAAAAACCCAGCGCCAGAACGATAATTCCAACAATTACACTCGACAGCGCATACAATAGAGCTAAACCTACGGCGCCATGTTTCAAAAGCTGAAAGCTTTCCAGACCAAAACTGGAAAATGTGGTAAATCCGCCCAGTATCCCCACCATTAAAAACAGACGTGCTTCCTGTTGCAGCATTGGATATTTTTGGCTACAGGCAAAAAAGATCCCTGCACATAAGCAGCCCAGAATATTGACCCACCAAGTCGGCCAAGGAAATTGTATCTGTGGTTTTAGCAACCAGAGCCCTGCTGCATACCGTAAACTGGCACCCACTGCCCCGCCGATTGCCACCCAAAGCCAGCCCATATACGTTCCTATTCTATTTATTGATCCAGTTGATTTGATCCGAAATTTCGAATTAATTATGAATCATTTTCATGATTATCTTGAACTGAAAACCTATTAAATACCATGGAACTTCGCAAGAAAATTGCTATATTCATCGCATCGAATTTTTATTGATTGCAAAGGGAAAACAGTATGGCACAAGATTTATTGGCACAATTGGCCGCAGGTGAGGCAAAGTTTGCAGATGTGATTGCCTATATCGAAACGCGTTATACCCATACCCCGACTGCATTTAAAAATGGCCAGCAGAGCAATGCAACCACTGAAAACCAAGGCAGCGCCAAAGTTTTTGCCTTTGCACGACTCAATGGGCTGGATCAGGCCCAAACCTTAAGCCTGTTTGCCGAGCACTATGCAGCTGTACAAGCGACGCCTCAAGCCAGCGATCATCAGAATATCCGCCAGTTTATGCAAAATGGCTGGGATGGCATTGCATTTGAAGGTCAGGCTTTAACTGCTAAATAAGCAGTTTATCAGTATAAAAAACCGCTCATAAGAGCGGTTTTTTATAGGCATCTAAATAGCAAATTTTAATTTAGCTTTTCCCAACCTGTTCAATCCACTGAATTGAACTGACACGGAATACCTCACAGGCGCCATCACCGGTATCGGTCGGGGTCAATGAAGAAGTCCAGACCAGATCTTTATCACGCACTTCAACCAGCTCACCCTGCATACGCACCAGATCACCACGTTTCACCTTTTTAATGGCCTTGGCAATTTCAGGATTGGCCGGAATGATATGCATATTGGACACCATCTGCTTGGCTTGTTCTACCGGCACGGGCACCCGATCCATTTTCCAGTTCAGATAACGGTCATATTGATTGACACTAATATGTCGGGCAATTTCAGGTTCAGCAAACAGCCCCCAACTCACCGCATAATCAATCGGAGAGAATTTGGCCTGTGGATCAGCGCTATAGACTTTGGAACCCAAAATACGGAAATCGCCTTTAAAAGGCTGCAAGACGGAAATCGACTGTCCTTTGACCACAGGTGGCAAACCTTTGGCAATATTGTGATCGACCGAGCTATAGCTGGAAATAGGCAGCAACAAACCGGCCAACAAAGCATAATGTTTAAAGTGTTTGAACATCATTTTTAATCTAATCCTAATCGAGTTGATCAAACGTTTTAAGGATATCTTCCTTGATCTTACGTATTTTTTAATGAATAAACAGTTGAACTTGGTAACAAACTGGGTGTATTTAGTCAGCTTGGGCATTCCCGAATATTGTATTTTTCAGTTAAGCTAAAATACATTCAGATTAAATTAAAACAACCCAAATGCTGTATCAACTTTATCAACAACACATCTTTCCGCACCTTTTAAATCAGGTGATGCAAACGCCGTCCTTGATGGATTTACGCCGTGAATTGCTTTTGAACATTTCTGGTGAAGTACTGGAAATTGGTTTTGGTACAGGGCTGAATCTGCCTTTCTATCAAGAAGTAGATCTGGTCTATGCCGTAGAACCCAATCCGGCCATTTTCAAGCTGGCAGAACCGCGCATCCAGCAGGCTGCTTTTCAGGTTGAACATATTCAGGCCAGCGCAGAAGCATTGCCTTTTGCAAAACATAGTCTAGAACATGTGATCTCGACCTGGACGCTGTGTAGTATTGCTGACCTCGGCCAAAGTCTGCGTGAGATTTATCGTGTGCTACAACCGGGCGGTCACTTGCATGTGGTCGAACATGTGCTGAATCGACAAAATTTAAATATCCAGCGCCTGCAGCATTTACTCACCCCGATTCAGAAGAAAGTCGCAGATGGCTGTCATTTAAACCGGGATATTGAAACTGCCTTACTGGAAACTGGTTTTGAAATTGAAGAATTGAATTATATCAATGCCGCAGGGATTCCGAAGATTGGCCAGCGTATGCTGCTGGCTCGACTGCGTAAACCGCAAGGCTAATTTATTTTCGTTTTGCCGTTAATGTTGCTGCAACTGAGTCACACGCAGCAACTGACAATGGGCATGATATTCCGAGCCTGTACCCACCTGAAATTCCTGTCCCGTGCTTCCTGAATGTACTGTGACCAGATCACCGCTGAGTGTAATCTTCTGCCCTGATTTTAGCCTGCGAATCTGATTGGCAATTTTCTCGTTGGCAGCGATCAGACTAAAATGCCGGATATGCGTGCTGAGAAATTCAGCTTCAGCCTGGCTGATTTGTTCCTCGATTTGATAACAGCGTTTTGCTTGATCAAATACTAATGTTGCCTGCATGGCTGGCAGTGACTGGCTGAGCAACAGCACATCGATATTACTGACATAGGCCAGATCATTAAAATGTCCAACCATAGGGCTGGCCTGATGCAAGACACGACGATTCGGTTTAACGAAACGTTTATCATGCACAGTAAATGTAGCTGAAATGGGTTGAATCGGCTTTACCGAAAAGTTTTTCAAGACACCTCGTTCTTCCAGATGTGGGATCGCACGAAAAAACTCATTCCAGACCCACAGTCCAAGCATAAACAGCAGCGCAGTGATCAGTAATTTCTGCATAATTTCTTATTCTTTCCTTGGTCGTGCTCAATCATCGAAATCAATCCGGATGGTTTCAAAACGCACCCGCCCTTCCTGAACTGCACGGGCAATCGCTTGCTGACCTTTGGTCAGACGTGCTCCACCACTTTTGATATCAATCAATACCACTTCAATATCCTCTGCTTCGCCTTCGCCGTCTCTGAAATCGCTGTAGCCATCAAAGACCACATAATCGACAGGATCGCCCAGAAACTTGGCATCACTGGGCAGATATTGAAATTCCGGCATGATCGGTGCGAGCTGTTCCGCCATTTTGCCTTTCAGGACTGCCCTGCTGGTATTGACACTGCGTTTTTGCGCGGCGATCAATGCCTGCTGATGTTCTAGCTCCAGCTCGGCAATATACTGCTCATATTCAGCCTTGATGCGTCCATTGCGTGTCTGACTTAAAATAATGGTGGTCAGCACCACCCCGATACATGTGCCAATCAGCATGGCCATCCATATGGACATTCAATCTTCCTAATTTACTTTATTTTTTCAGCACAACATTCGACTGAAGTTGAAAACATCAGCCATTGGTACGCTTGAAAAGAATGATATGCTAGGCAGGAACAGAATAAAATCACCTTGAGTCATGAAAACAATTTTAGTTGCGAATCAGAAAGGCGGTTGTGGCAAAACCATGACAGCGATTAGTCTAGCCTCAGCACTCGCACAAAAAGGTTATAAGGTGGCGCTGGCCGATGCCGATAACCAGAAATCGGCATTGCAATGGCTCAAGCAACGTCCGGAACAGGCCATGCCGATTCAAAGTCTGGACTGGCGCAATCACAAATCCATTGGTGATGCACCGAAGCAGATTGAGTATCTGATCATTGATGCACCGGGAGCGTTGACTGAAGATCATGCCGAGCAGCTGATCAGTGAAGCGCATGCGATTATTATTCCGATCCAGCCTTCATTTTTTGATATTGATTCGACCCGCCGTTTTCTCAAGCATTTGCAGGACATTAAGCGGATTCGTAAAGGCAAGGTTGAAATTTTACTGTTGGCCAACCGTACCAAACCGAATGCAGCCAGTAATCAGGACATACAGCAGTTTTTTGACAAGATCGACCAGCAGCCGGTGGCCTGGATTTCAGAACGTGCACCTTATAGCCGTCTGGCTATGGAAGGTCTGTCAGTCTTTGATAAACCTCAAAAAATCTATCGGGAATTACAGGATCAATGGCAACCGGTGCTGAATGCCATTATCGATGATCCCAGTCAGTGGTTTTAAGCCAGTCCGCTGAATCCTAACACTGCTTTGGGAAAATAATCACGCTACTTACCAAGCCGTCATTTTCGATCGCTTTTTTTTCAGTTAATATGCCTGAACACGACCTAAAAAATGAGCCATTAAATTCAGTGCAACAGTACGCGCCTACATTACAAAAAGTCTTATTATTTGGATTGTTCTTTATCCTGATTTTTTTGAGTTTTCATATACTCAAATATTTCATCATCCCTGTAGTTTGGGCAGCGATTATCGCCTATATGACTTGGCCCTTGTATCAGTCGGTGTTACGCATGTGCGGCAATCGGCCAACGCTGAGTGCAACCGTGATGATTCTGGCCGTGATTCTGGTGTTTGGTCTGCCATTTATCTTCGCCATTTTTATGTTGCAGCATGAAGGTCGTAATCTGTATTTTGAATTGCAGCGACAGGTCTTTTCCGGTCATCTGGATGTACCGGATTTTATTCGTGGCCTTCCGATTGTCGGCAAGGAAATTAGCCGAACTTTAAATGAAATCAATACCGATCCAAACAGTATCGCGCTATCGATCTCGAGCTGGATTCAAGGTCATCTGAATTACGGCAAAGTGGTATTGAATGAAGTCAGTAAAAATATCTTTAAATTGTGTTTTGCGATACTTTCGCTGTTCTTTTTCTACCGTGATGGTCAGACCATTTTAAATCAGGTGCGTAAAGCTTTTGAGATGGTAGTCGGGCCACGTGTGCATCATTATTTTTCTACCATTTCTGCCACTACACGTGCGGTGGTCTATGGCGTTGGTTTGACTGCAATTGCCCAGTCTTTATTGGCAGGTCTGAGTTATTTTGTCGCGGGTGTACCGAATCCGATGGTCTTGACCATTGTGACCTTTATTTTCGCCCTGATTCCTTTCGGCCCACCGGTGGCTTATAGTGCAGTATCACTGTGGCTCTTTTCACAGGGACAGACGATTGAGGCGATTGGGGTGATGGCTTGGGGTGTCTGTATTGTCAGCACGGCCGACAACGTAATTCGTCCACTGGTGATTTCTGGCGCAACACAAATTCCATTCCTGTTGATTATGTTTGGTGTTCTGGGCGGTATTGCCAGTTTTGGTCTGGTCGGCGTCTTCATTGGTCCAGTGATTCTTGCAGTCTTGCTGGCAATTTGGCGTGAATGGTTACATGAAAGTAATTTGAATGAACCCTTAATGATGCCTAAAGCCACCATGGCACATGACATCGATCCACAGACCGAAGACACACCGCCCAAAGCACCTTAAAGCACAAATTGAGTCGACTTAAACAAAACAAAACATTTAAGTACTGATTCTATATAGAGCTTCTGATCTTGCTCTGTTTCAATAGATTTACAAAACAGAATAAAGATCAGGATGCCAATACCATGTCTTCATTGTTTAAAATTACGACACTTTGTGCGCTCAGTGCTGCACTTTTCACAGGTTGCGCCTCGACTTCTCCATCGAATGAACTGGTCAGAGCCGTGAGTGTAAATGCAGTAACCGCTGAGGGGATAGGTCAAGAGATTGGCACCGTATTACTCAGTGACAGTCCAGCCGGTCTGGTGATACGTACCAACCTGAAACAGCTCCCTGCTGGTGAGCGAGGTTTCCATATTCACGAAAATGGTTCATGTGCACCCGCCATGAAAGATGGCAAGATGGGTGCAGCACTGGCTGCCGGTAGTCATTACAATCCGAACCAGTCCCCCAATCATGGTACCCCGGTGACCGGTCACCTCGGTGATTTGCCCGCATTAAAAGTCAATACTGACGGTACTGCGCGTGTCACCCTGCTTGCACCACGTTTGAAACTGGCGGATCTTCAGGGTCGTGCCATTATGGTTCATGCCGGCGGCGACAACTATTCTGACAACCCCTTGCCATTAGGTGGTGGTGGTGACCGCATTGCATGCGGTGTGATCTAAACAGATTAGTGTAGATATAAAAAGAAAAAGACGGGCAATCTGCTCGTCTTTTTTCATGAAATTTTCTTTAGAGTTGGCATCTAAATAACTTTTTTACTCTTGAAATAGATCAGTTTATTGCCGGAAAACTTAAAGTTTTTTTTTGCAGTTATGCCATCAATGATAGT
Source organism: Acinetobacter sp. YH12156 (assembly GCF_013418235.1). Classification (NCBI taxonomy): domain Bacteria; kingdom Pseudomonadati; phylum Pseudomonadota; class Gammaproteobacteria; order Moraxellales; family Moraxellaceae; genus Acinetobacter; species Acinetobacter sp. YH12156. The sequence goes on from NZ_VPCL01000015.1 coordinate 83,733, forward strand.
ATCGTGAAACTAAATAACCAACTGCTTTACTCGGTTATAACTCATTATAAATATTGAATATATTTTTATTTTTAAGATTTAATCTTCAATTTATATTGGGTACACTCAGGGTTAATTTAATTAAATCAGTATGTCTTATGAACATCAAAACTTTACGTCTGGTCGGTTTGTTTGAAGGGATTTCATTTCTGCTACTTTTATTTATCGCGATGCCAGTCAAATACATGATGGATAATCCGATCTTAGTGAAATATGTTGGTATGGGACATGGCGTACTATTTGTGCTGTTTTTAGTGGTGTTATTTGCGGTCTGTGAAAAGCAAAAATGGTCGCTCAGCATGTTTTTGATGGGCCTGATCGCTTCAATTTTGCCATTTGGGCCATTTTTGTTTGATCTGAAATTAAAGAAACTAGAGCAGCCAGTCGCTGAGCTTCAATAGATATTAAAATCCTCTCTCCCTCTGGGAGAGAGTTAGAGAGAGGGTATAGCCTTCCTTTATAAAAGGAAGGAGCTTTAAAACTCCCCTCTCACCTTCCGCTCAGAAATAATCTGCTTTAAGCTCAGACGCGGCAAAGTAAACCACAATGCAATCAAAATGAAAGAGGCGATGCAATAGGCCCAAATGTCATAGGCTTCATAAGCCATTCGAACTGCTTCAATCACCACGAAAAAGCTCAGCATCAGGATAATCGAAACCGTAGCAGCCACCGTACCTTTGGACACTTCAGAAGACATCAGTGCAAAACGGTACAGCACCGAGAAACTTACGCCTTCACCAAGGCTGATACAGGTGGTGCCGATAATCAGGCAATGCACAAAATAATCTGGAATAAACAGACCGAGTATTAATAAGCCTGTACCAAACAGCATCAATGGCACACCCAAGAGTACAGTTTTCCCCAGCGGCATTTTGTCGATGATTTTTAGCAAAACCAGATTACCGATAATCAAGCCGCCCAAGACCGGAAACTGTGCCAGACCATATTGCACGCTACTGAATCCAAATTTCTCGACCAGAATTACAGGCGATAAGGCAATCCATAACATCAACGGCAGGCTGACCAAAGGTAGTGCCGCGGTCATAATCACAAAGCGTTTATTTTTTAAAACCTGTTTAAAGTCATCCAGAATATAGCTAAACGGCTGCTTCGGAACACTGACTTTCAGGTTTGGCATTTTGGCTTTCAGGCCAAACCAGCTTAAAAATGACAGAAATGCAATGCCGATAAAGCCCCAATGCCAGGAAATATGATCAATCATAAAGGCACCCAGTACCGGCCCGAGCAATGGCGCCAGTAAAGAAACATTGGCCATGAGTGCCATGACTTTGATGGCATCGCGCTCTTCGAAGCTTTCCTGAATGGCGGCATAACCTACGGCGGTAATAAAGGACAGTCCAAAGCCTTGTAAGAAACGCAGGAATAAAAAGCTTTCGATATTGGGTGTTAGTAAAATTGCCAGACAGCTAATTGTGAAAAATGCCACGCCGCCCAAGAGCACGGTTTTACGTCCAAGACGATCGGATAATGGCCCCAGGATCGCTGCAACAAATGCCCCACCTAACAGGAAAAAGGACATGGAGGATGGCGCCCATGAACTGCTTACCCCAAAATCACGGGTAATCGATAGCATGGCTGGTTGGATCAGGTCATTACAGATATAGACGGAAAATTCAAACAAGACCAGTGCCAGCGGGAACATGAGTGTGGCACGGGTCAGTTTTTGGGTTTGGATGTTTTGCATGGGAGTTTTTATTGTCACCCTGCTCGTTTAAGCAGGCTAAACTTTGTCTAAAATAGAAAGAGGAAATTTTAGCAGATTTGCTTTTAATAGTTTTAGGATACTTCCCCGAACTCTGCTCTTTCTTCAGTCTGAAACTTTATTTCAGGATTTTGTTTAAATTGAAGCCATTTATTTTTCATCCAATGTTCTACTTTTTCTTTACCTAGAATTGCTAAAAGATTGTTAAGTAATGAAAACTTAGCAGACCTATTTAAATAATAAACCATAACTCTTACATTACGATCCATTTCATTATTTAATGAGAATAAATCAACAATATAGTCTTTATCAGAAATATCTAAGGAATGTCCCCAAATGAAAAAATAAAGATTTAATTTTTCTCCTAGTTCAAAAAATTTTCTTTGAGAAACTTTATCCTCCTGTTGATAATCTCTTTCAAATTCTCTAATTCTTTTATCATGTGAAATAATCTTTCTCTTGTACTCATCTAAAAATAGATAATCTGTATCTTTAAAAAGTTTTTGATGATACTTGGTAAAGCCATAAGCCTTTAAATTTTTTAAAGCTTTATTTTCTAAATCTGAAATGCCTAAAACTATATTTTGGAATTCACCATGACTACCATGTAGATACTCGACAGAAACTGAATGGTAATCCCCCCTAAAAATAATAGGATCTAAAAGTAGAATTTTCTCTTAAGATACGAGCAGGAGATTCTGCATGAAAACATCTAAATTTACTGACAGTCAGATCATGTCCATCTTGAAACAGGCT
>NZ_VPCL01000016.1:0-71846 GCF_013418235.1 Acinetobacter sp. YH12156
CAATCTTGGCTCATCAATTTTCTGACAAATATTTCTCAAATAAACTTCGAGTCATTTCTACCATCAATCAATGAAAATAATTTCGATCGATCAACCAGTAAAAATCCACACAAGTTGTTCTTCATAAGCTCTTAATGATCTTCTTGCTGATTCGTCACCAGCAAGCTAGGTCGGCTATATTACACTGAATTTCTAAAGTGTCAATCCGTAATTCAAATTAATTTAAACTTAACCAACAAAACCTAATCTTAACACTTCGTGCTAAGTTACTGTTTTATCAGAAGTTTTAATCTTCATCACTGCCGATGGATGTGCATTCTACAGGATTTCACACCCAACACAACCCCTATTTCTAAATAATTCAGCAAAAAACCAACGACTGTTTATTTATTCTACAAAAAGTGCAGGTTTTTCTATTTTTTGATTATAAAACATACATTCCAAGGAGGTTTATAGTGTTTATTTACTTATAAAAGCTATTTCTGGTGGATTTCATATTTATATTTTAATTTATCTTTTCTTTAGCAAGAAAAATATAGATATCAAGACTGATAAATTATTTATATTTCCCTTTTATATAAATGCTGAGGAACGCATACACCTTACCAAAATAAAATAGTATGACAATGAGAATGCCTCAACATCCCCCCCCTTAAACGCATCATAATCCTTCTTCAACAAAAGACACAAAATAAAAAATCCATCTCACCTGAATATCTATATTGAGTGAAGAATAAATTGATATAGAGATATAAGTGCTTGTATAAGCAATTATTAAAAAGGCAATTATAAATAATATTGTATATTTTTTACTCTTGTTGAATTTCAGGCATAAAAAAACCGCTTAACGCGGTATCTTTTATCTCGACCATCTTTAAGGAGATGGTCGGAGCAGTAGGATTCGAACCTACGACCCCCTGGTCCCAAACCAGGTGCACTACCAGGCTGTGCTATGCTCCGATTTCAACTTTAAAAGTTGGGGTGAATGACGGGATTCGAACCCGCGACAACTGGAATCACAATCCAGGGCTCTACCAACTGAGCTACATCCACCATCATTTTGATTCTTAACATCAAGCGACCAAATGGCGCGCCTGACAGGATTCGAACCTGTGACCATCCGCTTAGAAGGCGGATGCTCTATCCAACTGAGCTACAAGCGCGTTACTGATGCAAACATCATTTGCCTTGAAGAATTGGTCGGAGCAGTAGGATTCGAACCTACGACCCCCTGGTCCCAAACCAGGTGCACTACCAGGCTGTGCTATGCTCCGATTCATCTCAGCTTTCGTATCGAACATCGTTCGGTACGGTGTGCATTCTAGGCGTGACGCCCGGAGACGTCAACACCTATCTTAAAAAAAAACCTAAAAAACGCGCCAAGCGTTTATTTATCAAGCGCTTCAGACATTTTTTATACAAATTTTAACGTTTTAGTCCGGCACTAAAATTCAACATGCGATCTAGAGGCAGTTTTGCGCGTTCAGCCAGTACAGGATCGACATGTACTTCCTGATCCTTATGCTGTAATACATGCAAAATACCATCCAGCTCATTCATTGCCATCCACGGACAATGCGCACAAGAACGACAGGTTGCCCCTTCCCCCGCAGTTGGTGCCTCAATCAGGACTTTATCGGGAACTGCTTGCTGCATTTTATAGAAGATACCACGATCCGTAGCCACAATTAAACGCTGATGTGGCAAAGTCTGTGCGGCTTTAATCAGTTGCGAGGTACTGCCTACTGCATCGGCAATCTCGACTACAGACATGGGGGATTCCGGATGTACCAACACCGCAGCATCGGGATAGAGTGCTTTCATATTGACAATACCGCGTGAACGGAATTCTTCATGCACGATACAGGCACCATCCCAGAGCAACATTTCTGCACCGGTTTTGCTTTGGATATATCGGCCCAAGTGCTGATCCGGCGCCCAGATAATTTTTTCACCGAGACTATCCAGATGTTCAATAATTTCCACTGCACAGCTAGAAGTCACTACCCAATCGGCACGCGCTTTCACCGCTGCGGAAGTATTGGCATACACCACCACGGTATGATCGGGGTGCGCATCGCAAAAAGCTGTAAATTCATCAACCGGACAACCAAGATCCAGTGAACAGGTTGCTTCCAGGGTTGGCATCAGCACGGTTTTATCTGGAGATAAAATTTTTGAGGTTTCACCCATAAATTTCACTCCTGCCACCACCAACGTAGAGGCTGGATGATCGCGACCAAAACGTGCCATTTCCAGAGAATCCGAAACACAACCACCGGTCAACTCAGCCAGTTCTTGCACTTCAGGATCGCAATAATAATGCGCCACCAAAACGGCATCCTGTTTTTCCAGTTCAGCCTTGATTTGTGCAAATTTGTCTAATTTTTCCTGCTGGCTCATTTGATGTTCTTGAGGAACGCCTAAACGATCTAAATGCGCCTGCACAATCGACTTTGCTTCATTGGCTATTAATTTGGTCGCACTATTCATAACAACTCTTACTCTACCCTAATTATCCGTTATGACACGGACATTTACCCTACACCCTAATCACAATTGGCAAAATGCCATTTTTGACCAGTCATTAAAAATCATAAGATATAAAAAAAGCCCCACAACGGAGGCTTTAGAAACGATCTGAATTATGAACGATAATCTGCATTAATCTTGACGTAATCATAAGACAGGTCACAGGTATAGACCGTGTCTTTCGCTGTACCACGTCCAAGATCAACACGAATCGTCATTTCAGCTTGGGCCATCACACCTGCACCAGCTGCTTCAGTATAGTCTGCCGCCGCACCACCATCTTTACAGATTTGTACATCATCTAACCAAACCTGAATTTTTGCAACGTCTAAATTCGGCACACCAGCATAACCAATCGCTGCCAGAATACGCCCCCAGTTTGGATCAGAAGCAAAAATCGCAGTTTTAACCAATGGCGAATGTGCAATGCTATAAGCCACATCACAGCATTCCTGAATATTAGCACCACCTTCTACCGCAACTGTAATAAATTTGGTGGCACCTTCACCATCACGCACAATCAGTTGCGCCAAGCGTTTCATGGTACGCATTAACACATCAAGCACGACTGCATAACGTGGATCTTCAGTCGAAGTAATTTCAGCCCCCCCGCCTTGACCTGTGGCAATCAAGATGCAGGAATCATTGGTTGAAGTATCACCATCGATGGTAATGCGGTTAAACGACACATTTACTGTTTCTGTTAATAACTGCTGAACCAGTTCACGGCTGATTGGAGCATCGGTTGCCACATAACCCAGCATAGTCGCCATATTTGGACGAATCATGCCGGCACCCTTGGAAATACCGGTCATGGTATAGGTGGCACCATCCAGCTCGAACTGCTCTGAAGCGCCTTTCGGTGTAGTATCTGTGGTCATGATTCCCGTTGCAGCATCGACCCAGGCATCATCACGCAATGAGTCTAGCGCAGGTTGTAAACCGCTGAGCAAACGCTCCATTGGCAATTGCTCGCCAATGACACCCGTAGAGAATGGTAAAACTTCAGCAGCCTGTACCCCTGCCAGTTCAGCCAGCTTGGCACAGGTAGCTTCTGCATTTGCCATGCCTGTAGGGCCGGTTCCTGCATTGGCATTGCCGGTATTGATCACTAGGTAACGCGGATTCCCTACCTGTAAATGCGCTTTAGATACATGCACCGGGGCTGCGCAGAAGGCATTTTGAGTAAATACCCCTGCAACATTGGAGCCTGCAGCCAGTTCAAATATCACCAGGTCACGTCGGTTCTGATAGCGCACATAGGCTTCAGCCGAACCAATTTTAACCCCTTTTACCACATGCATCTGTGGCATAGATACGTCACCAACTGCCATTTTAAAGTCCAATATTGAAGTTTCGGAAAAATACAGCTTAGTTGATCTGCAACAAAAAATCGAGCCAAAGCCTGAGTCAGCTTGAGATTTATGATGGATTTTCACAATAAAAAACCAGTCATCAAGACTGGTTTCTGCATTTTAAAAAATCGGAGATTTTAATTTTTCGCAAGTTGCCCTGCTTCATTTAATAAAGCCTGCTTCGCTTGCTGCTGACTCGCGGCAGAAAGTGCCGGATTAGATGCCACAATACGATCTGCATTGGCCGCATTGGCCGGTGCGATCGCAGCGGTCTGCAACACAATCGGGCGATTCTGATTGGCAAAGGTATAACGAATCCCGGTACGCGGGCTGGCCACGGTCACTTGTTCATCTGTACGTTGTACTTGAGCTGTAGTAGAACCCACTGCTTGCTGAACTTTATCAAGTGTCGTGGTGGCTGCAGTTTCTGCAAAACTTAAAGCAGGCATGGCCAAAGCGGCAATCATGAGCGTTTTTAATACTTTTTTCATTCAGGTTATTCCACTTTTCGGTGTTGAATGAGCCATTAAATACCATTTAATCCGCAGGACTGCAAATAGTATTCAGTTTCTGAAAAATCTTTATACATAAAAAATCAGAGCCATGTGGCTCTGATTTTCAATATCGCTTAGATTCTGCCATGACACTGTTTATATTTCAGGCCTGAACCACATGGACAAGGTGCATTACGGCTTGCCGGCGCTTCAAAGACTGGCGCTACCGGACTTACCTCAGCATTTTGTTCAGTCGTATTTTCATGTTCATCTGCAAGTAAACCCTCGAACTCATCATGAGATAACTGCAATCGCATTGCCTCAGCCTGTGCCTGCTGCTGTGCTTCCATTTCAGCCAGCTCTTCAGGGGTCGGCACATGAATACGCGATAAATCTGTAACGACATCCGATTTGATGACACCCAGCATATTCACAAACAGGTTATAGGCTTCTTTTTTATATTCCTGCTCTGGATTTTTCTGTGCATAGCCACGTAAATGGATGCCCTGACGCAAGTAATCCATCGCTGCCAGATGTTCTTTCCAGTGACGATCCAGAGAATTCAGCATAAAGTGACGTTCAAGCGATGCTGCAGATTCCGCACCCATTTGTTCACGACGTGAACGGTAACGATTCAGTACTTCATCGCTAATACGCACCACCAATGCCTCTTCATCGAGACGACGGTCCTGTTCCAGCCATTGTGCGATAGGAAGATCCAGTGACATGTCTTCACGCAAGGCCAATTCCAGACCTTCAATATCCCACTGGTCATGAATCGACTCAGGCGGAATATAATTGGCAATTACACCCTGCATCACTTCACGGATCATTTCTTCAATATAATCTTGCAGCGAATTTTCTGCCAGAATGTCATCACGCTGACTATAAATAATCTTACGCTGTTCGTTATTCACGTCATCGTATTTCAGCAAGTTCTTACGAATATCGAAGTTACGTGCTTCGACTTTACGCTGTGCATTCTCAATCGAGCGAGACACCATTTTGTGTTCAATCGCTTCATCTTCCTGCAAGCCCATGGCACGCATCATACCCACCACACGGTCACCGGCGAAAATACGCATCAAGTCATCTTCAAGCGACAGGTAGAAACGCGATACACCCGGATCCCCCTGACGGCCTGCACGACCACGCAACTGGTTATCGATACGACGTGATTCATGACGTTCAGAACCGATAATATGCAAGCCACCCGAATCCAGAACGGATTGATGATTAACATCCCATTCCGCTTTCAGACGCGCTTCGTCATCGCTTGTCGGATTTTCAATTTTGGCCAGCAATGCTTTCCAGTTACCACCCAGCAGAATATCGGTACCACGCCCCGCCATGTTGGTGGCAATGGTCACGGCACGCGGCGCACCAGCTTGCGCAATAATATCCGCTTCACGTTCGTGCTGTTTGGCATTCAGTACTTCGTGGGTAATGCCCGCAGCTTTCAGCTTATCGGATAGAATCTCAGATGCTTCGATGGTTGCCGTACCAATCAAGATTGGCGCAACACCGGCTTCATGCACACGCTGAATTTCTTGAATAATCGCGTTATATTTGCCTTCACGATTTAAATAGATTAAATCGTTCTGGTCATCACGGATCATTGGACGATGGGTCGGAATCAGCACCACATCCAGACCATAAATTTCTTTCATTTCCGCGGCTTCAGTATCAGCGGTACCGGTCATACCCGATAATTTTTTATACAGACGGAAATAGTTCTGGAAGGTTGTGGTTGCCAGGGTCTGGTTCTCTGGTTGAATTTCCAGACCTTCTTTGGCTTCTACCGCCTGATGCAAACCTTCAGACCAGCGACGGCCCGGCATGGTACGACCGGTATTTTCATCGACGATAATCACTTCACCATCATTGATGATGTATTGCACGTTACGTTGATATAAATAATGGGCACGAATTGCCGCAGTCACATGATGCAACAGGTTCAGGTTCGACGCTGAATACAAGCTCTCGCCTTCTGCCAACAAGCCCATTTCAATCAGTTCACTTTCAATGGTTTCAAAGCCCACTTCAGTAATTTCAACTGAACGCTGTTTTTCATCAATCCAGAAGTGGCCACCGTCCGGCACTTTTTCTTCTTTCTGTGGTTTTAACTTTGGTGGAATATTATTAATGGCTGCATAAAGCTGCGAAGAGTCTTCACTTTGACCAGAAATAATCAGCGGGGTACGTGCTTCATCAATCAGGATCGAATCGACCTCATCGATAATGGCATAGATCAGACCACGCTGCTTTTTCTCAGCCAGCGAGAACACCATGTTGTCACGCAGGTAATCAAAGCCAAATTCGTTATTGGTACCGTAGGTAATATCGGCACGATAAGCTTCCGCTTTTTCCATCGGATTTTGCATGGAATAAATAATCCCGATGCTTAAACCCAAAAATTCAAATAATGGACGGTTGAGCTCGGCATCACGTTGTGCCAGGTAATCGTTCACGGTAATGACATGCACACCTTGACCGCTGATGGCATTCAGGTAACAGGCCAAGGTACCCATCAGGGTTTTACCCTCACCGGTACGCATCTCTGCAATTTTACCTTCGTGCAAGGTAATACCACCGATCAGCTGCACGTCATAATGACGCATGCCCATGACCCGCTTGGCGGCTTCACGACAGACTGCAAATGCTTCAGGCAATAATTTATCGAGGTTTTCACCCTTATTATATCGTTGTTTGAATTCTTCAGTTTTTGCAGATAAGTCTGCATCGCTAAGGGTAGATATCGTCGGCTCGAGCACATTAATCTTGTCTACGATTTTACGCATGCGTTTGAGTTCGCGCTCATTTTTGGTACCGAAGATTCCTCCGATCAGACTTGCCAACATGAATAGACTCTCTAAATCTTGCTTGTCAAATGAATATGTTCTTAGTCGTTATTATGGTGCTAGAAATTTGAACTACAAGGGTTTTGCTATAAAACCGCTGAAAAAAATCTGATCCTGAGTTCTAGCCCCGAGATCTAAGGCAAAGTAATGTAGCAAACTTTAGCTGTGCAATATAGTCAATTAGACGACTGATTTGTTTGATTCTAGATAGATAAAACAAATCACTTATGCTATTTATTCATAAAGAAAGCTAAAAACACTATTTTTAATCATAAAAAATTTGATTCATATTAAATCGTATCTCGACATTAAAAGACCAATTGAGGCTAAAAAGATGAGTTTACGTTTAGGCGATACCGCACCGAATTTTGAACAGCAATCCAGTGAAGGCCTGATTAATTTTTATGATTTTCTGGGGGATAGCTGGGGCATTTTATTTTCACACCCTGCCGACTATACACCAGTATGTACGACTGAGCTTGGCTATACCGCAAAACTTAAAGACGAGTTTGCAAAACGTGGTGTTAAAGCCATTGCCCTGTCGGTCGATGATGTTGAATCGCATCATGGCTGGATTAAAGACATCAATGAAACCCAGAACACCACAGTGAATTTCCCGATCATTGCCGATCAGGATCGCAAAGTTTCTGAGCTGTATGACTTTATTCATCCGAATGCCAGTGAAACGCTCACAGTTCGTTCTTTAGTGGTCATTGATCCCAACAAAAAAGTCCGTTTGATTATTACTTATCCTGCATCGACCGGTCGTAATTTCCATGAAATCTTGCGTGTGGTAGACTCCCTGCAACTCACCGATAGCCATAAAGTGGCAACGCCTGCGAACTGGCAGCATGGCGATGATGTGGTGATTGTCCCTTCATTGAAGGATGAGGAGGAAATCAAGCAACGTTTTCCAAAAGGTTATACCGCTGTCACGCCTTACCTGCGCTTAACGCCACATCCTGAGTGAGGATCAGCAAGACACTGCTTCGCCCTAAGGAATATATTCCGCAAGAAGACGAGAAGCTATGCTTCGAGCAACAAATTAAAACGATTCCTTTTTAATTTTGTGCAACACAAGTGAAGTGCGCAGTAATAGATAAGCAGAGCACTGCTCTGTTCATAAAGAATATGTATAAGTACATCCACTCTTAACGTTGATGTATCTATATAAAAAGCAGCAAGATTAAAACTGAATTTCTAACCCGAATGACGTGCCGGTTTCGAAGTTCATCACCAGCCTATCTTTAGATAGGCTTTTTTAATCCTGAGAGTTTTGTCACCTTTTTAATTTTTGCTCCCCAACAAAAATGGATCCAGGCATAACCTGAATCCATTTTAAACCAAAGTACAGTAATACGCTGTCTTAGTTACGCTTATCTAAAGGCACCCAGTCAATCACCCAGGCAGATTTCATATTCAGACTGTCATCTGCAGCGATTTTTTTACGCGAAGCATCAGCAGTTTCCCGATCCTTTGATGGACCGACCATGATACGAATCCCTTTAGAGGTTGGACTCTTGGTCACTTTATAACCCTTGGCACGCAGTTTTGCCGCAACCGCATCTGCATTGGCTTCATTGGCTGCCAGTGCGACCTGCACCATCCACTGCTTGTCACTTTCACCTTCCAGCAATTTACGTGCCTGCTCAGCTTCTGCTTTCTTTTTGGCGTCTTCTGCTGCCTTTTTCTTGGCTTCTTCAGCCTTACGTTTGTCTTCGGCTTTACGTTTTTCTTCGGCGGCTTTACGTTCAGCTTCTTTCTTCTCGGCTGCCTTACGCTCTTCCTCAGCCTTACGTTTTGCCTCAGCCGTCTTACGTTCTGCTTCGGCTTTTTGCTGTTGCTCCAATTTACGTTTTTCTTCAGCCGCTTTGCTTTCAGCGGCTTTACGCTCCGCTTCTTTCTTGGCCGCTTCAGTTGAACTGTTGGCTTTTTGCTGCTCAAGCTTCTGCAGGGCTAGCTTTTTGTCTTGTGCAGCCTTTTCTTCAGCCAAGCGTTTCTGTTTGGCCTGTTCGTCTTCGACCAGTTCTGGTGGAATATTATCCGAGCTTTGCTGTCCCATACGATGCGCATTAAGTGCAGCATATTCTTCAGCCGCTTTACGCGCCGCATCTGCTTCTGCCTGCTGTTGCATCGCTAAAAATTCAGCCGCACGAGCCTCCTGCTCTGCCACAGATTTTTCCCGATCACGGCGTTGCTGTTCAAGTAAACGCTTTTCTGTTTCCACATCGACCGTCAAGGAACCCAGCGAATGATTCACTGCATCCTTAGTTTCCACTTCCGCAAACTGTGCCGGTTTCTGCTGACGATCCTGCTTGATTTCATCTTGACCTTTCAGGAGTAATGCTGCCAATAAAACACCACCACCGAGTAAAACAACACCGCCCATCCAGCGCTGTTTGTTATTCATTGACATTCTTCCAAATACTCCCATACCGCTTCTAAGGTATGAAATGATCCACATACCAAAATCAGCTGATTATTATCTGTTTGATCCAGTGCTGATTTAAAAGCTAATTTCACATTGTCAAATTGTTCTACCGCCTCACCGCCTAGAGCCTCAGCTAAAATTGTGAGCTCTGCCGCACGTGGGACGGATAATGGTGCAATTTTCCACAATTGAACCGTGTCTTTCAATAACTTGGTGACAGAATTTATATCTTTATCTGCCAACATTGAAAACACACAAACGATATTTTTATAGTTTTGATTGTAATTTAAATAGTTTCGCAACTGTTTCAGCAGAAACTCGACCCCATGCGGGTTATGTCCGGCATCAAAAATCACGGTTTTATTCTGGATTTGACAGACTTCAAAACGTCCCGGCAACTTTGCCGTTTGAATCCCTTGTGCCATCACATCCTGACTGACCGTTAAACCGCTCAGCAAAATTGCAGCCACAGCGGTAGAAATATTATCTAGCGCCAGTGAACCTGTTGGAAGTTTTAAGGTCGTACCCGAAGAGGCAAAGGCCCAAGACTGGCCATCTGCACATGCTTCATAGAAATAATCACGATTCACCGCATATAGGGGCGCGTTGCATTGCTGAGTTTTATCTAAAATGGCTTGTGGAATCTGTTGCTGTCCACCAAACACCACCGGAATATTCGGCCGGATAATTCCGGCTTTTTCAAAGGCAATTTTCTCGATGCTATCACCGAGCCAATCGGTATGATCCAGACCAATATTGGTAATCACTGCTACATCCGGATTAACCACATTAACCACATCCAGACGACCGCCCAGACCGACTTCCAGCACCCAGACATCACACAACTGATCTTTAAAAATCACAAAAGCTGCCAAAGTGGTCGCTTCAAAGAAAGACAGGCTCAAATCACATTCGCGACGAGCCTGATCCACCTGAACAAAAGCATCCACCAACAACTGATCTTCAACTTCAATGCCGCGCAGTTTTACCCGCTCATTGAAACGGTACACGTGTGGAGATTGATACAGTCCGACCTTGAAGCCTTGTGCATTCAAAATCGCAGCCAGTGTGGTGGTGGTTGAACCCTTACCATTGGTTCCAGCCACCGTCTGCACTTTGGCCGCCGGACGTGTCACACCGAGCTTTTCAGCCACCGGAATAACCCGTTCCAGACCTAAATCAATACCCGTAACGTGAACATGGCTCCAATAATCGAGCCATGTACTTAAAGAATCTGTTGCTAGCGGTGCTGTGTTCAATGCAGGTTCATCAATTTCGTAACAATACGGTAAACTGTATCACGTAATGCGTGACGGTGAACAATCTGATCGATTACCCCATGATCAAGCAAATATTCCGCGCGCTGGAACGGTTCTTCCAGTTTTTCACGGACAGTTTGTTCGATCACTCGTTTACCGGCAAAGCCAATCATCGCCTTCGGTTCAGCCAGATGTACATCACCCAGCATCGCCAATGATGCAGTGACACCACCGTATACCGGATGCGTCAATACCACCACATAAGGCAGGCCTGCTTCTTTTAAACGCTGGATAGCAGCCGAAGTACGTGCCATTTGCATCAAGGACAACATGCCTTCCTGCATACGTGCACCGCCTGAAGCAGCAAAGCAGATCAAGGGCTGCCGGGCTTCAATCGCACGCTCTGCCGCCTGAACAAAACGGTCACCGACCACTGTCCCCATAGAGCCGCCCATGAAATCGAATTCAAATGCACAGGCAATCATTGGGACATCTTTTAGCAGGCCTTGAATCACGACCAACGCTTCGGTTTCGCCGGTTTTCTTTTGCGCTTCTGCCATACGCTCTGGATAAGCTTTGCTATCGACAAACTTTAACGGATCTTTAGCCTTAAACTCCTGACCCAGTTCAGTCTGTACCTGGTCAAAGAACCAGTTCAGGCGATCACGGGCTTTCATGCGTAAATGCTCATCACACTGCGGACAAACATAGGCATTGAATGACATCGCGGTACGGGTCACCAAAGCATGACATTCAGGACACTCGACCGTAGGCTCGGTAAATGTCGCTTTGTAGATCGTTTGCTCATCAGGTACATGAATGCCTGGAACAATGCGTTCCGTCCATGGGGTCGATGGGCTCAGAATTTTGCCTGATTTCACGGGTTGACTCATACTATAACTCATCGAGCGCTGCTCGAAGCTCCTTGACTTTATTCACCGTCGCAATAACGGCTTGTTCTGGTGCAAGCGTTGCAAACTGCTTTACAAACGCACTTCCCACAATAACTGCATCCGCAGCAACACCCATCGCTTTCGCAGATGCAGCATCGCTGATACCGAAACCTACGCCTACAGGAACATCAGTCACAGCTTTAATCTTTTGAATGCGGGCAGCGGCTTCAGAGACATCTAAAGTTGCTGCACCGGTCACGCCTTTCAAGGATACATAGTAGATAAAGCCAGTGGCCTGTTTCGCTACGTGTTGAATACGTGCATCGGTTGAAGTGGGTGCCAGCAGGAAAATCTGATCCATGTCATATTTTTCCAGTACTTCACCCAGACTTTGTGCTTCCTCTGGCGGTAAGTCCACCAGCAGCACGCCATCTACTCCACATTCGTAAGCATAAGCCACAAACTTTTCATAGCCAATCACTTCGACCGGATTCAGATAACCCATCAGCACCACAGGTGTTTCGCGATCTTTCAAGCGAAATTCTTTCACCATGTGCAGTGCGTCCAAAGTATTGGTACCGCCTGCCAGCGCACGTTCAGCTGCTAAAGCAATTACGGGACCATCTGCCATCGGGTCGGAGAAAGGAAGACCCAGCTCAATCACATCGACACCCGCCTCTACCATTGCATGGAGCAAAGGTACAGTGACCTCTGGATGCGGATCACCAGCCATCACATAAGAAACTAAAGCTTTACGCTGTTGAGATTTAAGTTGTTCAAATCGTGTGGCTAAACGTGACATAGGGCTGAGCTTTCCTTAACGTGTTTCAAACTTGAGGCATTGACTATGTAAAAATACAAGACGTCGCATTGTAACGCTATTTTTTGTCCAATGAACAGTCTGCGATACCGACCTCGAGTATTTCATTTCCTGTACGAAGATTTCAAAACAATTCGGAAGGGTCTATTTACGATTATTTTG
The DNA here is from genome assembly GCF_013418235.1 of Acinetobacter sp. YH12156. Taxonomy (NCBI): domain Bacteria; kingdom Pseudomonadati; phylum Pseudomonadota; class Gammaproteobacteria; order Moraxellales; family Moraxellaceae; genus Acinetobacter; species Acinetobacter sp. YH12156. The sequence goes on from NZ_VPCL01000016.1 coordinate 12,808, forward strand.
ATTTTTTTCACAATGATCAAAGATGCCTAATTTTGCTATTAGCTAAAATCCTGAATATTTAGATAAGCTTATTTTTATCATGCAAAAATTAATAAAAATGCAGATGTTAGCGCATTCATTTAAAGTTTTCTGAAATTGCAAAACCTGCTTTATACTAGTCCTATTCTCTTACTTTTTTATCTCCTATGCAGACTGATTCTGAGGCGACAGTGCAGGCACGCGCCATTGCACTGCTGCCGCTTATTGTATTTTTAACCCTGTTTTTGGGTAGCGGGATCTATCATTCCCTGATTGGAACCGAATTTGCGTTCTATCAGGTGAAAGCGCCTGTTGCTGCCCTGCCTGCGATTATTTTGGCTGCATTGGTGTATCGCGGCAAACTCAATCAGGGCATTGAAGCCTTTTTAAAAGGGGCCAGTCATCCGAACTTAATTTTGATGTTTATGGTGTTTATGCTGGCCGGTGCCTTTGCCAGTGTCAGCAGTGCGATTGGCAGTGTGGATGCCACGGTACAACTGGGCATGTCGATTATTCCGCCTGAATTTATCTTGCCGATGCTGTTTATCATCTCGGCATTTATTGCCACGGCGATGGGCACCTCCATGGGCACCATTGCAGCTTGTGCCCCGATTGCCTTTGGTTTTACCCAGGTCACCGATATTAATGTGATCTACGCCATTGGTGCAGTCGTAGGCGGTGCCATGTTCGGTGACAATCTTTCAATGATCTCGGATACCACCATTGCTGCAACGACCAGTCAGGGCGTACAACTGCGTGACAAATTCAGAGTCAATGTCTGGATTGCGGTTCCTGCCTCAATCGTGACTATTTTGATTTACGTGTTGAGTAGCGGTAGTAGCAATGCAGTGGAATACAAGGACTTCAACTGGCTTCTGGTCTTACCTTATATCGCCGTATTTATTTTAGCCTTTAGCCGTTTACACGTTCTGGCTGTGCTGACCATTGGGGTACTACTTTCCGGCTTGTTTGGCCTGTTTGCCACAGCTGAATTTGATCTGCTCAAACTGAATACTTCAATTTATGATGGCTTTGTCGGCATGTTTGAAGTGGCATTATTGTCCATGTTCCTGGGTGGCCTGTCGGCGATCATGCAACGTGAAGGCGGTTTACGCTGGCTGATCGAGCGTATTTATAGCCTGACCCGTCTGTTTAAAGTCGGTCAGCAACGTGCTGGCGAAATCGGGATCAGCTTCTTGGTAGTATTTTCGAATATTTTTGTGGCCAATAATACCGTGGCGATTATTCTGTCTGGAGATATGGCACGTGAAGTTGCCAAAGAATACGGTGTAGATCCCAAGCGTTCTGCGGCACTGATGGATATTTTCTCCTGTGTGGTGCAAGGGTTGATTCCCTATGGCGCACAGTTACTACTGGCCTGTTCTATTGCAAAAATCTCACCGGTTGAACTGATTGGTGGTGTGTACTATTGCTGGATTCTGGCCATTTTTGCGATTGCGGCGATTGCATTTAGATTCCCCAAGATCAAAGCCAGCGCTTAACCTCACCATTTTCTTCAAATAAAAAAGCGACCTGTTTGGGTCGCTTTTTTATTGCTGTGCATGCTTTAACTGTTTCTTGCGCTGGAACAAAGTCTGTCCGGTGGCTGCTTTATAGGCGCGGGCCAAGGCCGACTGGTCGGAATAATCCAGCGCTTCAGCAATCTCGCTCAGACTAAGCCCCTGCTGTAACAAAATCTCACAGCGTTTGATGCGCTGCTGTTGCAGCAGTTTTTTAAATGAAGTTTGATATATGCTGAATAAGCGTTGCAAGCTTCGGGTCGACATCCACAACTGCTGGGCAAGCTGCTCAATTTTGATCGCCTGTTGCCTGGTTCGCAACTGTTCGGCAATGATTTGCTGTGCTTGCTGCAAGGTATTTTCAACAGGTACTTTTGCTGCAATCGCCTGTTCCGCCTGAAGAGTCAGCAACTGCAATAATATGGGGTCAGCATGCTCAGACCCATGAGCTAACCCCTGTACATCCAGTTCCAGAGCATAATAATCTTGAGAAAACTGAACCTCACAGGCAAAGAATTTTTGATAATGCATTTGTGCCATTTCAGCTGCATGAGCCAGTCGTACACAACGCAATAAAAGTGGCTGCTCTTGCAAAATAACCCGTCCCAGTTGCACCATTGCTGCCATGGTGAGCTCATTTAACAAATTATATTTTTCATCTAAATAGCCCCAATAGAGTTCCATACTGTGTTCATGCTGCTTCAACTGTAAAGGCACGAATTCACTGCCATCAATCACCAGCCGCTGAAAGCGCATGCTATAGCCGATCATTTCCGCGACACTACTGCTACGTGAAACCATATAACCCAGTACACCAAAATGCTCAGGACGAATGACCTGCACGATTTCAAAAATCAGCTGCGGACAGTTCAGATGTTGCCGAGTAGTTAAAATAATATGATTCAACAATTCCAAAGGTACTTGTGTATCAAAAGGCTGATCGATGAGGGTCACAAGCGAGTCATGCACATCTTGCAGAAAGTCGGCAGTTAAGGGTTCAATCCCCACATCACGCAAATAAGTCGCCCAGAGCTGAAGATAACCATTGGATATTTTTATGTCTTGCATGTGCGATTCTCGCTGGCAGCTCTAATCTGACCAGTTTTATTTTCATTTGGCATAAAATGTATAAAAATTGGCAAGCTCTGTCAAAACAATGGCGAGATTCGCCGACATACTGTCAGCATCGTCACAAAAAAGAATCTACAAGATGAACGCCATATTAAAATCCGCCCTACAGCCTGTGGTTCGCACCCAACTTGATTTTAAACTGGATGAAATTCCACGTTACTGGTTCGGCGGCGATCCCTTTATGACACGCATGTTCGATGCCCTGAGCCTGACCTTTCCAGACGGCGAGCGCTATTTTATTCAGAGTGTCCGCCTGTTCCGCGATCAGATCCAGGACCCGGAGCTGCAACAACGTGTCGCGGATTTCATCCGCCAGGAAGCCCAGCACGGCATCGCGCATGACAAAATGAATCAGTTGATGCGCGAGCAAGGCATGCCTGTAGACCAATTTATTGAACGTTTAAATAAAATTTTCAATTATGATCTGAAGCACCGCTCACCCCAGTTTAATATTGCCATTACCGCTGCGGCAGAGCATTTAACGGCGCTTATGGCAGAAACTTTTTATGGACAAAAACAGACCCTGAAAGATGCCCATCCTTTTGTACGGGCATTATTGGCCTGGCATGCCATTGAGGAAATGGAACACCGCGATGTAGCTTTTGATGTGATGAAAAATGTGGCTAAAACCCCAGAATTTACCCGTCGAGCCACCTTAGTCAGCACGACCATTTTAATGTTTAGTTTTACCGTCTACCGTGCCAATGTCATGCTGAAACATGATGGCTTTAGCCTCTTGCAACGCTTGCAGATGAATATCAAGAGCTTACCCTGGTTTTTTGGCCCAAAAGGCACATTGACCCGAATGGGCAAACAGTATCGAGACTGGTTTAAAAAAGACTTTCATCCGAGTCAGCACCCAGTGATTGCCCAATACGAGGTCTGGATCAACACCCTAAATGAAACCGGCGATCCGATTCAAGCCGGTGAAGCCTTCTGGCAGGCCGCGAAAGACTAAACGTGAGCATCGCTTAAATCAAAAAGCCTTCAAAATTGAAGGCTTTTTGATTTAAGCTGATTTACCATTTGGCATAATGCTGCTCAAGCAAGGCATATTCATTCAGTAAAATAATTTCCTGATCATCCTGCTGAATGGTGCCACAGACTTTGGCCTGCCACTGGCTAAACTGGCTGCCGACCAGACGCAAATTCAGATTTTCATAACGTCGCCAACCGGTTGTCACCGTTAGATTCAGCTTTTCATCTAGTGATTGAATCGTCCATTGAGTTTCAGTTTCCTGCTGAAAGAGCACATCAGCCAATGGATAAATTTTTCCGTTGATCCACAAACAATTTTCATTACCAAAGCTTTCGTTAACACCGGATGCTAAATTAATTCCAATCCGCTGATTGGTCGCATCCCAAAAGTTACACGACAACCAAAACCAGGCAGTTTCTGGACGTAGAAAACCACAGGTGTCATCCAGCAAGGCAAAAGTTCGTTCGTTAAATTGAATCTTTTGTTTTTGTTTATTTAGAAAATAGCCTTCGCAACCTAAGGTCGTGAGCTTTTGCGTATAAGTCCAACCATTAATACCAGTTGGGCTACACATACTTAAAGGATCGGTTCCTGCACAAAAGATTCGTGCACTGAGCTGAATTTCGCCGTATTTACTGACCTTGATATAGCGCACACCGTTGGCATGCTGAATATCGACCTGAAAAGGCGATTTATGAAAATAACTGTGATTGAATAATGGTTGTTCATCCAGCACAGTATGGCGAGACAGGAAATTAATCGCATTCCATTCCAGAACGTCATTGGTCATATGGTTGTAGACATAGACAAAACTGTGCCCTGCCCATGCAATATCGGCAATCGCCAGCCCAATGGTATAATGTTCGTGCTGAATACTACAAAATTTGAATTTCTTATATTTTAGATGCTTACGCCAGCCTGACAGCACCTGACCATAAGGGTTCTTGTATTGATATGCCTGATAGTCAATACTTTTTGGAAGTTCCTTGAAACGTCCATAGTGCGGTTGTCCATTTGCCTGAATTAAATCCATTTAAGATGTTCCATCTCAGTCAAAAGCTGTTTTTCCTTTCCGGTATTATGCAGATTATTGAACTTTGATAAAGATTTTTTTTAAGTCACTCGTCGAATCCTGACACTCAGCCACGCTATAGCCCTATGCTTCAGTTTTAAATCGTGAGATAGGTATTTTCCCAGCGATTCGCACTAAAATGTCCCTCGACCAGCTGTACATATCGGCCATACACCTGATCAATCGCAATGCAATCATCGACATCCAGCACCCGGTCAGTATGCTGTTTTTGCCAGTGCTTGGCGAAATAAGCTTTACCGCGCTGTTTTGCCACCATGGCATTCTGTGCCACCACCAGCACATAACGGTGCAGCTCACCAAATTCACGTGCATCATACCCCCCTAAATTAATCAGCCAAAGCTTTTCGGCAGCCTGATTCGGGGCAGCATCGCTAAATTGAACGTGATAATTTTTGCCCTCGAACTCCAGTCCATTAATTTGCGCCCAGGCATCAATATGCAGCCCTTTTTGCTCGGCAAACCAGGCATTTTTCAGTTGAGGATAGGTTTCTTCCAGAGTTTCGCCTACTGCCAGTACCACATCATGAACTTCTGTATTGGCACGGGCATGACGGCCACCAAGCATCACAATAAATAAACTGGGCATTCGATTTCCTTATTTCGCTGCAATTTTAAGAATGATTTGATCAATGCTTAGAAGTATATCGCAAAGTAATTCCATGATATTGAGGTGGCGATTCGTCAAGGCAAACTTCCTCAATTGACCCGAAGAAATTGTCCCGAAATAGTATCTGATTACTCAACATTCATTTGTATTTCGAGATCATCACGATCCCGCCCAATGCTCAAAAACTCATCTTCAGTGAATACAATCTGGTAGCATAAAATTTCTTTCCAGCACCACAATGATTTCTAAGCGCAGAAAATTATTTTTTTGTACAAAATACAAACACAGCTAAACCATACAAATCTGTACAAATTTTCGCCCAAATTTCAATCTAAAAGCATATTTCGTTGACTGAAATGCGCTGAAAGACGATACTCTCAATGTTTTTATTTAAGCAAATCGGTTCAATGAGGCTGGACCAAAAGTTCGGCCCTCAGAAACTCAATCCAACGCAAGGGGCTATATATGGCTGGTGGAAAGTCAACTATCATTTACACACTGACCGACGAGGCGCCATTACTGGCGACTTATTCTCTGCTGCCGATCATTGAGACCTTTACTAAGCCAGCTGGCGTTGAGATCGTCAAAAGTGACATCTCTGTAGCTGTGCGCGTGCTCTCTGAATTTACAGATTACCTAAGCGAAGAGCAAAAGGTGCCTGACACTCTAGCTGAGCTAGGTCGTCTTACACAAGATCCAGACACGAACATTATCAAACTCCCAAATATCAGTGCTTCTGTTGGCCAGCTAACAGCGTGTATCAAGGAACTCCAGTCTAAAGGCTATGCCCTTCCTGACTATCCTGAAAACCCGGCCACTGAAGAAGAAAAAGCAATCAAGGCACGTTATAGCAAATGTCTTGGTTCAGCAGTAAACCCGGTACTACGTGAAGGTAACTCAGACCGTCGTGCACCTGCTGCCGTTAAAAACTATGTGAAAAAACACCCGCACTCTATGAGCGAGTGGAAACAGTGGTCTCAAACTCACGTTTCACACATGGACGAAGGCGACTTCTACCATGGCGAAAAGTCGATGACTTTAGACCGTGCACGTAATGTGAAAATGGAATTGATCACCAAGTCTGGTGAAACCATCGTTCTTAAGCCAAAAGTTGCACTTCAAGATGGCGAAATCATCGATTCAATGTTCATGAGCAAAAAAGCGCTTTGCGATTTCTATGAAAAAGAATTAGATGATTGTAAAGAAGCCGGCATCTTGTTCTCACTTCACGTCAAAGCAACCATGATGAAAGTTTCACACCCGATCGTATTCGGTCACTGTGTGAGAATTTACTACAAAGACGCATTTGAAAAACACGGCAAGTTATTTGATGAGCTGGGCGTGAACGTAAACAACGGTATGGCTGGTCTTTACGAAAAAATCGAAACGCTTCCGACTTCTTTACGTGAAGAAATCATCGAAGATTTACATGCGTGTCAAGAACACCGTCCTGCTCTTGCGATGGTTGATTCTGCCAAAGGCATCACGAACTTCCATTCACCAAACGACGTGATTGTAGATGCTTCTATGCCTGCAATGATCCGTGGTGGCGGTAAAATGTGGGGCGCTGATGGCAAACCTTATGACTGTAAAGCCGTCATGCCTGAATCAACATTCGCACGTATTTACCAGGAAATGATCAACTTCTGTAAGTGGAATGGCAATTTTGATCCACGTACAATGGGTACAGTACCGAACGTTGGTTTGATGGCACAAAAAGCGGAAGAATACGGTTCACACGACAAAACTTTCGAGATCTCTGAAGCGGGTATTGCTAACATCGTTGATCTTGAAACTGGCGAAGTGTTGATGTCACAAAACGTGGAAGAAGGCGATATCTGGCGTATGTGTCAGGTGAAAGACGCACCGATCCGCGACTGGGTGAAACTTGCAGTAACGCGTGCACGTAACTCTGGCATGCCGGCAATCTTCTGGCTTGACCCGTACCGTCCACACGAAAATGAACTGATCAAGAAAGTTGAAAAATACCTGAAAGATCACGACACTACCGGTCTTGATATCCAGATCATGTCACAAGTACGTGCAATGCGTTATACGCTTGAACGTGTTGCGCGCGGTCTAGATACCATTTCTGTAACAGGTAACATTTTACGTGACTACCTGACTGACTTGTTCCCGATCATGGAATTGGGTACATCTGCAAAAATGTTGTCAATCGTGCCGTTAATGGCGGGTGGCGGCATGTATGAAACAGGTGCAGGCGGTTCTGCGCCTAAACACGTACAGCAGTTAGTTGAAGAAAACCACTTACGCTGGGATTCACTCGGTGAATTCATGGCGCTTGCAGTTTCTCTAGAAGAAATGGGTATTAAAGAAGGCAATGACAACATCAAGTTACTTGCTAAAACTTTAGACCGTGCAACTGGCAAATTGCTAGATAACGACAAGTCACCTTCTCGTCGTACTGGCGAACTCGACAACCGTGGTAGCCATTTCTACCTGGCGAAGTTCTGGGCTGAAGAACTTGCTGCTCAAGACGAAAATGCTGAATTGAAAGCGAAATTTGCACCACTTGCAAAAACTTTAGCTGAAAATGAAGAAAAAATCGTTACTGAGCTTGCTGAAGTTCAAGGCAAATCAGTAGACATCGGTGGTTACTACGCTGTTGATCAAGAGAAAGTAAATGCAGTGATGCGTCCAAGTGCTACTTTGAATGCAGCACTTGCTACGATCTAAGCTTTTGCAGAACTGACTCAGTCAGTGATGTAGAAAAACCGGCGTCTAGGCGCCGGTTTTTTATGTCTGATTGATGTATCAAAGTTATTCAATTAATCTATTTTTCGCTATAGATATAAATCATCATCTTACTGACAAAACCACTCAAATTCAGTCAAAAACCATTTTAAGAAATGATGAAAATAAATACTTTTAAATATACAGACAATAAAAAACCCCAAGACTGAATGTGCTTGGGGTTTTCTAGAATTTTGGTCCCGAGGGTCGGACTCGAACCGACACGTCATCTCTGACAGCGGATTTTGAGTCCGCCGCGTCTACCAATTTCACCACCTCGGGAGTGGATGAAAGGTATAATACGCGATTTCTCGGCACTGTCAACGCAGAATATTTACATTTGTTTATTTTTAAAACAAATGGCATTTTTTCGTTTTAAAATCGAGCAATTCCCGCTATAAAAAAGAAAAAAGTTTATACTAGCCGCAGTTTTTTTAGCGTAAATCATCATGCAACTTTCTGATTTTAATTTTGATCTCCCCGATGAGCTGATTGCTCTCTATCCTCTGGAAACACGCAGTGCCTCTCGCCTGCTGCACCTCGATGCACACGGTCAATATCACGACCATCAATTTACCGACATTCTGGACTTGCTTGAAGACGGCGACTTACTGGTATTGAACGACACCAAAGTCATGAAAGCACGTCTAAAAGGCAAACGTGCCTCAGGCGGTGCCATAGAAGTACTGGTTGAACGCATGATGGATCAGTTCATTGCACATTGTCATATCAAGGCCAGCAACTCACCGAAAGCCGGTGCAGAACTGTTTATTGGCCCAGATGCAGTAAAAGTGACCGTGCAAGGTCGTCATGAAAACCTGTTTATTGTGGAATTTTTACAGCCGATTTTAGACGTCTTAGACAAATATGGCGCCCTCCCTATTCCGCCCTATTTCAACCGTGAAGCAGAAGAAATTGATACCGAACGTTATCAAACTGTGTTTAATGATCCAACCAAGCTGGCCAGTGTCGCAGCACCTACGGCTTCTCTGCATTTCGATAAAGACTTATTGAAAAAGTTAGCAGCCAAAGGAATTCAAACCACCTTTGTCACACTACATGTGGGCGCAGGTACATTCTTACCAGTACGCACTACCGATATTGAAAATCACATCATGCACAGCGAATGGTGCCAGGTGTCCGATGAGTCGATGGAACTCATCAAAACAACTAAAGCGCGTGGCAATAAAGTGATTGCTGTCGGTACAACGGCTACCCGTGCCACAGAAAGTGCGGCGCAGGCCAATGGCGGTGAACTAAAAGGCTGGACCGGTGATACCCAGATTTTCATTTATCCAGGTTATCAGTTCAAAGTGGTCGATCGTCTGATTACCAATTTCCATTTACCGGAATCGACCCTGTTAATGCTGGTTTCTGCCCTGTCCAATCGTGACAACATTCTGAATGCCTACAAGCATGCAGTAGACAGCCAATATCGTTTCTTCAGTTATGGCGATGCCATGCTGATTGATCAGGCACAATAGCGAGAATAGCTGCCCATGCCGATCGAGTCTGTACAACAGTCCATTCATATTCGCCGCAAGAAAAATGCAGTGGTGTTTCAGAATATCGCCCGGCTGTGGGATTTGGGCCGTCAAGCCAAGAGTCATCAAGACCTGCTGGACGGATTGCATCCCTGGAATGGCCCGATAACGCTAAAATTTGAAAATAATCTGCCATTGGCGCTGGCTGGTATTGGTTTGTTGCTCATCGTCAGCATTTTTATTGCACCGGAAAATATCTGGATTCAAAGTGGCGTTTTTCTGGGCGGTCTGCTGCTGTTCTGGGCCTATCTTTGCTATGAGCAACAACAACCATTAGATGAAGTTATTGGCTTTCTGGAAGATGCAGCACTGGCCAAAAAATATCAGCTTGCCTTTCAGCAACAGCCACAGCATATTTCAATTCCTTTAAATCCCCTGCATTTTATTGGACATTTAAAACGTTTATTCCCCTTATTCAATCAAGGTTCTTTGAGTAATGAGATTACACGTTATGCCAGCACGGTATGGGAAGATGAAAACGGCCAGCAACATCAGGTGCTGCTGTTTCAATATCACTATATTGATGAAGTACAGGTTCGCAACAAGCAAGGGCAGCCGGTTAAATTAATGCAGGTTCACAAAGACCTGTGGGGCGTGTTTGTCTTTGATATCCAGATTCAGGGACTGGCGGTCACGACTTCTCGACGTAAATTTTATTATCCTTATAGCCATCCTTGGCATAGTAGCGATATTCGTACCAATCAACGCTTAAGCTTTTATGGCAGTGATCCGATGCAAACCGCCAAATTACTCAGTCCGGGTTTTGTACTGCGTCTGGCCGATTTTTTTGCACAGCGTCAGGGGGATTTACTGTTTCATCCAGAAAATCGGATGCTCTGCTATCTGGGGCCTCATGACCTATTTCAGGTGTCGAGCAAGCATCGTCATATCAATGATATTTCGACATTGCGCGGCCATCTCAGAACGTTTAAATTAAGACAACTCGAACAGTTACAACATGATCTTGTGCAGTTTTTAAAATAACTGCTTTTTTTAAATCAATATTTTCAGAATATAAATATGAATTGGGGAGATCTCGCATGGGATTTTTGGTTTTATGTTTGATCATTATTGCGCTGATTGTGCTGATCATTATGATCCGCAACAGTATTGTCCGTCATCACAACGCGACGATTCGCGCCTGGTCGGATGTTGCCAGTTATGAACGGCAGAAACTGAAAATTCTGGATGGGCTGCAGCCGCTGGTCGAGCAATATTCTTCTTTTGAAAAAGGCACACTGGAAAAAGTCACCGAACTGCGTCAGAACATCATGAATTTAAATATCAACGATGCCGACATTTCTCAGTTACAGCGCATTGAAAGCCTGAACAAACAACTCATGCATAGCCTCAATGTAGTGGTTGAAAACTATCCCGAGCTAAAAGCCAATGACATTTATCTGAAAATGATGGCTGAAATTGAAGAACAGAATGAAAATGTCGGTGCGGCAATTACCATTTATAATCGCAATGTGGAACTGTTTAATAACCAGATCCAGATTTTTCCACACAATGTGATTAATAATATGCTGTTAGGAAAAAAAGCAGTTCGCCCTTTTCGCGATCAGAGCGCAACCCAGAGTTTTGACTATCGTCCAAATTTTCACTGAGCAACTATCTCATCTGATCGACTTTCTCATCCTGGCGTACTCAACTTATAATAAAATGCCCCAGGATGAAGCTACACCTTTATAAAACCAATAAAATAAAGAATAAAAATTATGCTGAATTATGTAGAGCGCTTAGAGCAGACGCTGGTGGAAGAATTTTATCAGCTTTATGACCATTATCAGGACGATGGAATCTATGCCTGTAGTCTGGTCTTTGACGAATTTTTACTGCTGGATGATCTGGCCATTTCGACTGAATGCAGTATTTTTAAAGATCCGGAAGATCAGCGGCAATATCTGGCTGAACAAGATCGCTGGAATGTCCCAAAATGGCGTTATCGGGCACAAGCTGCGCCCGACTCCGGACTGATCCCCTTCAAAACTTTGCTGGCTGATTATTTTAAAACCCAGCATAGTTTTGGTCATCCGCTATTAGAACAGCAACAGCTCCACACAACACATCTGGATTTATTACTGCAAACATTCAAACAGGCCAAATATCGCCTCTCCGAAGCCTATGGTCTGGATCTGGGCAATATACTTTTTTTCCTGAGCCTGCCAAACCAGGCCGAATTTGAACGCCGATCTGCACTGGAACTCAACCCAGAAAGCGCCTTATTGCAAAACTTTCTAGCCTCCCGACATGCCCAGCCTTTTTCTGAAATCAGTAAGCGATTAAAACTCTCGCAAAATGACAAAGACATTCTGATTGATCTGGAGCAAATGCTGGTGATGGAGCCTTATGATTATCTGCAAGTGGCGCACGATGCCTATTTGCTGACCTTGGAATCCTACTTTATCGACAGCAATATCTATATCCAGAAACTGATCCAGCATATTGCCGCCATGGCCTCTGAACCGGATGGCAGCTGTGCTCTTAGCCGGGAAGATATCCAGCAGCGCTTGCAACAGTTTTCTGCAAATTCGACTATTTCACCTGATCTTGCATTTATTCAACGATAAATAAAATTACAGAGCGAATGCTCTACAATGCTGGCGTTTAGCGTAAGAATCAAGGAAAATAGCGCCCTTTAGCTATGAACTAGCAGCGAACTGTTTTTTCGCCTGGATGTGGAACTCCTATGAAGTTTGAAAAATTAGGTCAGTCGGGTCGCGCCCGTCGTGGTCGTTTAACGCTTGAACATGGTGTGGTTGAAACCCCGATGTTTATGCCTGTCGGCACTTACGGTACGGTGAAAGGCCTGTTGCCGCGTGATATTAAAGAGATCAAGTCTCAAGTCATTTTGGGCAATACCTTCCATTTGTATTTACGTCCAGGACTCGATGTGATTCGTGAACATGGTGGCCTGCACGAATTTATGAAGTGGAATAATCCCATTTTGACCGATTCCGGCGGCTTCCAGGTGTTCAGTCTGGGTGCAATGCGTAAAATTAAAGAAGAAGGGGTCACCTTCCGCTCACCCATCGATGGTTCAAAAGTATTTTTATCGCCTGAAATTTCAATGGACATTCAGCACACGCTGAACTCTGACATTGTGATGATTTTTGATGAATGTACGCCCTACCCTGCGACGCATGAAGAAGCGCAAAAATCCTTGCAACTGTCTTTGCGCTGGGCGAAACGCTGTAAAACCCAACATCATGAGGTTCTGAAAAACCGTAATGCACTGTTTGGGATTATTCAGGGTGGCATGTATGAAGACTTACGTGAAGAATCGTTAAAGGGCCTGCTTGATATTGATTTTGATGGTTACGCGATTGGCGGTCTGTCCGTTGGCGAGCCTAAAGAGGAAATGATCAAGGTACTGGATTATCTTCCAGAACAAATGCCGGCAGATAAACCGCGCTATTTGATGGGTGTCGGTAAACCTGAAGATATTGTGGAAGCGGTGCGCCGTGGTGTCGATATGTTTGACTGCGTGATGCCAACCCGAAATGCACGTAATGGTCATTATTTTGTCACAGATGGTCTGGTACGGATCCGTAATGCGAAATATCGTCACGATCAAAGCCCGCTTGATCCACATTGCGATTGCTACACCTGTACCAACTTTACTCGTGCTTATTTATTCCACCTCGAAAAATGTGGGGAAATGCTCGGTTCGATGCTCGGTACCATTCATAACTTGCGTTATTACCTGCGCTTGACTGAATCCATGCGTGATGCCTTGGACAACGGTACATTTGATGCGTTTGTGCAGGACTTTTATGCCCGTCGTGGCCTGGAAGTACCCCCTTGCCCGCAAGATTAATCCATCAGCATTTGCGCTGAGGAAAAAGACAATGTAAATTGCAAGAATATGTCAATTTATTATCAAGTTGATCACCAGTTTTTTTATTTTAGGAAAATGTAATGAGCCTTTTTATTTCGACTGCTCACGCTGCAGGTGAAGCTGCACAACAACCCAGCATGATGGCGAACCTTTTGATGATTGCGGTTTTTATTGCAATCTTCTATTTTTTGATCTGGCGCCCTCAATCTAAACGTGCCAAAGAACATCGTGCTTTGGTTGAAAGCCTTGGTGTTGGCAGTGAAGTCGTTTTTGCAGGCGGATTAATGGGCAAAATCACCAAGATTGAAGGTGACTTCGCAGTGGTTGAATTGAACCGTGGCGTAGAAGTTAAAGTTCAGCGTGCGAGTGTGATTTCAGTCCTTCCTGAAGGCACTTTAAATAACCTTTAATCAAAAATAGTCGTGCCCTTGCACGACTTTTTCATTTTAAGAAGAAAATAAATGCGTTACCCAGCATGGAAATATGTACTGATTCTAGTTGTACTAGTCATCAGTACCTTATATGCCCTGCCAAGTTTGTATCCAGATGAACCTGCTGTACAGATTTCGGGTGCCAAAGCCGGTACTCAAATTGATGCAAGCATCGTACAAAAAGCAGAGCAAATTTTAACAACTGAAAATATTGCCACCCATGACAATAGCTTTAGCAACAATGCTGCCTTATTACGTGTAGATTCAAGTGAATTGCAACTTAAAGCCAAAGAAGCTTTACGTCGCGGATTAGGTGATGATTACGTGGTTGCATTGAACCTTGCCCCGACCACGCCGGAATGGCTGCAAAAAATTGGTGCCAAGCCAATGAAGCTGGGTCTGGATTTACGTGGCGGTGTTCACTTCTTACTCGAAGTGGACATGGACAAAGCGATTGCGCAGCGCATGGAAACCTCTGCGACAGACCTACGTCGTCAGTTGCGTGATAACAACCTGAAATTTAATAGCCTGAATTTAAGCAACAACACCATTGTAATGCAGTTTGCCAACAATGATGACCGTTCTGCAACGATGGACTTCTTGCGCCGTAATGGCAACGAGTTTACCCAGCAGGCTGTTGCGACCGAGACTGGTTCGACTTTACGTTTGACTTATACTGATGTACGTAAGCAAGAAATTGAATCTTATGCAGTCAACCAGAACTTGACTACTTTACGTAACCGTATTAACGAGTTAGGTGTGGCAGAAGCATTGGTGCAAACCCAAGGCAGCAACCGTATTGTGGTTGAATTGCCGGGTGTACAGGACACAGCCGAAGCCAAACGTGTTTTGGGTCGTACTGCAAACCTCGAGTTCCGTCTGGTCTCTGACCTGAATGATCAGTACATCGATCCATATACCGGTCAGGCGACTGGCACATTGCCACCAGGTACAGAAGTATTCGCTTATGAATCCCTGGACAGTGGTCGTCAGCTGCTTTTGAACCGCAACCGGATCTTGACTGGTGAACGTGTTCAGAATGCATCTTCTGGCTTTAGTCAGGACACCGGCGGTGCTGAAGTCAACATTACGCTAGACAGCGCAGGCGGCAAACTGATGTCGGATGCGACCCGTAATGCGGTTGGCAAACGTATGGCGGTACTGTTCATCGAAAACAAACAGCGCATTAGCTATGTGGAAGACCCTGCGACCGGCACTCAAACTGAAGTTCGCACCCCATATACTGAATCTGTCGTGATTAATGCTGCAACTATTCAGGCAGTACTCGGCTCTCAGTTCCGTATTACTGGTCTGGATTCTCCGCAGGAAGCTGCTGAACTTGCCTTGATGCTACGTGCAGGTGCTTTGGCTGCACCAATGTACTTTGTCGAAGAACGTGTGATTGGTCCAAGTCTGGGTCAGGAAAACATCGACAAAGGGGTACTTTCAACGCAAATCGGCTTCATTCTGGTGGCGATCTGGATGGTGGTATTCTTCCGTCTGTTTGGTGTGATTGCCAACTTTGCTCTGGTCTTTAACCTGGCCATGCTTCTTACCGTCATGTCATGGATTGGGGCTTCTTTAACCCTTCCTGGTATTGCCGGTATCGTGATTACCATCGGTATGGCGGTAGATGCCAACGTACTGATCTGTGAACGAATACGGGAAGAGATGAAATGGGGTGCCTCGCCGAAACAGGCGATCGTGGCGGGTTATGATCGGGCCTATAACACCATTTTTGACTCGAACCTCACCACCTTCCTGGTTGCATTCATTCTGTTCGCGATTGGTACAGGTCCGATCAAAGGCTTTGCCGTGACCCTGATGATTGGTATCGTCTGCTCGATGTTTACTGCCATTACAGTAACCCGTGCCGTGGTACAGATCATTTATGGCAAAAAACGTAACTTGAAAAAGTTGAGCATTTAAGGAGATCGATGATGACTGAAAATACTCAACTGAATCAGAAACAGTATGGTCGCCCTGAAGACGAACGCGTCATTCCGTTTATGAAGATTGCTTTGCCTGCGGCATTGTTGTCTATCTTCTTAACGGTTGCGAGTCTGTTCTTTATTGCCACTAAAGGTCTGAACCTGGGTCTGGACTTTACCGGTGGTGTGGCAGCCGAGCTGAACTATACCAATCCGGTCAAACCGGAGGATGTTTCCAAGGCACTGAGCCAGGCTGGCTTCAACGATGCCGTGGTGCAGACTTTAGGTTCAGAACGCGACCTGATGGTACGTATGCCCGTTCAGGAAGACATTGAAGCTGAAGACCTGACCAAAGCGGTCACAGCAGCGGTTCAGCTGCCAAATAATGCGGCAGAGGTACCGAAGCTTGATGTAGTCGGCGGACAGGTGGGTAATGAGCTGTATGTCCGCTCTGGTGGCGCGGTGGCACTGGCACTCTTGCTGATGCTGGTCTATGTCACCATCCGCTTTGAGCTCAAACTGGCGATCGGTGCAGTACTGTCGCTATTCCATGACATCGTGGTGACCCTCGGGATTTTTGCCATGACGCAGTGGCCATTTGACCTGACGGTACTTGCGGCACTCCTTGCGATCATTGGTTTCTCACTGAACGATAATATCGTGGTCTCTGACCGTATCCGTGAGAACTTCCGTAAGATTCGGGGTGCAGAACCGCTTGAAGTGATTAACATTGCCCTGACCGAAACCTTACGCCGTACCATTCATACCTCTATGACGCTATTGCTGGTTGTTGTTGCAATGATGCTCATGGGTGGTGATGGCCTGAAATGGTTCTCGATTGCGATGTTTGTCGGCGTTTTTGTCGGTACCTACTCTTCAATCTATATCGGGACTGGATTTGCACTTTGGCGTGGTTTAAACCGTCAGGACTTTATCGTACAAGTCAAGCCAGAATTTGAAGACGAAAACCAGATTCCCTAATCTGATATTTCATTTTCATCGTTCAGCCCGTCCTAGGATGGGCTGAATTATTTCTGCTGTTTGAATGTTGAAGTAGCCGGCAGAATCGCAATCACTGGATGGATTTTTTCAATATCTGTTTTTTGGAAAATGACTTTCCGATTTTCATCCAGACTTCGAAATTCATAAACATCCTGAGCTTCGCCCAACTCTTCTAAAATGAGCTGCAAGCCGTTGACCAGATACACACAGCACATCCCAAAAACTGGCAACTCTTTATCACAAACCAGCCACCAGTCCGGTTTCAGAATGGGAAAATAATAGTGCTCTGCCACCTGAATCGCATAATGCTGTGCTTGCAGATGAAAAATATCTTGATTGAACGAAACCATAGAATCTATGGGATTGAGTTTAAAGGCCTGCTGCTGTACCACCTGCATCTGAAATAAAGCGACCTGTTCTATAGCTGTAGCAAGTTCAATCTTCGGTTCGACCGTCTGATCCAGAATTAAATGAGCTAAGCCAAGTTGCTGTTCCAGTTCCCTTGCCACCTTCTCTCCGATCTGGCGTTTGCTATTCAGTAACTGCGCGATATAAGCAGCAGACAAGCCAAAATGCTCGCAGATCTCTTTGCCGGTTTTAAATTGCTGGGTGTCAATCAGCTGATCAATCACTTTTGTCAGATGATGTCGTCTTCGTTCAAATATTTCTGGCGCACTCATATCGGTCTGTTGATCTGTTTTTATCCATTTTGTTCAAATACCTTACAATAAAAAAGCCCACAATTGAATTGCAGGCTTTCTTCAGCTTAGAAATAAAGAATTAAGTGCCCTGTACCAGACGGCGGGCGCTGATAATGCCCGGCTGCTGTTCAAGACGCGCCAGCAGTTTGGAAAGTTGCGCCAGACCTTTAACTTCAATCAATAGCTTCATATTGGCAATACCGTCCGCTTCCGAAATAGTATTGACCTGACGGATATTGATCTGGTCGGAAAAAATCACTTGCGTCAGATCTTTGAGCAGACCACGTCGATCATAGGCTTCCACCACAATCTGTACGCTCTGGCCACGTGTTGGCTGCATTTCCCAGTCGGCTTCTACCGCACGTTCAGGCTCTTGGGTGATCATGCGCACATAGTCCGGACAAGCCACCTTATGAATGCTTACCCCACGATTCAGGGTGATATAGCCAGCGATCGACTCACCATGCACCGGTTGGCAACATTGCGCGACATGCAGCTCTACGTTATCCAGCCCGTCAATCAGAATACCGTGCGCTGACAGCGTATGACTGGCACGCGGATTCAGCGCTGGCTTCAGCACCAGCTCAGGTTCATCCTGATCCAGATGCATATGACGATTCACCTGATTAATCAAGGCATGCAGGCTGATATCACCATTGACCAGATTCACCAGAATGTCATCACCGGTTTTGACATTAAAATGATTGCAATAATCACTCAAATCGATTGATTTTGGATGAATCGCCAGACGTGACAATTCTTTATTCAGCACTTCACGGCCGACTTCCAGGTTTTTACTGCGGTCCTGTTGACGGAACCAGTGGCGCAACTTGTCTCGCGCACGTGCAGTCTTGATATAACCCAGAGAGTTAACCAGCCAGTCCCGATTCGGCTCACGGTCTTTTTTGGTCAGAATCTCGACCTGTTCCCCGGTTTTCAAGGTATAGGTCAGTGGCACATAGCGCTGATTGACACGCGCCGCATAGCATTTGTTACCAACTTCGGTATGCACATGATAAGCAAAGTCGAGCACAGTTGAATCACGCGGCAACTCTTTGATATCACCATCACGACTAAACACATAAATTTTTTCGAAGCCTTCGAAGTCTTGAATATGTTCGAAGTTTTCGATTTCATCTTCTGCTTCTTTATGTGCACTGGACTCATTGCGTTCCTGATAATGCTCGAGAACTGCGCGTAAGGAATGCAAACGATGGTTAAAAGAATGATCGGTGGTTTTCGAGCCTTCTTTATAATTAAAGTGCGAACACACCCCCAGCTCTGCTTCTTCATGCATGCTGTAAGTACGAATCTGCACTTCAAGTGATTTGTTCTCGGCAATTACAGCCGTATGCAGGGAACGATAGCCATTGGCTTTTGGATTGGTAATATAGTCATCAAACTGATGCGGAATATGTCGCCAGATCTGATGTACAATCCCTAAACTGTGGTAACACTCCGGTACGCTCTTGACCAATACCCTTAAGGCACGAATATCATAGAGCTGGTCAAAACTCAGGCTCTTGCTTTTCATTTTTCGATAAATCGAATAAATGTGTTTTACGCGTCCGTTAATTTCAGCTTCGATGCCATATTCAGACAATTCATTGCGTAATTTATCAATCACGAATTGAATATATTGCTCTCGCTCTAAACGTTTTTCATTCAGTAAAGAAGCAATTTCTTTATAACGTTCTGGCGCAAGATAACGGAAGGCCAAGTCTTCCAGTTCCCACTTTAACTGGGCGATGCCTAAACGGTGCGCCAGTGGTGAGTAGATCGTCAGAATTTCTCGGGCAACCCGCTCCTGACGTTCACGCGAGGAATTGGTCAGCTCACGCAAGGCATAGGTACGCTCTGCCAACTTCACCAGAACCACACGCACATCTTCAGTCACTGAAATCAGCATTTTATAAATGCCGGACAGATGTTCACGCTGATTATTATCGAAATGGTCTTCCAGACGTTTATTTTTTTCGATCAGTTCAGACAGTTTACCCATGGCCAGCGTGCCCTTGACCAGGCTATACACTTGCTCACCAAATTTTTCTAACACTTCAGTCAGTGGCATGACGCCTTCACGCACCGAACGATAGAGCATGGCCGCAGACAGGGTATCTTCATCGACATGCAGATGTGCCAAAATATCTGCCATCTCAATACCGGTATAAAAGGTATTGGAACGATGCTGAACCGTACTTTGCAGCTCTCTTTCTAATGTTAAGTGGGCGACTTCTTCGAGCTGCTGTAAAGGTGCCCCATCTAATATGCCACGAACCCGATCCAACCACTCAGTCAGATCGTGGTGTGCTTGTTCGGCATGTTCTACAGTCGTCTCCTGTGACAACTCATTGAGTCGTCCAGGGAGTTGCTCACGTACTGTGACCATACCCTTCTCCTACTTGTAAATACATCATTTCTTCAATCGTTCATTTAATTTTCTTTTTCGAACAATGCAATCGATTCAACATGCCCAGTATGCGTGAACATATCCATCACTCCGGCTTGAGTGAGGCGATAACCCTGTTGTACCAAGAGCCCTGCATCTCTTGCGAGTGTCGCAGGATTACATGACACATAAACGATTCTTTTTGCGCCAAACTGAGGAAGATAATGCATGACTTCTTCTGCGCCAGCACGTGGCGGGTCAATCAATAATGCATCAAAACCTTGATTTGCCCAAGTCTGGTGCGAGAAATCTTTGGTTAAATCTTGTGAATAAAAAGCAACTTGGGCAATACCATTATTTTTGGCATTTTCCGCACCGCGTTGCACCATTTCTTCACTCCCTTCCACCGCAATCACCTGACCGGATGTGCCTACACAGCGTGCCAGTGCTAGAGAAAAATTTCCTAATCCACAAAATAGATCCAGAACCCGCTCACCCTGTTGCAGCTGTAGCAAATTACATGCCAGCGCTACCATTTGCGGATTGATAGTCGAATTCACCTGAGTGAAGTCCACAGGATTAAAACCGAATTTCACATCAAAGTCATCAAGACTATAGTGCAAGCGCGCCGCGGCATCTGGAGCATCAATTCGCGAGAGTGTATCTTTGCCGGCAGGCTGCACATACAGTTGCCAGCCTTTCTGTAACGTAAATTCGCGCAATTGGTTGACATCAGCCACTGATAATTTTGCAGTTTCACGCACCAGTAAGGCAATATCCTGATCCCCCATGGCCAATTCTATATGACCAATGTCAGCCTTGCCATTGAGACTTTGCAGCAATTGTTTAAGGCTTGTAAGCGATCCAAATTCACGATCCAGAATCATGCAGCGATCAATCGAGGTTAATTTATTGCTTTGATTCTCACGAAAACCCACCACCAATGTGTCTTTAGCCGGCAGATAACGCACTCCGATCCGGGCTTTACGGCGATAATCTTCACGCTCGGAACGTAGCGGTGCAAGCCACTGCACAGGCTGGATGCCAGCAAAATGCTGTAAATGCGATTTCAGCACATTCTGTTTTAGTTCAATCTGTGCATCGGCTGCGATATGCTGCATATTACAGCCGCCACAGACCCCAAAATGTGCACAGATCGGCTTGACGCGAATTTCGGAAGCTTCGCTGAGTAATTCAAGACTGTCAGCTTCTTCCAGTTTTTTAACTTCACGGGTAATGCGAGCACGCACGGTTTCACCGGGCAAGGCATAACGGATAAAGACTTTCTTGCCGTGTTTATGCGGTGGATGATCCGGGTGTGAACCATAATGAGCGATGCCACGTCCCTCATGCGAAAGTGACTCAACCTGAAAAATGTACTCGGGTTGCTGGGTAGGACGTGTGTGTGCTCGATGCTTCATGAAAACCTAGGATGTGGGAGTTGGAAAATCAAAACGGGTAAAGTCAGTTCTTTGTGACGTTTCACGCCAAACCGATAAAAAGTCCGCATGCTGCGGTTGGGTATGCAAATATTGAATCGTACTGTGCAGCAAATGCTGATAATCCGGCAATAATAGCTGTCCTTTTAACAACAGCCAGCGGATATAGACCAGCCAGGTATTCAGCACATCGCCTTCACAATAAGAGGTCAGTTCGGTCCATTGCTGATTGCGGACATATTCAGGAACCCGATAGGCCCCGTCACCGCGTTTACCCGGATAACCCAGCAAATGTGCAACATCGTCCAGCTTCTGGAAATGACGCGCATGGAACATGGCCATCACATCCATTAAGTCGACATGACGATGATGGTAACGATTCTGGTAGTTATTATAACGCTTTTGCGTGTCAATTTCGCCCTGATCGAATAGACTCGGTGCAGAGAGTCCATGATACATGGCACGGTATAAAATCACCGGTAAATCAAACTGTGAACCATTCCAGCTGACCAGCGTCGGATGACGCTTATCAAAAATCGATAAGAATTTTCTTAAAATTTCCGCTTCAGAATGCTGTTCCCGGCTAAAAGAAAACAGCTTCATGCCCTGCTCATCGATCCATAAACCGGAAATACAGACAATTTCATGCAAGGGCGGACGCTGAAAATCAGAGCCTGAATCCTGACGGCGCAGTTTGGTCAGGGCCTGATCCAGATCTGCTTCAGGCAAGTCCAGACCAAATAAATGCGCGCCTGATTTGAGATCGGTTTGGGTTTCAATATCGAAAGTTAAAACAGGCAGGCGCATAACACAGTGCTCAAATAATTATTCAGAATCTTGCACAGAGAATAACCCTGTAGACAAGTAACGGTCACCACGGTCACAAATAATACACACAATGACGGCATCCGGATGTTCTTCCGCCAGCTTTATGGAAGCCCACACTGCACCACCAGATGAAGTACCAGCACTGATGCCTTCTTTCTGCGCCAGCTTACGCATGGTTTTTTCAGCTTCAATTTGTGGAATATCGATAATACGATCCACGCGACTGCGATCAAAAATGGTCGGCAGATATTCTTCCGGCCAGCGACGGATTCCGGCAATGCTTGAACCATCAGATGGCTGTAAACCCACGATCTGAATCTCCGGATTCATTTCCTTCAGATATTTCGAGACACCCATAATAGTGCCGGTTGTACCCATAGAACTGACAAAGTGGGTAATCTTGCCACCGGTTTGCTGCCAGATTTCAGGACCTGTAGTCAGATAATGTGCTTCGACATTATCCGGATTGCCAAACTGATTCAGTACCAGACCCACGCCATCATTTTGCATTTGAGCGGCCAGATCACGTGCACCTTCCATGCCTTGTTCTTTGGTAACTTCAATCAGCTCGGCACCATAAGCACGCATCGCATCCTTACGTTCCTGACTCATATTGTTCGGCATGATCAGCTTCATTTTATAGCCACGCATCGCTGCGACCATCGCCAATGCAATCCCCGTATTTCCGCTCGTTGCTTCAATCAGGGTATCACCCGGCTTGATCTGTCCACGCTTCTCGGCCTGCATGATCATATTATAGGCCGGACGGTCTTTGACCGATCCTGCCGGATTATTGCCTTCGAGTTTCGCGAGTACTGTAGCTTGAGTGTGACTTACCAGACGCTGTAAACGCACCAGTGGCGTTTTGCCGACATAGTGGTCTAACAAAAATTCATCTGCTTGAAAATCGGGGGTGGTATTACTCATTGTGTGCACCTATATCGAGGTGCGGCTATTGTATGAAAAAATGCTTTTCCCTGCATCCATTTAGCACTGCTTTTTCAGGAAACTCTCTAAAACAGACTCAGTATCCTGCTATAAACTTCATTTCCCTGTGATTTAGCAAGATCAAGCAGCTCAGCTGTGAATATAAAAGCGTTATTTTCAGCCCCGGACTTTCAGACGACTGAAGTCTTCATCGCCCGCTTTTCACTGTATTTCAGCAATCATTTAACTGAAATCTCTTGTATTTTTAAAGGTTGATCTGAACCCTTATAAAAATAATGCTTAAATTTTAACTGTCGATTTAAAGCATGCTAATATGCCAGACATAAAGAAAATACTGCTTAAATCATGTCAACGATCAATAAAAAGCTGTTTAAACGCCTACACTTAAATCACGCCTATGGACAGTTGATTGCGCTGATTTTTGTGCCGATTACTATTTTGGCCTGTGTTGGCGCGATGCTGGTGTTGACTGAAACCTCGAATGCCGCACGTGCCCAGCAAAAGCAGATGGCAATTGCCATTATGACGCGTTTTCAAGGCACGTCTGAGTATGCACTGGATATTTTAAGCCTGTATCCCTGGCAATATGATCAGGCCCACAATGCCATGCAGAATATGCTCAATGAAAAACATCTGGTTCGGGCAGCCATTCTGGATGACAGTGGCAAGAATCGTTTAGGTATCGGCTTTCAGGAACAGGCCGCTTGGCCCGATTTTGATAAAAGCGGTAACTTTATTGGCCCGATTCTGCATAAAGACAATCATATTTATGCCATTAAAGTGAATGAAAACAGTTTTTCTAAAGGCTGGCTGGCAATTGAACTGGATAATCAGCCGCTGGAAATTGCCCGTTACCGGGTCTTGATCGTGTTGATTGCGACCGGTCTGTTGACCTTATTGCTGTTATTACTCTGTCTGAATTTCTACTCACGGCGCTGGATTGCACCGATGTATGAAATTCGCATGCAGCTGCAACGCCTGAATGCCGACACCCTGGGTCAGCATATGGTGATTAACAGCACTGGAGAACTGCGTTTACTACAACGGGATATTGCCAATGTGGTGAAACGTCTGCATTTCAGCTTTCTGGAACTGCGCGAACATACCGAACAGACCGAAGATGATTTACGCCGTACTCTGGACACGTTGGAAGTCCAGAATATTACTTACCGTCAGGCACGTGACCAGGCGATTTCAGCCAACCAGGCCAAGTCGGTGTTTCTGGCCAATATTTCCCATGAACTGCGTACCCCACTCAACAGTATTGATGGCTTTATTCATCTGCTCTTGCGTCAGGGCAATCTCAGCAATGAGCAAAGCTTATATTTGCAGACCATTCGTAAATCTTCGGCGCATTTACTGGCGCTGATTAATGATGTGCTGGATTTTTCCAAAATTGATGCCGGCAAACTGGAACTGGAAACCGCAGCTTTCGATCTGGAAGAAGCCATTTTTGATGTGATGGACATGCTCTCACCCCTGGCGGCACAAAAACATATTGATATGGCCTTCTACTACGCAGATAGCGTACCGAAACATGTGATTGGCGATGCGCTACGCTTTAAGCAGATTCTGACCAACCTGATTTCCAATGCGATCAAATTCACGCCGGATGGCGAAATCATCGTGCGGGCACGTATGGAACATGAGGGGATCGATCGATGTGTCTTGCATTTTAGTGTACAGGACAGCGGCATTGGCCTGAGTGGTACCGATCGTAAAAAATTATTCGAGTCTTTCTCACAGGGCGATACTTCGGTCACCCGTCAGTTTGGCGGTACAGGGCTGGGGCTGGCCATTTCTAAACAGCTGGTCAGCCTGATGCATGGCCAGATTGGTTTTGAAGATAATCAGGAACGTGCCCCAACCGAAAAAGGCTCAACTTTCTGGTTTACTGCACAATTCCTGGTCGATGAAGATACTGTAATTGAACATCCAGATTTCAATGAATTGACGGTGGTGTCTTATCTGGCCCATCCGGCAACCGCGAACGTCTTGCGTCATTATCTGGAAAATTATCAGGTCAAGCATATTGAATGCGCATCGATTCTGGATCTGTTTAGCCGCCTGAATCATCTACAGAATTCTGAAAACACCTGGCTCATCGTCGATCATAGTGGCGACAGCGAAGTCCTGTTACGCGAGATCCGCTCGCGTTATCAGGGTCATTTGGCCGTATATGGTTATCAGATGCAACTCGATCCAAGCATGCTGAACGACCATCGTGCCCGTGCTCTGCATCAGCCACTCAGCCGCAGTGCCTTGATTCAGCTGCTGGGCAATCAACCGGTCTTCGATCAGGAACAGCATGAAGACTTTAATGGTCAGGGTCTGCATATTCTGGCCGTCGATGACCATTTGCCCAACCTGATTGTTCTGGAAGCATTACTCGCTGAACTGAATGTCACCACCAGCAAAGCCCTGAGCGGACAGGAAGCGATTGATATCATCCAGCGCCGTTATGAGCAGAAACAGCCGGCTTTTGATCTGGTCTTTATGGATATTCAGATGCCGGTGATGTCGGGAATTGATACCACACGTGCGATTCGCTCACTGGAATCGACCTTTGAAAACCATAACCGACTGCCGATTATTGCCCTGACTGCACATGCGCTGTCAGATGAAAAACATAAGCTGCTGCAAAATGGCATGGATGATTATGTCACCAAGCCGATCCAGATCGAGCAGATTGTGCAGATTCTGACCCACTGGACCACCGAACATTTTAAACGGCTTCCAGTGCTGGAACGCGCCCATGTGATTGATGCACTGGATCCGAATATTCTGGACTGGCAGCAAAGCCTGCAACTGGCAGCCAATAAGGAAGATCTGGCAGTAGACCTGTTGCGCATGCTGGTCGACAGTTTTGCCGATGAACTCACTGAAATGCAGCAGTTAATTGAGCTGGAAGATTTCCCGCAACTGGAACATGTCTTGCATCGTTTATATGGTGCAACCCGCTATGTCGGCGCACCAACTTTACAGAAAGTCACGGGCAGATTTGAACAGTTCGTTTCAACCCTGCGCAAAGAACGTCGCAAGGCCGACGAAAACTTTGTTCAAGACGTGCTGAAACATTTTGATGAACTTAAAGCCGTGGTCGAACAAGTTGAACAGGCCGCCCAGCAAATTCTGAAACAACATTTGAATTAAAACTTGAAGCTGCTCAGTCCGTGACTTAGAAAGTATGACTGAGCTGTCATGCAAGCTCATAGGCCGCATGCTATGCTCGGCTCAGAAAAAATAAGGAAGAATGCCATGTCACTCGTGCGCTTGGAAAAAAATAACGGCATTGCCACAGTTACACTGAATCGCCCGGATAAACGCAATGCCATGAGCTTTGCCCTGCTGCGTGAACTGGTTGCGACTGCGCAGAAAATCAAAAAAGATAAAAGTATCCGTTGCGTCATTTTAACCGGTGAAGCGCAGGTGTTTAGTGCCGGCATTGATCTGGCCGATTTAAATAATCCTAAAAATCGTGCCTATGCGGCCTGGGAGTTAATCCGTCCGGGTCAGAGCCTGTTCCAGAAAGCCTTTCTGGTCTGGCAGGAATTACCGGTGCCGGTGATCGCTGCGATGCAGGGCTTCTGTTTTGGCGCTGGTATGCAGCTTGCTCTGGCCGCAGATATCCGTATTGCACATCCTGATACCAAAATGTCGATTATGGAAACCCGTTGGGGACTGGTACCAGATATGGGACTCAGCCGTTCGCTGAAAGGCCTGATTGGGATTGATCTGGCCAAAGAGCTGACCTTGACTGCCCGGATTTTTGACGGTGCCTATGCCAAAGAGATTGGTCTGGTTACCCATGTGGATCAAGAACCACTGGCACGCGCACAAGCATTGGCTGAGGAAATGCTGCAACGCTCTCCGGATGCCCTGATGGCCTCTAAGTTTGTACTGGATGCCATGCAGCATCGCCCAAATAAATCTTTACGTATGGAAAAAATCTGGCAGCTCAAATTATTGCTAGGTAAAAACAGTCAGCTGGCTCGCAAAAAGGACAAGAATCCGGAAGTCCAGTTCGTGCCACGCCAATATAACTAAATCGAGTTAGAGTCCAAGCAAGGAATAAGAAAAAGCATGCAGTTAAATCGCGATACTAAGATTGCCTTTTTGGGTATGGGCCTGATGGGACGCCGGATGGCGACCCGTCTACTACAGGCAGGTTTTCAGGTCGCGGTATGGAACCGTACCTCGGTGGCTTGCCATCCCTTAATCGACTTGGGTGCAACTGCGCTGTCTTTGAATCAGATTGCGGATTATCCAGTGATTTTGACTTGCTTGGCAGATGATCAGGCGGTGCAATCGGTCTTTGAGCAGATCGTGCCGTATTTGGTTGCCGATCAAATCATTGTGGATTTTTCCAGCCTTTCGGTGCAGCAAACCCACGCGCTTGCAGCACAAGCACAGACCAGACAGGTGAACTGGATTGACTCCCCAGTTTCAGGCGGTACCGCAGGTGCTGAACAAGGCAGTCTGGTGATTTTTGCCGGTGGTGATGCCACAATGATTGAACATCTTGACCCAATTTATGCAGCACTTTCACAGCGCGTTACCCGTATGGGCGACACCGGTACTGGTCAGGCGACCAAAATTTGTAATCAGCTCATTGTCGCAGCCAATAGTACCCTGATCGCGGAAGCAGTGGCATTGGCGGGCCTTGCAGGTGTAGATACACGCCTACTGGCACCTGCCTTGGCGGGTGGTTTTGCCGATTCCAAACCTTTCCAGATTCTGGCGCCACGTATGGCCACACAAACTTTCGAACCGGTGCAATGGAAAGTGCAGACCTTATCTAAAGATCTGAACAATGCCGTGCAACTGGCCCAAAGCTTTGACCTGAATGTTCCGGTCGCGACTCAGGCCTTATCACAGCTGCAAATCCATCAGGCCCAGGGCTTTGCCGAGGCCGATCTGGCCACTGTGATTCAACAGCTCAAGCACGCATAATTTTTACTTTTGTAATACCCTGAATGTATAAGGAAAATACATGATTAAACTCGCCGTTAACCTGTCGATGATTTTTACCGAAGTGCCACTCATCGAACGCTTCGCACTGGCTCGAGCACAGGGCTTTAATCATGTCGAAATCCAGTTTCCTTATGAATTGACGATTGGCCAGATTCAAAATCAGCTCAGCATCCATCAACTGAACTTATGCCTGATTAATGTGCCTGCCGGTGATTTAATGCAGGGCGGCCATGGCCTGGCCGGTATCCCGGGGCGGGAAATCGAGTTCCGTCATGCTGTTGAACAAGCCATCCAGTATGCCACGGCCTTAAATGTACCTCGGGTCAATATTCTGGCAGGCAAACAGCCTCTGGATTGTGACCTGTTGCCCTGCCTGAATACGCTGGCAAGTAATCTGAAAATGGCCTGTTCAATGCTGCTCGAGCATCAAATTGAACCGGTCTTTGAAATGGTCAATGGCACCGATATGCCACGTTTTTTGATTCAAAATGTTGCACAAGCTCAGGAAATGCTGGAAGCAGTCAATCATCCGGCCTTAAAAATGCAGTATGACTGCTATCACATGGCGATGATGGGCGAAGATGTACTGGAAAATTTAAAAGAAAATATTCACCTGATTGGTCATATCCAGTTTGCGGATTGTCCGGGACGACATCAACCCAATACGGCGTCTATTCAATATCATGATATATTTCAGTGGTTAAAACATAGTCAATATCAAGCTTATGTCGCTGCCGAATATAAGCCGATGCAGCATTCCAATGACTCCTTTGTCTGGAAAGCCGAATTCTTTCCGGAGCATGACTGAGTGGACTGCGGCTTCATTTGAAATTCAGCACTAAAACCGCTATATTAGACCATGCATAATTGTTAGGAAATTACACACCCCATGAATTTAGAACCATCGCCCAGCGCTTCTAATTCTCACGATCTTACTATGAATTCAAATTCTCAAGCTGTACAGGACTGCTTAAAAGTCGTACATGCTGCACTTGAAGATGTAAAAGCAAAAGAAATTGTTGAGCTTGATGTCAGCGGTATCAGTAATATGGCTGATGCTATGGTCATTGCAAGCGGCACATCGACACGTCATATCAAATCACTGGCCAATAACGTTGCTGAAGAAGCACGTAAAGCTGGCTTCCGTCCGCTTGGTATTGAAGGCGAACGTGATGCTGAATGGATCCTCATCGACCTCGGTTATGTAGTGGTTCATTGTATGCTTCCAACAGCGCGTAAATTCTATGATCTAGAAAGCTTATGGCGCAATCCTGCAGATACAAACTCTGTAGCGTAAAATCAAATATTCAAAAAAGCGACCTGTGTAGGTCGCTTTTTTATTGCCTGTTCATCGGACTTTATAAGCGTTAATACAACTCAAGCTACAGCTATTTTTCTTTAATTTTCATCTTGTCTTATGCACCGAGTTGATGGGTATTTTAGGATCAATTCATCATCAACATAGACGTTCGATGATCACTTAATCATCCTTTTCCCAAGATATAAAATAAAAAATCCCCCTTTATTAAAAGGGGGACTTAGGAGGATTCTAATGATTTAGATGATTAGTGACCCGTACCATTAATGGCTTTAGTCATATCTTCCACCACTTTCTTGGCATCACCAAAGATCATCATGGTCTTGTCATTATAGAACAAGTCATTGTCGAGACCCGCATAACCGGTTGCCATAGAACGCTTGATCACCATAATCGTACGTGCCTTATGGGCTTCCAGAATTGGCATACCATAAATCGGCGATGTTGGATCATCTTTGGCTGCCGGGTTGACAACGTCGTTTGCACCAATCACCAGCACCACATCCGTTGCCGGGAAGTCAGAGTTGATCTCATCCATCTCTAAAATATCTTCATACGGCACATCAGCTTCAGCCAGCAATACGTTCATATGACCTGGCATACGACCTGCCACCGGATGAATTGCAAAACGTACGGTTACGCCCTGCTCTTTTAAGATGTTCGCAAGTTCTTTGACCGCATTCTGTGCACGACCTTGCGCCATACCATAACCCGGTACAATCACCACGCTGTCCGCATTTGACATGAGGAAGCCCGCATCATCTGCTGAACCAGAACGGTGGTTACGTGGCGCTTTATCGCCTGCATCAGCTGCTGCAACCGCTGTACCGCCCATTGCGCCACCAAACAGAACGTTGATGATTGAACGGTTCATGGCTTTACACATGATATAAGACAGAATCGCACCTGAAGAACCGACCAGTGAACCTGCCACAATCAGCATGTTGTTTTCAAGCGTGAAACCAATCCCGGCTGCAGCCCAACCAGAGAATGAGTTGAGTAGCGAGACCACCACCGGCATATCACCACCGCCGACAGGTGCAATCCATACCCAGCCAAAGACCAGTGCAAGTGCTGTCATTGCCCAGAACGATGTCATATTACCAGTCAGGAAGAAGTGAATACCAAAACCTAACATTGCAATAAAGATGATCGCCTGAACCGGTTTCACCCATGCACCTGAAATGGTTTTTGCCCATTTCTTCGCAGCCAGTTTGCCGTAAGCAAAGACTGATGCAGTAAAGGTAATCGCACCCACGAAACAGCCCACAAACAGTTCAAATAAATGAACACGGCTCATTTCATGGAAATTGATACCATTGGCAGCCAACAGGTCTGGACCAAGTTCAATCAGTTTGTTGTTGTGAATAATGGCAGCAACGGCGATCAAGACCGCAGCCAGACCCACCAATGAGTGCATCAGCGCCACAGTTTCAGGCATCTGGGTCATTGGAACTGTGCGTGCACGGGCAATACCCACGATTGCACCCAGCACCATTGCACCAATAATCATCCAGACTACCGGATTCTCAGCCACAAAGAAGGTAGTCACGACCGCAATGGCCATCGCGATCATTCCGTAACGGTTACCGGCAATCGCAGTTTTAGGACCTGATAAACCACGTAGCGTCAGGATAAAAAGAACGGCACCAATCAGGTAGAACCAATCCGCATATTCTCGAATCATTTCCATGGATTAACCCTCTTTTTTCTTTTGCTTAGGTTTAAACATTTCCAGCATACGTGCAGTCACGGCAAAGCCACCGAAAATGTTAATGCTCGCCAGGAACACCGCAATCGCGCCAAGTACGCTCACCACGTTAATGGTCTGGAAATCCACGCTGCCTTCAACACCGATCACCGGCAGACCAACAGTCTGGATCATTGCACCGACAATAATGATCGATGACAAGGCATTGGTGACCGCCATCAACGGCGTATGCAATGCTGGTGTTACCCCCCACACCACGTAGTAACCTACGAAAATGGCAAGGACAAAAATCGTAATTGTTTCAACCATGAGTCTTCTCCTTAACCACGTTTCAGCAGCACTTGGCCGGCATGAGTGACAAGTAGGGCTTTTTGAATTTCTTCTTCTGGATTCAGGACAAAATTCTTATCGGCATCAAACAGCGTTTCGACAAAATTAAACACGTTACGTGCATATAAAGCCGATGCTTCAGTCGAGACTGTCGAAGGAATATTGGGAATACCGAGAATTTTGACACCATTGCCGGTATGCACAGTTTCACCGCATTTCGAACCTTCAACGTTACCGCCCGATTCCACTGCCATATCTAAAATGACTGAACCCGGTTTCATTTTCGCCACTGTTTCAGCACGGATTAAACGCGGTGCATCACGGCCGGGTAAAAGCGCTGTGGTAATCACAATGTCAGCATTTGATACGGCTTTATCCACAATGGCAGCCTGATCGCGGATGTATTCCTCACCCGGCATCCAGCCATAACCATTCTTGGCCGCATCCGCCGCTTTTTGCTGCTCTTCGGCAGACATCGGCACGTCCAGCCATTTACCGCCCAATGACTCCACTTGGTCTTTTGCTGTTGGACGCAAGTCTGTAGCTTCCACAATAGCGCCTAAGCGTTTTGCAGTGGCAATCGCTTGCAGACCCGCGACACCGACTCCCATGATCACCACACGGGCCGGTTTGACTGTACCCGCAGCCGTCATTAGCATCGGGAACATGCGCTGGTATTCAGCCGCAGCTAGAAGGACTGACTTGTATCCTGCAAGGTTGGCTTGAGAAGACAAGACATCCATATTCTGCGCACGAGACAAGGTCCGTGGCAAAAGTTCCAATGCAAATGCAGACACGTTCTGTGCCGCAAATTGGTCAAGCTCAGTATTACGGTAAGGATCAAACATCGCTACGATGGCGGTGTTCGGATTGAGTTTTTGAATTTCCTCACCTTTCGGTGCACGAACTTTTAAAATCAATTGACTGCCGATGTAGGCATCATCCGTAATTTTGGCACCAACTTGTTCATAGGCACTATCGATATAGGCAGCTTTAAGCCCTGCACTACGTTCGATAATCACGCTATGTCCTGCGCTGATCAATTTCTTTACTGTCTCTGGCGTCGCAGCGACGCGATTTTCACCGACAACAGTTTCGGCTGGAATTCCGATCTGCATGAGCGTTCCTCAAGCTAATTTTTCTTAAGTAAACATCGCTTAAACGATGCTTCCCCTCAGGATGTGTTCTTGTTGAATTTTTGGATTCTAATCAAACTGTTTGAAATTACTACCTACTATTTATTTAATAAATGCCTATATATTGAACTGATGATTCATAAAAATGTTGCTGTACTGGTGCGTGGCTTACATACGCCAAATATTTATATTTGATTATTTTATAAACGATATTCATTTACCTGAATGAAAACCTGAAAATGCGCTCGGCTGATAAGCCGCCTACTTGAGATTTCTTTTGTTACATTGATCTTTCTGACCAAAATTCCTGTTTTGGTTCTTTAGGCTACCCGTTTCTGAATAGGTCTCTCTGCTAAGGACAGCGGCACTTTAGCTTTCCAAGTTTTCTAAATTTGACTTTATTGACAAATAAAGAACTTATTCCCGATAAGCTATCTGATCTGTAAAGTAATACCTTTTATTCAATTTAGTTATGATTTAACACCCATCGAGCTAGGGTTGAATTGATGGATGTGACACAACGAGATCTGTGGGTCTAAGGATCAATTATCTCTAAAATGATCAGACCAAGAGGAACAAAAATCTTGCTGACCATTTATTATATTAATGTCATAAACCGAATAAGTGACTAAAATAAAGTTTATGCACCATATCTGCGCATAAAATGAGAGCCATTATTTAATTTTTTTCATTTTCAGGGGATTTTCCGTTCTTTCTTTGTCCTATGCATTGTAATAAAGCCAGCTATTGATCAAAAATCTGGCAACCTGATTATTCCTGACTGGTTTTCTAAGATCTTTTCATTGAGTCATTGTAATATTTTTCTACTTTTAAAGCCTAAAGTTCTCACTTATAGTGCCTTTCATTCCTGCATCAATGCGCTGCTTGTTTTAAATTCTCCTCGGCTTAGATAAGGTTGCTGCTATGAACACGCCCCTCGATATCAGTCAAAACAAGCCCTTATTATGGCTGATGGCGATTGCCTGTGGTTTATGTGCCGGCGCCAACTATTATTGCCAGCCACTGATTTCATCGATTCAGCAATATTATCAGGTGCCGGAATCACAAGTGGCACTCACCGTTACCTTTGCTCAAATCTCTTATGCATTAGGCCTGCTGTTTATTGTACCTTTGGGCGATATGCTGAATAAAACCAAGCTGATTCCCTTTCTCATGCTGGGTGCAGCTGCAGGTTTATTTATTTGTGCCAGTGCGATAAACCTGCCGATGCTGTGGGTTGGCACCATCATTGCCGGACTGTTTTCCGTGGCGGCACAGATCCTGATTCCCCTGGCCACCATGGCAGTCAAACCGGAAAAAACTGGAGAAGTAGTGGGTTTCCTGATGAGCGGCTTGCTGGTCGGTATTCTGCTCTCGACCAGTATTGCGGGATTATTGTCCGACCTGTTTCACTGGAAAATGA
Source organism: Acinetobacter sp. YH12156 (assembly GCF_013418235.1). Taxonomy (NCBI): domain Bacteria; kingdom Pseudomonadati; phylum Pseudomonadota; class Gammaproteobacteria; order Moraxellales; family Moraxellaceae; genus Acinetobacter; species Acinetobacter sp. YH12156. Next base: position 46,859 of record NZ_VPCL01000016.1, read on the forward strand.
TCTATATCGTCAGTGGCATCAGCATGCTGGCTTTAAGTTTTTATCTGCGAGGAAAATTACCGAGTCTGCCACGCCTAAGAATCAGCTATGCAGCGATTTTCAAATCTATGGCGAGCTTATTAAAACATGAACCACGATTGGTCTTGCGCTCTCTTACCGGTGCTTGTGCTTTTGCCGCCATGAGCATGCTGTTCTCTACCATTGCCCTGCTGCTGACCCAAGAACCTTTCCAGCTGTCTGATGTCATGGTCGGTCTGGTGACACTGGTCGGCGTCTTTGGCGCATTGTCGACTCAATTCATTGGTAAATGGGCCGATCGGGGCCATATCAAAACCTTGAGCTGGATTGGCTGTTCGATCCTGATTGGGAGCTGGCTGTTCCTATATTTTGGTGCGGTATCGCTGCTGAGCTATATTCTGGGCTATGGACTGATTAATCTGGGGTTGGCGATTACGCATAGCTGTAATCAGAATGTGATTTTCCGCCTGCGCCCGGATGCCAAATCACGGGTCAATTCACTGTATATGACCCTGTACTTTATTGGCGGTGCCTGTGGTTCAGCCTTAGGGGTTTATGCCTGGCATCATGGGGGCTGGAGCATGACCTGTATGGCAGGACTCGGGCTGGCCCTAGGCGCTACCCTATTCGCCTTACTGGATCAATGGCATCACGCCCGGACAGCAGCCTAGATGCTTAACTATATTTAGCTGACTTGAGCCGCTGGATAGAAAGGTTTATTTAAATCTAGAGCAACTGAATTTTCCAATAAAATACAGATAAAGACCGGCAGCAAAGCGGCCAGAATCCGGCAGCTTTCCTCGAGTGACTTGTGATTCAGGGAACTATGATAGGTAACTCCGCCCTGCATGAGCTGATGATGTAATGTATATAAACGACGAAACACCCCGACTAAAATTTCTACAGAATTTCGCTCATTTAAAGCATGCTGTATGATTTTTTTCTGTGTTTCCAGTTCAGCATTACAGCGTTCCAGACTAATTTTCTGGTGACGATAATCCCAAAAACTTTGTTCCATATAGGGGTTCACTAAGAGTGAGTGGACTGGCTGACTGTACTTATCCCAGACAATATGATTAATCTTCTGGTCCAGATCATTTTGGCAAAGTATTTCTAGAAATTGACGCAGCTTATCCCTTCCCTGAACCCGATCATCCTCTTCTGCATAAATAGCCTGAAAACCAATCCATAGACTGATGAATTTAAAATCCAGATCTTGATCCAAGTCTAGCGCTTTTTTAAACCAGCCTAAGCCACGATGAATTTTTAAGTTAAAATGTGCTGAATTTTGTGCTTTATGGCTTTTATAAATCTCCTCCAATAACAGCATAATTATTCTCCTTATTTCTATCATTTTTTATATTGGTGTTTCTACTATCAAAATATACCATTCTGGAATGACTTGGAATTCTAATTTTATTTCTTGTTTTATGTCCTGGACTTACTGGCTTGACTCAAGTTCGCCGGGTCGTTCTGCTGATTTTATGCTAGTATTACGCCCTCTTTTTTTGCGATGTTGGCCTAGCGAGCTTGGGCAAAAAAAATAATCTTTGGGTGATTTATTCATCCCTTCTTCTTCCATTTCGTTAAGGCATAATTTTGAATGACTGATCTGACCACCATTGAAAATAAACTTCAACCACGAATCAGTGTTGCCCCGATGATGGATTGGACCACCAAAGACTATCGCTTCTTTGCCCGTCTGTTTAACCCAAATGTGATTATGTACACTGAAATGGTCACCACAGGTGCCATCATTTATGGGGATGCCAAACGGCATTTGGACTTTAACACCGAAGAACAGCCGATCGTGCTACAACTTGGTGGCTCGAATCCTAAAGATCTCGCGATCTGTACCAAGATGGCACAGGATTGGGGTTATAACGAAGTCAATTTAAATGTGGGTTGCCCGAGTGACCGGGTACAGAATAATAAAATTGGGGCCTGCCTCATGGCTGAACCCGATTTAGTCGCGGAATGTATTGCTGAAATGCAGCATGCGGTGGATATTCCAGTGACTGTAAAACACCGGATCGGGATTGATGATATGCACTCTTATGAAGAGATGCTACATTTTGTCGATACCGTGGCCAAAACTGGCTGCAATAACTTTATCGTGCATGCGCGGATTGCCTTATTAAAAGGTCTATCACCTAAAGAAAACCGCGACGTTCCACCCCTACGTTATGAAGATGTCTACCGTTTAAAACAGGATCGTCCTGATCTGCTGATCGAGATCAACGGCGGGATTAAAACTTATGCTGAAACCCTGGAACATCTCAAACATGTGGATGGCGTGATGATTGGCCGCGAAGCCTATCATAATCCTTACTTACTGGCTGAACTAGGCCAGTTATGGAATCTGGATGCACCAGACCGTTTTGAGATTATGCAAAAAATGATGCCGTACATAGCCCAGCGTATGGCAGAAGGTGCACCTTTATCCATTATTACCCGTCATATTTTAGGCCTGTTCCAGAATTTGCCAGGCGCACGAAAATGGCGTCAGGCGCTAAGCGGTGGGAATGCCAAAACCTTGAAAGATGTAGAAACTGCGCTGTTTAATATTCAGGAAGCCATGCAGCGTACCGAAGATTATGTTCGCGAACATCAACAGGTTGAATCCTAAATACAAAAAGCACCGATGATCGGTGCTTTTTTATAGCGATTGCGCATGAGTTATTGCGTATACGCCGTGATATTGCCGACCGGAATCGGCTCTTCCTGATAAGAAACATCTTGTAATGTGGGTTCAGCCACTGGTGTGATCAGAGATCTGGAGACATTCTGGTTTGGTTCATCTACAGGTTCCAGATCATCCAAGGCTGAGGCCAGTTGCTGTAATTCCCGATCCAGTTGCTGACGATAATTTTCAATTTCAATTTCATCAATAAAAGCAAAGGCATCATCTTCAATCGACCAGCTATAACCCCCATCCACCTTAAAGACTTTTACATGAATGGGATATTCCTCACCCTGATAATTCAGATGAGAAATGGCCTGAAACTCATTCCCCTGACGCTGAACAATTTTGACTTTTTTTACGGTAAAACGATAGTGTTGATAATCTAGATTGGAATTAAATTCACGTTGCATCTGCGTTTGAATATTTCTGGCCAGTTCATCCATCGAGACAAAATAACTGCATCCAGCCAGACAGGCGACCATCCATAACATCATGATTTTTTTCATAGCGCCCCTCTTTTTTCTTTCCACTTCCTGCTTATAGCTGATATATGCAGTATTTTTATCTTTGCTTATTCTGTGACCCATTTTATGCTTTTTTGCAAAAACAATAAACAATCAGCGCTTCGATTAAGACTAAATATTTATGGTTTCTATAGTTTTTTTGAATTAATGATAAAAAAATCAGCCATAAAAAAACCCTGATAGATTCAGGGCTTTTTTGATACAGATCGTTTTAAAAATCATCATCACTGGATGGATCACGATGCAAGGCATCATGAATGGCTTCGATCAACTGCTGGGCAATCTCCTGCTTGGAGGCTTTTTCCAGATCACGTTTGTCCAGCTGATAATGCTCGGCAAAGAACACTGTCATGGCATTTTCATCCGAAGCAAATCCGATATCCGCACGTGAAACATCATTGCAGGCAATCATATCCAGTTTTTTCGCGACCAGTTTGCCCGCGGCATATTCTTCAATATTGCGGGTTTCCGCCGCAAAACCGACCATAAACGGACGTTTCTCTTGCTGGGCGATGGTGGCAACAATATCCGGATTTTTCACAAGCGCCACATTCAGCTCATCGCCAGATTTTTTAATTTTGTGTTCTGCAACTTCCGCCACGCGGTAATCCGCCACCGCAGCAGTTGCAATAAAAATATCACAGCCATCTTCCAGCATCTGCATGCTTTCATTGAGCATTTTTACGGCAGAACTGACATTTTTGCGTTTGACGCCATTTGGTGTATCCAGAGTCACTGGCCCTGCAATCAGGGTCACATCTGCCCCAGCGGCATAACAGGCAGCTGCCAGAGCAAAGCCCATTTTACCGGTACTGTGATTGGAAATATAACGTACCGGATCAATCGCTTCACGGGTTGGACCGGCGGTGATGGTGACACGTTTACCCGCAAGCTGACCAAATTTTTCTGCGATCGCACGCTGTGCTTGATGGAAATATTCTGTGACTTGTCGTGCCAGATCTTCCGGCTCAGGCATACGGCCTAAACCCACATCGCCACAGGCTTGAGATCCGGCATCCGGCATGATCACATGCACACCATCTTCAATTAAAGTGGCCAAGTTGCGTTGTGTTGGCTTAGCTGCCCACATTTGCTGGTTCATGGCAGGCGCTACCCAGACTGGTGCTTTCGTCGCCAGATATAAAGTGCTGAGTAGATCATCGGCCAGACCTGCGGCAAACTTTGCCAGGGTGTCACAACTGGCCGGTGCTACCAATAACAGATCTGCCCAACGTGCCAGCTCGATATGGCCCATGCCGGCTTCTGCTTCAGTATCCAGCAATTCAGTATGTACGGGATTGCCCGATAAGGCTTGAAAGGTTAAAGGTGTAATAAAAGCCTGCGCACCGTGAGTCATGACGACCCGCACATCAAATCCGGCATCTTTCAGACGGCGGACCAGAATTGCACTTTTATAGGCAGCAATACCGCCAGTGACGGCCAAAATGATATTTTTATGAGGAATTACACTTAGATCAAAGCTCACGAACAGATTACCTTGCTGTTGCAGTGGGGCTCACAATAGCATTAAATAATCGCATTCCCAAGCGATCGGCTTGCGGGAAAACTGATAATTCATAATAAATAAGTCTAATAACTATGCAATTTTCTATTAAAAACTGGCCGGAACAAGAACGGCCGCGAGAACGCTTAATTCAATATGGCGCAGAAAGTCTGTCCGATGCCGAGCTACTGGCCATTTTTCTACGTTCCGGTTCCCAGCAACATTCGGCAGTTGATCTGGCGCGTTTGCTGATTCAGCATTTTGGTCATTTGACTGCGTTACTGGATGCACCTTTACAGGAAGTCAGCCAGTTTCATGGCATGGGCATCAGTAAATATACCCAACTGATGGCCGTCAAGGAACTCGGACGGCGTTACATTGCCGAGCACCTGAAACAGGATACACTGGAACTTACCAATTCCGAGCGGCTGAGAGATTACTTACGTTTTGAACTGCTCGGTGAAACTCAGGAAGTGTTTGCCGTGCTGTGTCTGGATGCCAGTCTAAGAAAAATTGCCTTTAAAAAACTGTTTTATGGCTCCATCAATGCATGTGATATTTCTATTAATCAATTGCTACGTTATGCCATTAGCCAACAGGCAACCTCAATTGTCATTGCACATAATCATCCGCTGGGTCGGCCCTCTCCCTCCAAGGCTGACCTGGCATTGACCCGCCAGATTCAACAGGCTTGCCAACTGGTGGATATCCATCTGATTGACCACTGCATCATCGCTTTGGAGGGAAGTTTTTCCTTTGCTGAGCAGCAACTCATCAAACCGGAAATGCAGTATTGAATAGCACTTGACAAAGCAGGCACAACTCCACAAGATCATGAAAAAAATTGTGATGATTCCAATAAATGATCGTACGTGACCAGCCGACTGTTTTTAAACTGCTGTTTTCCTGGCGGGGGACGATTTTACCTAAAGTTTTACCGCCTTTAGGCGTGGTGATGCTGATGTCAGCCATCATTGGTGGCTTGTCGCATATTGGTTATTTTCATTTTCCAGAATTACCCCTGGTTGGCTTTACCCTGATTGGAGTGGTGCTGTCGATCTTTCTCGGATTTAAGAACTCAGCCTGTTATGACCGCTGGTGGGAAGCGCGCAAACTTTGGGGCATTTTGATTGCCAATTCACGTCATTTTGACCGTGATTGCAGGATGCTGTCTCAAGGTCGCCGTGAACGTGTGATTCAGCACGTGATTGTCTTTGCCAATGTACTCCGCGATCGTTTACGCCACCAGACAGCCAATCCAACTGAACTGGTTGAAACCAGCGGCATGAGCCAGCAGGCTGTGACTCAACTCTATCAGCAGGCCAATGCGCCGCAATATACCTTAAGCCTGATTCAATGGGAGCTGATGCAGGCGCTCAAAGAAGGTGAAATCTCCGATATCATCTATATGCAGATGAATAATCATGTGGCGGAACTAAGTATTGTCCAGACTGGTTGTGACCGGATTGCGACGACGCCTTTGCCTTTTGCCTATTCGGTCTTGCTCAATCGTACCGTCTATTTTTTCTGTTTTATTTTGCCCTTTAGTCTGGGTTCAACATTGGGCTTATTTACGCCCTTACTGGTCGGTATTTTAGCTTATACCTTTTTAGGACTGGATGCCTTAAGTTCAGAAATTGAAGAACCTTTTGGCACGCAAAGTAATGATTTGCCACTGGACTCAATGGTACGTACCATTGAAATTGAACTCTTAGGCACGCTGGGCAAACCAACCCCACCACCGATTCAGGCCAAAGATCATAATCTACTGTAATTTATTCTTCTCTTGCCCTTTTCTATCAGCAAAGGGCACTTCTGCTCTGCAAGAACAAAGTTCGAGTAAAGCACTCAATCAACAAAACTCTCCCAAATCCCGACTTGTCCCGGTTTTAGGCTCGGCACATTCCCGAGTCTGATCCATGGCATATGGTCGCCATGAAAGTCACTGCCAATCGAAACTTTCAGACGATGCTCCGCAATCATCCGATCGACCATCTGGCGAGTAGAACTTGGATCTACCGCTGGCGGCAGTTCAACGGCGTCGCCACCAAACTTGGCAAAGATCTCGATCAGGTAACGAATGTTGGTTGCAGATAGGTCATATTTGGTCGGATGTGCCAGCACTGCAAAACCGCCACTTTCATGAATCACCTGAACCGTGTCTTCAAGACTCAAGCCATCAAATTTGACATAGGCTTTCTTACCTTCCTTGATGTACTTATCAAAAGCCTGTTGCGGGCGAGTCACAATGCCCTTTTCTACTAAGGTTTTGGCAATATGCGTCCGTGTTACCCGATCAGGGATATTATCGACTTTGACCAGTACATCGGCATAAATATCCTGACCAATTAAAGGAATCAGTAAGTCACAGATCTGTTTCGAGCGTTCCGCCCTGATTTTCTTCTGCTGATTGAGGGCTTTTTGTAAAGGCTCAGGATTTTGCATATCCAATGCAACAATATGCACGCCATAATTTTTCTTGGTGGCTGGACGTGACCACTGGCTGGAGATTTCCACCCCAGAAATGATCTTAATCTCATGATTTTTAGCGGCTTCTTGTGCCAGTTCCAGGCCATCCATAGTGTCGTGATCTGTCAATGCCAAAGTATGCACCGATTTCTCTACGGCAGCCTCGACCAATTGCTGTGGAGTTAAAGTTCCATCAGAAATATTGCTATGTGTATGTAAATCTACGCCGTGCATCTCTATACTATGACATTTATTTAATCAGATTTAGATACTCTAACATGAAAGCACTTTTAGACTTTGTGCCACTCATTATTTTCTTTTATTTATATAAAACTGTAGATCCAAAAGACACTGACCATCAACTTTTGCAATTGATCGGTTCTGCGGGGGGTGTCGACAATAATAATATTCTTGTGGCAACCACTGGTCTGATTATTGCTATGCTGGTGGTCTATGGTGCGTTATTTGTCATGCAAAAATTCCGCCTGGATAAGCAGCAATGGATTGTACTGTTTATGACCGTGATTTTTGGTGGGATCACTCTGATGCTGAGCGACGATTTCTATATCCGTTTAAAGGCGGTATTGCTGAATCTGGTCTTTGCGGGCGTATTCCTGCTGTCGCCTTGGTTTAGTAAAGATAAAAAGCCACTGATTCAGCGTCTGTTTGGCCCGGTTTTCAACTTAAGTGAAAAAGGCTGGATCAAACTGAACTATGCCTGGGTCGCCATGTTTGCACTGATGTCATTTTTACATACCTTCTTTGCCTACTTGTGGCTGGATGGAAAATATTGGGGCGAATTCACGGCATTCGGTGACATGATCGTGATGTTTTCCTTTATCATTATCCAGTTTATTGTATTGCGTAAATACTTTAAGACTGCTGAATAAATCCAACTACAAACGATTGAGAATCATCATGCCATTATTTGTCGTTAGCTGTACCGATCAGGAAGGTACAGTGGAGAAACGTCTTGCCATTCGTCCACAACATCTTGCCCGCTTGCAAAAGCTGAATGATGAAGGCCGTCTGATTGTTGCAGGCGCGATGCCGAAAGATCCGAGTAATCCACAAGCCGGCTTTTATGGCAGTACCATCATTGTCGATTTTGACAGCCGTGAAGACCTGGATACCTGGCTAGAGGATGAACCCTTCCTGAAAGAAGGTGTATATGCACAGATTGATGTGAAACCGTTTAACAAAGCATTCCCTCAAGGATAAGGTTTATGCGTGTTGTTCTTGCCAGTGTTATTGGCCTCTGTTGTACCTTTCATTCTGTATGGGCAGTAGAAGTTGCCACAGTTCAGACAACACCAAACAGTGTCGCCGCTGCTGCTGTACAAGCTGCGGTCGCAACCCCCACTGCTACGCCAAAACCTGCAATTATCCCTGTGGTTGCAACAGCATCTCAAGCCCTTCCGGCAACTGGAAATAAGCCACTGACTGCTGAAGAACTTGCCAGAAATAAAGCTCAGCAAGACGCCAAAGTAAAAGCTTTGGTGAAGGATCAGGCGACGCGTCTGCAACAGCTGGAAAAAGCCAATCTGGAAGCGTTAGCACAAAATCAGGAACTACAGCTCAGAAATGACAATCTTGGCGTGCAAGTACAGGTTTTACAAAGCGAACGCAGTGCGCAGATGTTCCTGTATGGTGCTGCCACTTTGGCCGTGGGCGTTTTGCTGGGCTTTCTGATTGCCAGTTACGTTTATACCAAGCGTCGCCGTCAATGGTAATCTATTCCCCTTTCGGACTTATTTAAGGTTGTAGTCGTTTTGTCGCATGCAATTCAAACCGCCGATCTCGATTGGCACTTGGTGGATGGCATTGAAGTGCCTGTCTCTAAACAGTTTGGTGATGTTTATTTTTCTAAAGACAATGGTTTGCTGGAAACCCGCCATGTTTTTTTAAATGGCAATGACCTGCCGACCCGCCTGACTGACTTAAAACCGTTTGAATATTTTTGTGTGGGCGAAACCGGCTTTGGCACAGGCCTGAATATTCTGGCGTTATGGCAGCTCTGGCAACAGACCCGTCCGGACAATCACAGTCATTTGCATGCGATTTCAGTGGAGAAATTTCCGCTCTCTAAACCCGATCTGATTCGCGCTTTAAATGTCTGGCCTGAACTCAAGCCATTGGCAGATCAACTGATTTCCCAATATCCGATGCCAATTGCAGGCTGCCACCGTTTAAGCTTCCCTGAACAACGTTTCTCAATCGACTTGTGGCTTGGAGATGCCCATGATGTATTTCCCATCATGGAAAAAACCGCACCTGTGAATGCATGGTTTCTGGATGGTTTTGCGCCGTCTTGTAATCCAGACATGTGGGAAGAAAATGTTTTAAATAATATTGTGCGTTTATCCGAGATCGGCACCACTTTCGCTTCTTTTAGTGTCGCAGGTGTCCTGAAACGTGGCCTAAAGAATCATGGGATTTCCATTTCACGTCCAAGAGGTTTTGGACATAAACGTGAAATGCTCAAAGCCATCTGGAATCCATCTGAACCGGCCAATTCGGGTGCAGATCAGGATATTACTCAAAAAAAAACAGCATTAAATCCTGAGCTTGAATTTAACATACGCCAGATTGCGGTTATTGGTGCCGGAATCGCAGGTTTAAGTGCTGCTTGGGCCTTTGCGCAGCGTGGCCGCCAAGTCACGATTTACGATCAATCAGCGCCACTTGCTGGTGGTTCTGGTAACCCGCTTGCGCTCCTGAACCCAAAACTCTGCCCGATTGAGCAGAGTGCAGAACATTTAATGACCTTGGCTTGGCAACATGCGCTGACTCATTATGCAAAATTCAAAGCCTTTCGACCGATTCAGGTCAGTCAATTGGCACTCAAACATCCCGAGACTCTTTTAAGTCTGGCAAATGAATATCCAGCACATATTCTTTCAGTGCAAACGGCGGATGAGCAGAAACTGCATACTGAATATTCAAGTTTAAAACTTTTAGCAGCAGGAACTATTTCTCCGCATCAATTGCGTGATGAAATTTTACAGCATCCGAATATTAAATATATCCAAGCAAAAATCACCAAAATTGAGCAGCTATCTCAACCCGAACTTTTTGAAAATGAAAATTGTTTGGGTCAGTTTGATCATGCGCTGGTTTGTAGCGCGCGCGAGACAGCACAATTCTTTGAGCATTATCCGGCACTCAAGCCAATTCGTGGACAAGTGAGCTGGCTAAACAATAGCGCTCAGCCTTTAAGTAAAGATACTGCTTATAACTACGGTGGGTATTGTATGCAACTGGATGATACACATTTAATTCTCGGTGCATCTTTCCATCCCGGCCGGGAGGATACAGAGGTGCTCCCAGAAGATCATGCACATAATCATGAGCTGCTCCAGAGCGTCTTTCCAGATTATGCCGCGTCATTAGCACCGATGGACACCTGGCATGGCCGTGCAGCGCTACGTGCCCAAAGTCAGGATTACTTTCCTTTACTCGGTAAAATGCAGCCTGAACAGGAAATTTATAGTTTTGCCGGTCTAGGCTCCAAAGGCTTTTTATTTGCACCCCTTTGTAGTGAAATTTTGGCCGCCCAGATTCTGGGTGAAGCCTGTCCTGTTCCAGCAAGTCTGGTTAAAAAACTCAGCGTGAGCCGCTTTCAAAAGAAAGTAAAAGCCAAGAAGCCTTATTTTAAGCCACAAATTTAATTACCCTTTTGAATGAATCCCTCTAAGTCCCCCTTTTTTAAAGGGGGACTTTTCTCTACTTTTATGAATAAATCGAATGCCTGTAGCTCCTCCCTTTAGAAAAGGGAGGTTGGGAGGGATTAAATTTCAGCCAATAAAAAAGCGCCTTGCGGCGCTTCTTTTTAACAGAATGCTTATGCACCCTGTTCAAGCGGTAAGCCTGCATCACGGGCGGCACGAGTACCCCCCATCAGAATGACATATTCACGTGAACTGTCAAAACCCTCTAGTTTTTCAGCAGCACGTGGAGCTTTACTACCCCCACCACACAAGATGTAAATGGGTTGATCCGCTGACACCTGAGTTAGGCTCTCTGCTGAAAGATCGTTAATGGGCTGATTCACCGCCCCTTTCACGTGTGCTTCAGCAAAAGCACTTGTATCGCGTACATCCCAGATAATTGCATTTTCTGGGAACTCAAATGTTGTAATTTCTTGTTTACGGATCATTGCGCACTCCTTTGATGTAAACAACACTTGGCAAATGAAGAAAACATCCCTAGCATCTCAGATATTCTTTCCATTTGTAAAGGTCTAAACCATGCCTTCTTTCGATATTGTTTCTGAATTAGAAATTTTTGAAGTAAATCATGCAGTTCAAAACACCCAAAAAGAAATTGCGACCCGCTTTGACTTCCGCGGTCAGGACGTTTCTATTGAACTGAATGAAAAAAACAAGGAAATCAAGATTTCGACTGAAAGTGATTTCCAGTGTGAACAAGTGTATAGCATGCTCGAAAGTCATTTCTTTAAACGCAAAGTTGATATTCAGGCACTCGATCCACAGAAAATGACGGCTTCTGGTAAAAACGTGATTCAGGTGATCAAGCTCAAAGACGGTCTTGACTCTGATACCGCAAAAAAAATCAATAAAGCCATTAAAGAAAGCGGCATTAAAGCGCAATCTTCTATTCAGGGAGACAAGATTCGTGTAACGGACAAGAAGCGCGACACTTTGCAACAAGTGATGACCTTCTTAAAAGAACAGCAATTTGGTTTGCCTTTACAGTTCAATAACTTTAAAGATTAAGACCGCACAGTGTCTTAAAGAAGGAATTATGACGCATCGCAATCGACTGACCAAACTGGTAAAAGCTACTTCCAGACTACCTCAAGCTATTCGTAGTACTTTATTGAGTAAAACCTTTGGCCGGATTATTCCCATGGTAGGTTCTGCCAAGATTCGCTATGTAGAACTCAGTGGAGCAAAAGTGGTGGTCACAATCGCCAACCATAAAGCCATGCAAAACCATATTGGTCAGGTACATGCCTGTGCCATGGCCTTAGTGGCAGAAACTGCGACCGGCTTTGTGACGGCAATGAATGTGCCGGATACCGCGATTGTATTAATCAAAAGTTTGAAGATTGATTTTAAACGTCCGACCAAAGGCGCCATGACTGCAGTCGCTACCTTGACGCCGGAGCAACAAGCACTCATGCAAAGCTCCGATAAAGGCGAAACATTGGTTCAGGTCACGGTCACGGATGAATCCGGAGAAACGCCGATTCAATGTGAAATGCTCTGGGCCTGGATTGCCAAAGATCAGCTCAAGCAATCATAATTCTTTCTAAGCAAGAAAAATCCCAGAGATCATCTCTGGGATTTTTTTATATCTCATTCAATCATTGGGCTACTTGAGACTCTAAAAACTTCTGTTTGGCTTCCTCTGGAATCAGACGCTTATTGCCTTTTACATCGACTGCGACAAAGGTAAATACCCCTTCTGTGACACGAATCGGCGCACGTGAGTCATCATGACTGTCCCAGACTTCAATTTCCATCTGAATAGAGGTCTTGCCAACTTTTAAAATCTGGGTATAACAGCTAATGACATCCCCGACTTTCACTGGAACCAGAAAGGTCATCTGGTTAATCGAAATCGTGGCACAACGTCCCTTTGAAAATCGTTCTGCGTGAATCGCGCCTGCCAAGTCCATTTGTGAAACGATCCAGCCACCAAACACATCACCGCTCCAGTTGGTATCTGCAGGCATTGCGATCGTTTGTAGGGAAAGAATCCCCTCTGGTTTTACTTGAGAATCTGACACATTCACTCCAGGCATTTGAATTAGGGTTGGGTATTTAACTGCTGATCAAGCCATTTTTGTAGTTCGCTTGATCGTAATGCACCGCTTATTCTAGCAATTTCGTTGCTTTTATTCATCAACACCAGCGTCGGAATACTGCGAACATTAAATGCTGAACTTAAGCGCGGATTCGCTTCGGTATCAATTTTTGCAAAAACCACGTTTGGATATTGCTGCGCGGCAGTCGCAAAATGCGGTGCCATCATTTTACAGGGGCCACACCATTCTGCCCAGAGATCAATCAGGATTGGTAAATCACTATGGGTGACAAACTGGCTGAAATTCTGCTCATTTAATTCAATTGGCGCCAATGGAATCAGGGCCTGATGACATTGACCACAGGCAGGGTTGGCGGTGAGTTTATCTTCAGGAACACGATTTTTGGCCTGACATTCTGGGCATACAATAATCATCTAGCGTACTCCAATATGTTGATGTAGGAATTCTAATTGGGTTGAAACGGCTTTTTCAAACCATTCACCATGATAAATATCAAAATGCCGGATATTCCACTCCTGATATTGTACAAACGGTGCAAGATTGGTCACGGTTTCGCGACTGGATTCAATCGGAATTAAACTATCCAGTTTTGCTGCAATAAACAGCACCGGAATGGTGATTTTTCTAACTTGCTGAATCGGGCGATAACGCATTAAATTAAAAAAGACCCGCGCAGGAATTTGACCACTCCAATAATAATCCGGATTCACAATCGACAGATAACCCTCGTAGCTGTCCTGTGTCGGCATAAAACACAGCTCGTAAGGATCGACCACCGGCAAGGTTTTGGGCTGCATACCAACCTTGCTTCCCATATAGTCCTGACTAGAAACCTTAAGTGCCTTGGGGAGTTGCTGCAAAGGATAAAGCCTGGCACTTTCAGCCCCATCGACAAAAGGCACCTGTACCATTGCGGCCTGAATATTTTTCAGTTCTGCTGCCAGGGTGAGTACATGCCCTCCGCTTAAGGCAGTTCCCCAGAGCACGATCCGTTGACTGTCAATCGACTTACGTGCCTGAATATGCTTGATCATGGTTCGCCAGTCATCCAGCTGGGCAGAAATCGAGACCAGCTCACGCGGTCGCCCGGTACTGCCGCCCCAATAGCGATAATCGAATAACACCACCGCATAGCCGGCACTGGCAAAATGCTGGGCATAGTGCACCAGTTTAAATTGACGTAAGGCCGCCAGACCATGGGCCATCAAGATCACGGCCGGTTTTTCTATATTTTTAGGCCGATAAAAATCTGCAGCAATCACATCCTGACCGCTTTTTACATACAGTGGCTCAACTGTATAAGCCTGCATACGCGCTCCATTGCGTTATCTTATGGTGATCATCATTTATAAAAATTTCACAACAGCTTCAGCATGTTTTCCGCTTAATGCTATCATAAAGCATATCGATATAAATGAAATGATGGAGTGGCGTCATGAGCGAAAATGTAGGCTTTGCTGGTCAAATTGGTCCGGAACACGTGACTCAGGTGGTCGAGAAAGGTTTTAAATCTATTATCAATAACCGCCCGGATATGGAAGGTGGTTCTGAGCAGCCGACCAGTGCACAAATTGAAGAAGCTGCACGCAGTGCCGGTCTGGATTATGTCTTTCAGCCTGTCGTCGCTGGTCAGATTACTGAGCTCGATGTACGTACTTTTGCCAATCATTATAATGAATTACCGAAACCTATTCTGATGTTCTGCCGTACTGGAAATCGCTCAAATAATTTATATCAACTGGCAAAACAGATGGACCTGCTGGATGACTAAGTCTTTTTGGAAAATTGTAGTACTGGCAAGCTGTTTAAGTGTCAGCTCACTTGGTTTTGCCGCAAATGATCTCAGCCGTGCAATGACCTCTTCGCTGAGTGTGTCAGGTGAAATGACCTTAAGCAAGTTTCAGCAATTGATTCAGCAAGGTTTCAAATCTGTGATTGTAAACCGGCCGGATCAGGAAACTGGCAATAATGTCACGGTGAGTCAATTACGCTCCATTGCGGAGAAATCTCAAGTGAGTGTGATTTATCAGCCTGTGGTGAGTGGTCAGCTTTCTCAGGCCAATATTGAGGAATTTGCTCGATATTATAATGAGCTACCTAAACCTATTTTGATGGTTTGCCGGAGTGGTACACGTTCAGCGACCTTGTTTAACCAGGCTAAATCTCAAGGATTGATTCATGAATAAAATCTTAGTGGTGTTATGTCTGAGCTTGACCTTTATCGGCTGTAGTTCAATGAACTTGAAGCCAACTGTAGGCGTAAGTGTGGGAACTTCGATTTAGTCCTTAAATTTTAGCTCCTATAAAAAAAACAGCGCCGAAGCGCTGTTTTTTTTATTTCAAATTATTGGCAGGAATTAACATTACCATATGGGCTAAGGTCAAATGGCTGACTAGTTTCTGCATCTATATCAGATTTCAGGATCCCAAGAGAATAATTAAGTTGAGAACTTATTGGATTACCATTTAAGGTAACATTCGCTCGAATACTTACATTTTGCCAACCTGCATATTTTCTTAGATAACGAATTTGTAAATCAAATCTTCCTGTATTATCAGTAATATAACTTGCAGTAGTAGTTTCACTTCCACGTGTATCAATAAATGCTGGAGCTAATGCAGTATCTGTTGGAATTGGCGTAATGGCACATCTTAATTGCTCACGCCCTGGGAATATACGATTTGTCAAAGCCTGAATTTGATTCAGTAATTGAGCACGTTTTTGATTATTAGTCAAAGCTCCTTCTGCTGATACAGGATTATCATTCTCTGGTATAGCAGCTAAGTCGTCTCTTAATGAAAAAATGGTATTTTGATTTTCCTCTTCGAGCTGAGCTTTTGTCTTAAAGTGACCTTTAGCAATATTCAGTATATTAATATTAAGAGTAACGTCCTGATTAGGTATTGGACGTCCTTCGTTGTCAACTAAATGAGCAGACAGATTTTCAATATAATATAAGCCATCTAATGACTTCTGAAGCTCGGATGCATTACCAAATGTGATGTTTCCTGCAGAAATTATTGTAGACTGTACTATATTAATCAGATCTTCTTGAAGAGCTTCTCTATAACCAATTTCATTAAATCGTGTAATTAAGCGCAAGTCCTCAGCTACGAATTCATCTGATGAATATCCTCGGTCACGAGCGGTCTCATCAACTTTCACTTTAAATATTGCTTGACCATTTTCATCTGTAACTAATCCTGATGCTCCAACGATAGAAGCTCCATTGTTTTCAAAATTAGGAATCTCTAAAGTGACATATTGACCAGTAACTCCGCCACCATTTCGATCAAGTAGAGTTACTATTACATCAGTCATATCATTACGAACGTTTAAAATTGGCTTAGACTTGCTAATTCTAAGTGTATATCGTGCATCCTGTATCTGTGGAGCTTCAGCAACAGGACGATATACTGCTAAACGAGTAGGAACGGTGTTCGTAATTCCTTTTTCATTGGTATGACTTGCCTCTAACTGAATACCACTCGCAACTAAAGTATCCTTATCACGTCCATCCTGAGGAAGAACAATAGTAAAGAACCCATTACCATACTGATCAGTATTTACTGTTGCTTCACGTTTTAAAGGTCTTTGAGGTTCTAGATCCGTTTCACCTACATCTATACCCACATTTGTTGCAGTTGTAGAAGCAGTTTGCTTCACAACCAGTTTGATTTCTTCATTAGAAATAGGATTGCCATTTACATCTGTTACTACCACATTGACAACAGCTTTATCTCCTTCAGCATTCAAGGCCCATTTATCACTGCCAAAAGTCAATATATTCAGGTTGGTGGCCTGCTCTACAACTAACTTTAATTCAGGACTCGTCCTTGTATTACCATTTGGTAAGCGAACAGAAGTTTTAATTGATAAACCGTTATTTAATAGTTCATCTATTTGTTCAGGTGTTTTATTAGCTGGTAAGGTCACATTGAAGCTAACATTACCATTTGAATCGGTAACTCCTGTAATACCCCCTTCTACATTTAATCCACCATTCTTAACTACATCTCTGACTTCTAAAGTAACTGGTTGCGATTTTAAAGGTCGGCCTTTCTCATCTACTAATTTAGAAGTAATTGTTACAGTGTCTCCCGTTACAAGTAATGATGGCTTAGAAGCATTTAATGGTAGTAAATTATAAGTACCTTCTGGCACACTGATATTAACTTTCCCTACTTGAGAAACAGTATTTCCCACTTGTTTATTAGTTGTTGTAACTGCGTATATAATGCCCTTTTTAATGAGCTCATCATCCAACTCACCGTTTTCCAAATTGACAACAAAGTAAGCGAAACCTTGGCTGTTGGTTTGTGCTGAATCCTGGTCAACTTTAACGCGTGAATTCAAACCCGCCAATGCAAAATTAATTAATTGATTAATAACAGGTTTCCCTTTCTCATCAAGAGCTTGAACTGCTATTACAGAACTCCCTCCCATACCACTGATACTCGGATGTGAAGTATTGACTTTAAGCTCATGCACCGCAGAACCTTGTGGTGCTTTCACCATTATTTTCGTATTTTGACTTAATGTTGATCCATCTGCTTGCACTACTGATGCTGCAAACGTTATACCATTGGCTATTAAGTTCTGAATCTTTTGTTCATCAGAAGCTTTTACATTAACAGTAAAAGAAATTTCTCCTGAGGCATTAGTAATTTTTTGATTGGCATCAACAGTTACACCATTTTCTACCGCAGCCACACTTAAACCAATACCAACTTTCTTGCCAACTAATAGCTCACCGTTCTTATCAAAAACTTTAGTAGTGACAGTAAAAGTATCACTATCTGCTGTAACAATACCTTTAGAAGCTATTAAATCAATACGAGAAGCATCCTTGGCTAATTCAGTTTCATCAATATTAAACTGTAACAATGTTGTTTGTGCAATGCTCTGCCCTGCTTCTGAATTATAGATTGCAGTTGCTTGCAAACCAGCCAATAACGCTTTGACTTGTGCTTCGGTTAAAGTCGCTGAAGCAGTGTAGATAACCTTAAATGATGCTTCACCTTGTGTATTAGTAATTTTATTTTGAGCATCTAGCTTAATGTTCAATCCTGCAGGCATTGCAGCTAAATTAAGCTTAATAGATTTACCTGAAAGTGCAGTACCTTTACTATTAAAGGCTTTCACTGTAATAGTAGAAGACCCACCCGTGGTTTTAATCGTATCTGAAGCTTCCGCTTTCAGATAACTTACTTCTGACAAAGAAACTGCAGAAACTACATTAATCTTTGTATTTTGCACAATTGTGCTATTACCATCCCCTTGTAATACTGATGCACTTATTCCAATACCGGAAGCAACAAGGTTCGTAACGGCTTCAGCTGACATTGGTTTAACAATCAACTCAACTTCACCTATACCCTTTTCGTCAGTATTAACAATAATAAAACTGCTTTCACTATTCTTGAAGCTCACACCATTTTGCAAAGCATTATTGTCAATTGCTAATGTCACTTGACGATTTTTAATGGCTACACCTTGAGTATCTTTAAGAATCGCCTCGACTTTAATAGTATGACTATCTGTCGTATTTATAATTAGGGCAGCTTTATCTACCACTAAATCCATACGTTGAATATTAACAGCCTGCTGATAAAATGAAGCTTTTACGGTTTGAGTTATATTGCCGTATTGAGCATTAATGATTAAACCTTTTTGTATTAATTCAGCCTTATTTGCCTTTGATGCATCGTACACTAATGTAAATGTTGTTTCACCAGTTGCATTAGTTGTAAGCTTATTTCCTTCCTTGATTTTTAAACCAGAAGTTTTATCAAAGCCTAATTCAATATCTTTATTTGAAACTGGCTCTCCAATACTATTAAAAGCTGTAACTGTAATGGTTTTTTCAGTGCTTTGATCTACATTAATTACAAGTGATTCACTTACTGATAAATATGTAATATCAGCTTGTGATGCATGTGATGCAACAACCATTATTTTTGCAGCTTGGGAAATAATTGATCCATTACTTTGATAAGCTGATGCAGTAACCAGCAAGCCAGCATTCACTAAAGCATTAATTGCATCGGTATTAGGAGCTGCTAATTTAACAGTAAATTTTGCTTCCCCATTTACAATAGTTTGAACTAAAGCGCCTTCAATAGAAGCTCCATTCTGTTTTGCAATATCTGTAAGTTCTAAATTTACTTTACGATTTGAAACTGATTGACCTTCTGCATCAACAGCTTTTACCTTAACCTCAACAGTATCTTTGCTTGCAACTACTACACCTTTATCTAGACTGATATTAAGTTGTCTTATTTCAATATCTGGAGCTTGTTGGTAGAAACGGACTTTACTGGTTTGTGTCACGACTTTACCCGAAGCAGGCTGATAAGTAGCCACCAAATCTACACCTTCTGTTTTTAGCTTAGCTAACAATTGTTCATCAGTAATATGACCATCATAACTTATCACAAAAGTAGCATTACCATCTTTATCAGTTTTCTTGCTCGAACTATCTAAAGTTAGCCCGTTAGTTTGACTATTTACAACTTTAAGAATAATGTCTTGGTCTGCTAATTTCCCACCATTACTATCAACTGCTTTTACTGTAATAGTTGCCTGCCCACGATCAATATTAATCATTTGATCTGCAGTAATAGCCAGATAACTAACATCAACAGCTTCTAATGTAACAGCCTCGACCATAACCTGCGTATTTTGTTTAACAGAGGTTCCATCTGCTAGTTTTGTTGTAATAGCAACAGTAATACCTGAAGCTACTAGTTTTTCAACTGCTTCTTTATTATGGGCATTGACATTTAAAGTAAAGCTTGCAAAACCCTTCTCGTCAGTGGTCTTTGTTGCTGTGCCCTCTAAAGTCACCCCATTAGCCATCACAATCTCAGATAAACCGATTGTTACTAATTTATTAGCTGCATTTTTTCCCAAAGTATCAATTGCACGCACTTTAATTTGTACACTATCCATGGTTGAGGAAACTACCCCTTTACTTGTAGTTAACTCTAAACGCTCTACTTCTTTAGACTGCTCAATAGTTTGCTTCTTATAAAAACGTAATTTAGTAGTCTGACTAATAATTGTATTTGCTGTAGTAGTATACCCAGCCGTAACAGTGACACCATCTTTTAATAAAGCATCTAATACCTGTTCTGAAACATCTTTATCATCAAAATTTAAGTTAAATTTAGCTTGCCCATTACTATCAGTAGTAATTTTTGAGCCATTTATAATGGTTAAACCATTTGTCTGACTACTCGGTATATTTAAGGTAATCTGCTTATTGGCAATAGAACCGCCATTTTTATCTTTAGCAGTAATAGTTACTGTGGTTTGTCCACCTTGAATATCAACTTGTTCGGACACTATAGCATTTAGGTAAGAAACTTCTTCTGCAGGAGTTGAAACAACTGTAATGGTACTAATTTGTGGAGGAGTGTTATCGACACCTATTAAAGCCGCTGAAATAGTAATTCCATTTGTTACTAATAAATGACCTCCCGGATTTGCTGCATTTGCTTCTGTTTTAATGATAAAAGTAGCTTCTCCATTATCATTAGTTACTGCTGTAGGAGTAACCAATTTAGCGCCATATTCGAGAGCTATATCATCTAATGTTAATTTAAGTGTTTTATTCTTAACAGCATTTCCTTCTGGATTTCTTGCTTTTACGACTACATTGATTGAGCCACCAATAGCATCTACTTTATTACTATTAGAAGTCAAAATAGAAATATTACTAACAATATTAGCAACAGAATTAACACCTACTGTATGTACTTGGGTTTTAGCTGCACCTGATTTTTCAGTGAGAGTAGCTTCTAAAAATACTCCAGTTTCTATTAAATTCTTACGATCTACTTCTCGACCATCTTTTAATGCTAGAGTAAATAAGGCATATCCCTCATTATCCGTAACAGAATTTGATGAACCTTTTATAGTGACTTGATTATTTTTGAAATCTTTAACTGCTAAAGTAATATTTTCATTTGGTACCCCTCCGCCATTTAGGTCTAATGCACGGACACGTACAACAGATTCACCTCCTGACACTGCTAAAGGTTCAGAATCAAAGACAAGCTCATATTGACTAGATACTACAGTACCTGCTCCAGATACCGAGGCTGTTTTTATATCATTAATTGTTGTACCCTTAATTGTGGTTGTAAATAAAAGTGAGGCTAAGTTTTTATTGGAACCATCTAAAGTTACTTTGAATGTAACATTACCAGCTTCATCCGTTACCTTTTCTGAAGCATCGCTTGTAGCACCTGACTTGGCATAATCCGCAATGTTTAAAACGATGGTTTTCCCAGCTACGCCCCCACCATCTTTATCTACTGCTTTAGCTGTAATTGTAAGCTCATCACCATTTACATTTAATGCAGACTTACTTAAGGATTGTGAAACTCCTGTAGCTTCTTTAACTGAATTATCTAAACTTTCGTTTCCATTATTTGGTGTTTTTACATTTCCTTGATCATAATACCCATCACTCCCACCTCCCCCACATGCAACCAAAGAAATTGAGGTTGCTAAAACTGTTGTGTTTACCCCTAATTTTTTTAAATTTATTAACAAACTCATAATTTTTCCCACTAAATATAATAGTTAAGCAGCCATAAAAAATAGCTTTTGGCTTTTACACAAAATTTACTCAAATTAGCAAAAATAAGCAATCTAGTTACATAAATTACATCAAAAACATTGTAAACCTTAGTGATAAATAACTATTTTTGAGACTTGGTAAGCACTTTATGTATGATCTCATCATTATTGGCGCCGGCACTGCAGGAATCAGTGCCTATAAAGAAGCCATCAAACACACCCAAAATATTTTAATTATTAATGACGGCCCTTGGGATACCACCTGTGCACGCGTGGGTTGTATGCCCAGTAAGCTTCTCATCTCTTCCGCAAATCGTATACATGACATACAATCCGCCAAAGACCTCGCTTTACAACATGATGCTGCGGTCGACACTTCAGGTGTCATGCAACGTCTGCATAGCTTGAGAGAGCATTTCATTCGCGCAACCCTAAAAGGTGTTGATCGATGGGAGGCTTTACATAAAATTTCTGGTCATGCAACGTTTATTGATGCCCATACAGTTGAAGTCAATGGACAAGCTTATCAGGCTAAAAGCTTCATTATTGCGGTTGGTTCACGACCTAATATTGATAAAACATTCAAGGAAGAATTAGGAGATAAATATCTAACTTCTGATGAGATATTTGAACTTTCTCAATTACCCAAGTCTTTAGCAGTGATCGGAAGCGGTGTGATTGCCATTGAACTGGCACAAGCCATGCAACGACTGGGCGTAGACACTACCCTGTTCGCTCGTAGCCAAAAAGTAGGTGCCTTAACCAGCCCTGCTTTACAAAAGCTGGCACAGGAGCAATTGAGTAAAGAACTCAATATCAAGTTCAAAATCTTGCCAGATCAAGTTAAAAAACAAGCTGGTCATATCCAGATTAATTTTACTGAAAATGATCAAGCTCAAACTATTCAAGTTGAATATATTTTGGGCGCTACAGGCCGTCAGACTAATCTGGATCGATTGGGTTTAAATCAGTTAGATCCTAATTTTGCTGATATCAAAAAATTGCCTATCAATAAAAAAACCAAACAACTCGCAGATATGCCGATATTTATAGTGGGTGATGCCGCACCTGATGCCCCCATTCAGCACGAAGCTGCTCATGCTGGTAAAGAAGTGGTTCATAACTGTTTAAATTATCCCGAGATTAAGCCGATTCCCGCACTCACCCCACTGGCAATCGTATTCTCTCACCCGGAAATGGCGATTATCGGGCAAAGTTTTAAACAGTTAGAACAGCAAAATATTGAGTTTATTCGAGGATTTGCCTCCTATGAAAATCAAGGACGTGCACTGGTTCTTGCTGAAAATAAAGGTGGTATTGAAGTTTATATTGATAAAAAATCAGGCAAATTATTAGGCGCAGAACTCTTCTGTTCACAAGCTGAACATCTTGGCCATCTTCTGGCCTGGACCATTGATGCAGATCAGGATATTCATCAAATCCTGGCAAAACCTTTTTATCACCCAACACTGGAAGAAGGTCTCAGATCTGCTCTTAAACATGCTCGTCGTCAATTTGATGCATTGTAAGTGTTTGCTGACGCTCATTGAGTACATTAATGAAACGGTAACTGTGCGCAACTAAGCGATCTAACCAACGCTGAGCAGCCAATAACTCAAAAGTTTTGGCTGCATTCAGCTGATACGTTGAGGCATAAATATTAGTTTTTTCACGTAATTCGCTACGATGCTGTTTACTCCACTGTTTTAGATGTCCCATTTCAATATACAGTTGGCTCAAATCTTCAGATGAGCGAGTATCTAGCATGCTATTTCCAGCATTTTCCAGAATCTGGATAAAATCCAAGGCAAGTTGATGAATCGCGGGTTGGCTACGAATACTCACAACATGCTTTAGATTTTCCAAATCACTACGCAACACTTTCAGATAAACCATCATCCTTAATAAGCTAAACAGCCGACTTTGATCAGTGCTATTTTCAGGCACAACAATTTTTTCTAAATAATCCTGTAATTTGTAAATTAATTCGTCTTGCTGTTTTAATTCATTGGCCGAAACCAATTCTGCTGACTTGATGGCTTTTAGAATCCAGGAATATTGGGTCAATATGGTTTTAAAGATCACTTGTTCTGCCGTATTAATTGCGACCGCAGGCACTGCCAAACTGGCTTCATCTAAGGCCTGTAATAATGAATCTTCATGTGCCGGAATATATTTCACCAACAGCTGTTCAAAGGGGCGAATCAATGGCATAAAAAATAAGGCACCAAATACACTGAAGGCTGTATGAAAAGCTGCCACAATGACCACATGATCCCAACCAGATAAAAAATACTGTGGTTGATACAGCCATAAAAACAAGGGAACCAAAATACAAAATGCAAAAATTGCACTCACGACATTAAAACAGACATGCACAGCAGCAGTTCGTTTTGCATTCGCATTTGCACCGATGGCTGCCAGTACTGCAGTTGCAACGGTTCCAATATTCTGGCCAATGACGAGCACAAGCGCTTGATCGAGCTGAATCGCCTGACTTGCTAATGCAGCAAGTGTCGCTGTAATGGCGGCACTAGAGGACTGCAAAATCACAGTCATGACCAAACCGAAAAGTACCAATAACAGCTTTGCAGCAAAACTTTCGGTCGAGAAAATTGAAAGATCGAGATGTTCTGCGACACCTGACATTGCTACTTGAAGCAAATCAATTCCAAAGAAAATCAGGCCGAATCCCGCAAGCGCCAAGCCGGTAAGCGCTGTACGTCCATGTGCTAATATTTTAAGTAAAGCGCCTATGGCAATGAGAGGCAAAGCCACTTGTCCAATAGAAAACTTTAAACCTAAAAAAGCAACAATCCAGCCAGTACTGGTTGTACCGATATTGGCGCCAATAATTACACCAATGGCTTGCGAAAAAGAGAGTACGCCTGCACTGACAAAGCCAATGGTTGCTAGCGTCGTGGCTGTGGAGGATTGCAAAATCAAGGTCAAGGCAATACCTGAAGTCATTGCTTTAAAAGGAGAACCAGTAAACCGACCTAACCATTGTCTTAATGTTTCACCTGCAATATCTTTAAGGCTCTCGGTCATTAAAGTCATGCCAAGCAAAAATAAACCGATTCCACCACAGAGCTGTGTAAATACCTCAAACACGCAGATTCCTAGGCTTTAAATTTTAATGATTAAAACATAATCAGGCTGATTTAAAAACAGCAAATAACCTTGAGTAAACTCAGAATATTATTTTTACTATATTTAATTTTGCTATAAATCCCGCGCACAAAAAAACACCCCCAAGCCTTGGCTTGAGGGTGTTTCGAATAATGAGCTGGCGATGACTTACTCTCACATGGGTAACCCCACACTACCATCAGCGCAAAGAGGTTTCACTTCTGAGTTCGGGAAGGGATCAGGTGGTTCACTCTTGCTATTGTCG
>NZ_VPCL01000017.1:0-50988 GCF_013418235.1 Acinetobacter sp. YH12156
GACAATAGCAAGAGTGAACCACCTGATCCCTTCCCGAACTCAGAAGTGAAACCTCTTTGCGCTGATGGTAGTGTGGGGTTACCCATGTGAGAGTAAGTCATCGCCAGCTCATTATTCGAAACACCCCCCTGCATAAGCAGGGGGGTGTTTTTTTGTAACTTTTAATAAGCAATATTGAAACTACTAGAGCTTCTCAAACTTATTGAAGTGCTTAAATATATTTATATTTCAAAGCTGATCAAAACTTTCTTAGGAGGGTTGTTCTTATAGGAGTGATAGGAGATCTTGAATCTTGGGTTTGCTCTAAAATAATTGATAGGCCGATCTTATAAATCTTGGCAAATAAAAAAACCAGCAAAATGCTGGTTTTTGATTGCAGTTCATTTTAACCAAATACGCGCATTACGGCTGCGATTAATACCCAAAGAATTGCAATGGCGATGATGGGTTCAACAATCTTTGCCCATGTTGGGGTTTCTACAAGAACGACGTCTTCAACATCTTGATGCTGATGATTCTGGCTTACCATTTGATTAAACTCCTTCATTGATGCCTCCAATGATAGCTCTTCTTGTACAATTGGTTTAGAGCCTTTGAGTTCTGTTAGGTTGTTTGTTGTCCAAACCCAATCATCTGCTTGACCGGATAAATGTTCAATCTGGCCGGTGAGCAGTTCTTGAATGCTGTTAAGATTATGATTGCCGGTATCATGTAACTGTTTTAATTCAGTGAGCTGTAAATGGAAAATTTCCGAGGTGCTTTGTTCTAGTTGAGTTCGATCCAGAGCTGACTGGTTTTCCGAATGGGTGGCCAGATGACGCACGACTTCCAGTATATATAATTCATCAGGATGATTAATTTCGTTATAAATTTTTTGTGGATTGTTGCGCCACTCGGTAATCAGTTTGCCTAAAGTTAAGGCATTAATTTCAGTTATATATTTTCGTCTTTCTTCTTTCGTATGGTCTTTTAGAAGCTCAGGCTTTTGAGTTTCTATCTGTTCAACAAAATATTGTACTAAATCAAAAGCCATTCACTTGCTCCATTATTTTTTAATCTAATAACCTTAAAGTTGGTTTTTTCTTTGGCTGTTCAGGTTTTTCTTCAGTGCTTGATTTTAAAGCATCTTCATCGGTTTGTGTATGTTCATATTCACTTGGATCAAAGAATAAACCTTGGCCGTTTTCACGTGCGTAAATACCGAGTACGGCTGCCATAGGGACATAGATATCACGAGAGACACCACCAAAGCGAGCAGAGAAGCTAATTGCATCATTGCTCATATGTAGCGCATGTACCGCATGAGGCACAATATTCAGCACAATCTGCCCATCTTTAATAAACTGCTCAGGAACCATGGTATTTGGACGTGTCGCATCGACCAGCAAGTAGGGCGTCATATTGTTATCGCAAACCCACTCATAGATTGCGCGTGCCATATAGGGACGAGTAGGGCTAAGGTTGAATTCTTGTTCGGACATGATGTTTCTCTACAGGTTCTTGATTTGTGCTGAATAACGGTTTTTTTCCTGCAATGTCATAGATTTTACAAAGGCAGGACGACTGAAAATTCGCTGGCAATATAAATAAAATGGACGGCATTGCTGCTGCGGTAATTCTATGCCCATCTGTTTCAGGCGGATAAAAATTGGCGCCAACATGCAATCCAGAATACTGAATTGTTCAGACATAAAATAGGGAAAATGCTGGAATAGTGGCATCAATGAGGTCAGGATATCTTGTAACTGCTTCTGTGCCTGGTTTTTGGCTTTTTTATCTAGGGTGTCTGGATGACGTAACATGATATCGGCCAGTTGTAGCCAGTCATTTTCAAAGCGCCAGATGTATTGACGTTGCTCCGCGCGCGGCATCGGCGCATCGGCATACAGTTTATTCTGACGATAGCGATCATCTACATATTCAGAAATAATTGAAGTATTGAATAATTTGAGTTCATTTTCGATCAGCATCGGCAACTGATTATAAGGATTGAGACTGGCCAGATCCTCGTCATCTGTATCTACCAGAATCAGGTTGTATTTAATTTGCTTCTCGGCAAGCACATAGCGAATCCAATGGGAACGGAAGTCATCGGCATGACTATATAAGGTAATTCCTTGAAGAGGCGCGCTTTCGACTGACATAAATCCTGATGAAGTTCTAATGAATAGACTAGGATACTAAAATTCAACCTAAAAAGCACCAAGCATCAAAGATCAATCGGCTTGAGCCAAGGTAGATTATAAGAAAAATATCTGGAGAAAAACAGCATGCTTATTAAACCGCTCATCATCCTGCTATTTATTGTTATTGGTGTGGCAAATTATTATCTGAGTAAATCATTTTGGTGCCATGACGGGGGCTGGGGTAAAGATATACATGAACAATAACCGCAAAAATATCCTTCAATATTGATAATGAATACTTATAAAAAAAGCCTTGGAATAATCCAAGGCTTTTTTGTCCGGTTCGGTAAACGAATTAACGTTTAGAGAACTGAGGACGTTTACGAGCTTTACGTAAACCAAGTTTCTTACGTTCAACTTCACGAGCATCACGAGTAACGAAACCAGCTTGACGAAGAGCAGGTTTTAAAGTCTCGTCAGAAGCGATCAATGCACGAGTAATACCGTGACGGATTGCGCCTGCTTGACCACCGATACCACCACCAGCAACAGTGATGTAAAGGTCATATTTCTCAGTTGCTTCAAGCAGCTCAAGAGGTTGGTTAACCACCATACGAGCAGTTTCACGACCGAAATACTGTTCAAGAGTACGGTTGTTAATTACGAGTTTACCAGTACCAGCTGATAGGAAAACACGTGCAGTTGCGGTCTTACGGCGACCTGTACCATAATTAGTAGCCATGTGCTGTTATCCCTTAGATGTCCAAAACTTGTGGCTGTTGAGCAGCGTGTGGATGCTCAGTACCTGCATACACTTTCATTTTCTTGATCATTGCATAACCAAGAGGACCTTTAGGTAACATACCTTTAACAGCTTTTTCTAGAACTGCTTCTGGTTTGTGAGCGATTAACTTTTCAAAGTTAGTCTCACGGATACCACCAGGGAAACCAGTGTGGCGATAGTATTTCTTATCTTGTGACTTTTTACCAGTCACAGTGATTTCTTCAGCATTGATTACAACGATATAATCGCCAGTGTCAACGTGAGGAGTATAAGAAGTCTTGTGCTTACCGCGTAAACGACGAGCGATTTCAGTCGCAAGGCGACCTAAAGTTTTGCCAGAAGCATCAACAACGTACCAGTCGTGTTGAACCTCAGCTGGCTTAGCGCTGAGAGTTTTCATTAAACCACTACCTATTATAGTTGGTTTGGACTATGGAATCTGTCCAAACTAAAGGAGACGCGATTCTAAACGAATACGTGAAGAATCACAAATGAAAATTGAAATTTCAAGCGCTGTATTTTATCTAATCTCCTGAAATAAGGAAAGGCATAAACCTGAATATCTCGCAAAAACGATGACTATATTTGTAACCATCCTTTCAATCGTATCAAAATATTGATTTATAAGGACGCTTTGCAATGATCGCTGCAGCCTGGATATGATCGGGTTATAATATTTCTCAGCTTTGCCAAATTGAGAAGATGATGCTGCCTTTATATGTCACTAGCGGGGAACCTGCTGGAATTGGTCCTGATATTTGCCTGAGTCTGGCAGAACGTGTGGATGAACGTCCGATTGTAGTATTGGCCGATCTGAATATGCTGAAAGCCCGTGCAGATCAATTGAAATTGTCTGTGGCATTGATTGAATATACCGGACAGGACGCATCTTCAAAAAAAGGTCAGCTGTATGTTGAACATGTGCCACTCAATCGGCCTGTGGTATTAGGTGAATTGAACCCGAACAATGCCGCTTATGTATTAGAACAACTGCGACGATCTGCGGACTATGCCATGTCAGCTAAAAGTGTCGGCGTGGCAACTGCACCGGTGCAAAAGTCTGTGATGAATGAAGCTGGCATCCATTTCAGCGGTCATACCGAATATTATCAAGAATTTGCAGGCGTTGAGCGGGTGGTGATGATGCTGGCGACCAAGACTTTACGTGTGGCTTTGGCAACGACGCATCTTCCTTTACGTGCCGTTGCCGATGCGATTAGCAAAGAGCGTTTGCATCAAGTCATCGATATTCTGATTCACGATCTGAAATCCAAATTTAAGATTGAACATCCACATATTTTGGTCTGCGGTCTCAATCCGCATGCAGGCGAGGGTGGCTATTTGGGTATGGAAGAAATTGAAGTGATTAATCCGGTACTTGAAAGCTACCGTGCTCAAGGCATCAATATGAGTTTAAGCTTGCCCGCAGATACGTTATTTACCCCGGAAAACTTAAAAGATGCCGATGCGGTTCTGGCGATGTATCACGATCAGGGCTTACCTGTGTTAAAATCACAGGGCTTTGGTGAAGCCATTAATATTACCCTCGGCTTACCCTTTATTCGTACATCTGTAGATCATGGCACAGCACTCTCCCTTGCGGGTACGGGACTTGCGAAAAGTTCCAGCCTGCACGTTGCTGTCGATTTAGCCCTCGATCTGGCGCGCCACTGATTATTGTTCATCACTCACGTTGGAAATGTTTTTATGTATCAAATTAATGCCTTAAACCCAAAAGAAGAAGGGCATCAGGCTCGAAAACGATTTGGTCAAAACTTCTTACATGACCAACGTGTCATTGCCAAAATTGTACGCTCAGTCAACCCACGTCCA
This sequence comes from Acinetobacter sp. YH12156, assembly GCF_013418235.1. NCBI lineage: Bacteria > Pseudomonadati > Pseudomonadota > Gammaproteobacteria > Moraxellales > Moraxellaceae > Acinetobacter > Acinetobacter sp. YH12156. The sequence goes on from NZ_VPCL01000017.1 coordinate 4,744, forward strand.
GGTCAGAACATTCTGGAAATTGGGCCGGGTCTGGCCGCATTGACCTCACCTTTGATTGGTGAGTGTGATGCATTGACTGTGGTCGAACTTGACCGTGATTTGGCTGCGGGCCTGCCGGGTCGTGTACCACATCCAGAACGTTTAACCATTATTGAAGCCGATGCACTGCGCTTTGATTATTCAACATTATTTGAAGAAGGCCGTCCGCTGCGCGTGGTTGGTAACTTGCCCTATAATATTTCTACTCCCCTGCTTTTTCATCTTTTGGAATTTGGTGGCAAAGTGCAGGATATGCACTTCATGCTGCAAAAAGAAGTGGTTGATCGGATTACCGCATTACCAAATACTAAGGAATATGGCCGTTTGTCAGTCATGATCCAGTATTTCTGCAAACCGACTTTCCTGTTTGAAGTACCACCGGGATCTTTCAATCCGCCACCAAAAGTAACCTCGGCGGTATTTCGTTTAGAGCCTTATGCAGACAAGCCGATTGTGGCCAAAAATGAAAAAGCGCTGGCACGTCTGGTATCTCATGTCTTTACCCAGCGTCGTAAAACCTTGCGCAATAGCTTAAAAGGCATGCTGGTTGAAGATGGTTTTGAAAAAGCGGGTGTTGACCCGATGGCACGTCCAGAAACTCTGACCCTTGAACAGTTTGTTGCACTTTCAGATCAAATGGTGGCTTAAATAACGATGAACCGCACTGTTCGATATAATTATGTAATTGGCGATGTGCAAGGCTGTTTTGAGGCCTTGAAAGCTCTGCTCAAAGAAATCCGCTTCGATGCAGATCAGGACTTTATCTGGTTTGCTGGAGACTTGGTGGCACGAGGTGAAAACTCAATTGCTGCACTGCGGTTTATCAAGAAGCTGGCCGAACAGGGATCGGCTGCAACAGTCTTGGGTAATCATGATTTGACTTTATTGGCCTATGCCCGCGGCATCAAGCCGATTAAAGAAAAAGACAATGTTCGTGATGTGATTGATGCCATCGACAGCGATGACCTGATTGACTGGCTGCGTAAACAGCCGCTGTGTCTATTTCCAAATGAGCAGACTATTCTGACCCATGCAGGGATTCCGAATATCTGGAATGCAGAAAAAACTGCTCAATTGGCACAAGAAGTTGAAGCCATCATTTCTAATGATGACTTCGATGTGCTGGATGATTTTTTGAAAGAGATGTTTGGGAAAGAACCCGCACTGTGGTCAGACCAGCTAAAGGGCCATGAGCGTATTCGCTGTATCGTGAATTATTTGACCCGGATGCGTCTCACTGATGCAGAGGGGCGTCTGGAATACAGCTTTAAAGATGCGCTAGATGATCCAATGCCGGAAGGCTTTAAACCCTGGTTTGAATTTGAGTCATTAGCAGCGCAAAGCCATCAGATTCTGTTTGGTCACTGGGCTGCCTTAAATGGTAAAACTATTTCGGACCGAATTCAAAATGTCGATGGTGGCTGTGTCTGGGGCAATCAACTCATGGCATTCCGTCTGGAAGATCAGCAGATGTTCGCGGTTGATAATCCGGTGATCTAAGTAAATCCAATAAAAAAAGCCACGTGATCACGTGGCTTTTTTAAACTATCTATTAGTCTGCACGTATCCAGGTCTGGTTACGACCAAGTACTGAAACACCTACACTGGCGCGCAGGGTTAAACGTTTGCCAGTGTTGTTTAAACGCATTTTTGCGTCATAAATTTTACCTGCCAAAGGATCAATCACTTTACCTTTTTCATAGTTATTGGTGCCTTTAACATGTTTTAAGCCCTTGATAATTGTCATACCTAAAATGGGCTGATTGGTATAGGGAGCAGGGCAGGCATTACATTTTTCACGTGGTGTATAGCCCGGACGAGGGGTAACTTTCACAATTTTAGCAGAGTAAGTGTCATTAGGCTCTTGGCTAATTACGATAATCGCTTTGGCAGCTCCCGTTTTATCATCAATTTGTTGCCAAGTTCCAGTAATATCTTCCGCCCAAAGGGTCATGCTAAACCCTGTGGTCAATGCGGCAAGTAATATTTTTTTTAACATAGAGAGTCATTCCAGAGAGTTTTTTGTCATCGCGCCCTCATGTTAGGAATTATGATTAAATAGTCAATAATTATCTGAATACTATAGAGTTAATGTACTAAAAAAAGCTGCCAAGTTGGCAGCTTTTATTAATATTGAGAATTGGATACTAATCCTGACGAATCCAGGTCTGGCTGCGGCCTAAAGCAGAAACGCCGACATAACCACGCAAGGTTAAACGTTTACCATTGGCATTTAGACGTACTCTGGCATCGTAAATTTTACCTGCCAGCGGGTCGATCACACGGCCTTTTTCATAGTTATTGGTGCCTTCCGCATGTTTTAAGCCAGTCAGTACATCCATGCCCAGAATAGGTTGATTGGTATAAGGCGCGGGACATTTATTACAGGTTTTTTGTGGAGTATAGCCCGGACGTGGCGTAACTTTGATAATTTTTCCGGCAAACGTACCGTTATCATTTTGGCGAATTTCAATCACTGCTTTTGGTGAACCGGTTTTGTCATCAATTTGTTGCCAGGTGCCTGTTAAGTCCTGTGCATACGCAGTGCCAGTCATCATGGCAGCGATGAATATTAATCCTAATTTAGATTGTTTCATTATATTTATCCCTTTTTTTATAGATGAAATAAAATATCTCCAACACAAATGTGCTGCTTTATTAATCCTGGCGAATCCAGGTTTGTGTACGGCCGATGGCAGATATCCCAATGTATCCACGTAGAGTCAGTCGTTTCCCATTGGCAGAAATCCGCCCTTTTAAATCATAAATTTTGCCAGTTAAAGGGTCGAGTATTTGACCATGTCCATAGTTATTCTTGCTGGTTGGTTTCAGCCCTTTAATGATCTCTAGTCCTAAAATCGGTTTGTCTGTATATGGGGGTGGGCACTTTATACATTTTTCCCGTGGCGTATAGCCTGGTCGCGGTGTAACTTTGTGAATGTTCCCAGTATAAGAACCATCTGCCTGAGTTTTCATTTCAATCAGTGCTTTAGGTGAGCCGGTTTTATCGTCAATCTGTTGCCAGAAACCCGATAACTCCTGCGCAAATGCCATGGAGCAGGTGACTATAGAGGCTGTAAATACACCTAAAATTGCAATTTTCTGCATACGATATCCTTATGACAACGCATCAAATTCCATTTGATACATATTATGTAAATTCTACTTATTATACTTTCATAATCCATGAGAAAAGCATATGTTCAATATTCATACAACTTAATGTATGAAAATGCAAGCTTCTCTCTGCTAAATTTTAAACTCATCACATTTTATTCAATAGAGTATGAATTAATCCTGTTTAATCCAGGTCTGGCTGCGACCCAGGGCCGAAACGCCTACATAGCCGCGTAAAGTCAGACGTTTACCATTACTGCTTAATTTTGCCTTGGTGCTATACACATTCCCGGATAATGGATCGAGTAGTTTGCCTTGAGCAAAGTTATTATTGCCGGTGTGCTTCAGGCCTGTCAGTACATCCAGTCCAAGAATCGGTTTATTGGTATAAGGTGCAGGACAAGAGACACAATTTTCTTTTGGGGTATAGCCCGGGCGCGGCGTGATTTTGGTAATTTTGGCCGTATAAGTGCCTGTAGCTGTTTCGCGAATTTCCAGGAATGCTTTAGGTGAACCGGTTTTATCATCGATATTACGCCATGTCCCTGACAGATCCGAAGCTAAGGCCAGATGGCTGAAAGAGGTTAAAAGTAAAGCCGAGAATAATTGAACCTTTTTCATATTTCTGTTCCTTGAATAAAATTGTTTTATGTTTGTATATTAGGAACGATTAAAGCACAAAACAAACAATTAAAATGATTCACTAGTCACATTTTTTGCAAATAAAGTATAAAAGTAGGCAGCCAGATGGCAGTAAACACCGCATTGACTGCCATACCGAAAGCGGCATAACGTCCCGCAACACTGCCACGCTGCCAGGCCTGAGCTGTACCAATCGCATGTGCTGCCAATCCTAAGGCCAGTCCGGAAGCACGTTCATCATTGATATGCCGCAGGATAAACGGTGAAAATGCTGCGCCAATCACTCCGGAAAGAATCACAATCAGAATCACCATACTGATTGGAGCATCCAGCAAGGTGGCGATATTAATCGCAATGGGTGTCGTCACCGCCCGAGTCGCGAAAGCCATAATATCTGCGGAAGACATATGCAGCAGATATGCCAGTCCCATTGGCAGGGCGACAGCACTGATACTGGCAAAAACCAAGATACCGATAATCGCTTTTAGTGGTAAGTCATCATAGCGCATTGCAGCCAGTGGAATGGCCAGGGCGACGGTCACATAGCCAAGTAAATGATTGAAGAGCGGATTCACTTGATCCATGTAATTTTGATAAGGAATCCCGAGCACAAATAAAATTGCAAGCACAAAGAACATGCTAAATACGATGACAGGAATTTGCGGGATGATCCGGTTACAGGGTTTGGCAATCAGATAGGCCATCAGCGTGACCGCAAAGCCATATAAAATAGATAACATGCGGTACTCCTATAACCAGCGCTTGGCCATTTTGGCGTAAATCCATAAAGGAATCAGGGTGCTGAAAAACATGATGAACAAAAATGCCGGAATTTTCTGGCCCATATGGACCAGCATCATCAGTGCACCTGCACTGACAGGCAGGAAAGCAAAGGCGCTTTCCTTCATCAGCTTGTTATTGGTGTCTACGAGACGAGCGGGAAGTTTGCCGAAATAGCGCCAGGTAAAAAGGGCAATCAATAAGCTGAGTAACCCTACCAGATTGCCCAATTCAGGATGATCCAGCTGGGTCATGAGCCAGACGGATGCTTCCCGAAAGACAATAATAAGTAACAGGGTGCCGATCCATGCTGGCCAGTCTATTCGTTTTATCCAGTTCATTCGTATGATCAATTATTAAGTTTACTTATCAAGTTTTACTCGATCTTTGACCGGATTTCAAACGCTTCCAGTGGACGTTGAAACTGCTGCGCCTGTTTTCCCAAAATTTCATCTAAAGGTAAATGCGCCTGTTTAATCAGCTGCTCCAATTTTTGTGCTGCAATCCGAATATGTAAATGCAGCTGACCTTCATCATCATAATGTTCTGACTGGATTACATTTAAACCATAAAGCTGGTTGCGCAGCTTGCCGTAGGCGGGTTTCAGAATCAGGTCAAAGGATTGCAATTGTCCCATCAGGGCTTCATGTACCGCTTTACGCAGCAGGTCGATCCCTTCGCCACTATGTGCTGAAACATAGACACGTTCTGGCTCACCCGGGCGTCGATAAATAATTTTGGCCTCATCGCCGCTACAGTCAATTTTATTGTAAACCTGCAGGATCGGAACATCGGCACCAATTTCTTTCAAGACTTTTTCAACCGCTTCAATCTGCTCCAGCATTTCTGGACTACTTGAATCGATGACATGCAGCAACAGGGTAGCTTCTACGGTTTCTTCCAGGGTCGCCTTAAAGGATTCAACCAGCGAGTGGGAAAGATTGCGAACAAAACCCACCGTATCTGCCAATACCAGATTACCGATGCCATCCCATTCCAGACGTCTTAAAGTCGGGTCCAAGGTGGCAAAAAGCTGATCGGCTGCATAGACATCACTCTTGGCCAGCAGGTTAAACAGGGTCGATTTGCCGGCATTGGTATAACCGACCAAAGACACAGTGGGGACAGCTGCTTTTTGACGGGCAATACGACCTTGCATTCGGGTCTGGCGGACTTTATCAATTTTGGCTTTCAGTTGTCCCATGCGAATACGCAGTAAACGACGGTCAGTTTCAAGCAGGGTTTCACCCGGGCCACGCAAGCCAATGCCGCCTTTTTGGCTGTCGAGATTGCCACGGCTGCGAATTAAGCGGGATGATAAATGTTGCAGTTGTGCCAGTTCGACTTGCAGCTTGCCTTCATAGGTACGGGCACGCTGGGCGAAAATATCTAAAATCAGTTCGGTACGATCGACCACACGGCACTTGATGACCTGTTCCAGATTGCGGGCCTGGGCCGGTGTCAGGGCATGATCAACAATGACCAGATTGGCGTCCAGTTCTTCTACGCATTCGGCGATTTCTTCTGCTTTGCCTGACCCGATAAAAAATTTGGCATCCGGTTTGACGCGTTGAGCATGAATATGTTCCAGAATTTCGGCATCTGCAGATTGCGCCAGCAGATTAAACTCTTCAGCATCAAGGTCATCCAGCATTTGTACGCTGACACTCACCAGAATGACGCGTTCTTTCCCCCGATGTTGTTCTAAATATTCCACTCAGGCCAATCTCCACTTGAAAGCTTTAGTGTAGTTGAAAAAGAGCGAGGCAGATACTGAATTAGCGCGGCTTTGGTTTAAAGTGCGGTGACAAACAGTTGTGCAAGTGTTACCAGTACAGCGGCATAGATACAGGTACCACCCAAAATATATTTGAGCACTTGTAAAGGCTGAAGCTTTTCATTCGCAGGCTGGGTTTGATCTGGCATGGCAGCGATCCTTTTTAATCTAATATTCCGATGTTTTTATTCTAAATGATTTATTAATCCAATTAAAATTGAAGATATAGATCTTATTGGTCGGTTTTTATTATCAATGCATGTTGCGAATGAACAGTATAGAATGAGTTTAATTCGTGGATATTCCCTGTATCTAGCTTAGGATTTAGTGACGTTTTTATGAACCCAACTGTACAAGATCAAACATCTCACCGACATGGCTTGGCAAAATTCTGGCTTTATACGCGAAAAGTAACAGCTTCACTGGTTGTTATCAGTGAAGGGTTCTATTTGGTTTTCCGTCACGGTTTATACAAAAATCCGAACAATCCAACCAATACCCGTTATGTGCAACATTTTTGTCGACAGTTGTGCAAAGTATTCAACATAGAAGTCCAGGTGCACGGTGAAATTCCGCGCGAACCCGCTTTATGGGTGAGTAACCATGTGTCCTGGCTCGATATTGCAGTTTTAGGTTCAGGGGCACGCGTATTTTTTCTGGCCAAAGCAGAAATTGAAAACTGGCCAATTCTGGGTAAATTGGCCAAAGGTGGCGGCACTTTATTTATCAAACGTGGTTCTGGTGATTCGGTGCGTATCCGCGAACAGATTACCGGATTTTTAAAACAGAATATTCCCGTATTATTTTTTCCTGAAGCCACCACTTCAGATGGGCGAGCCATTAAAAAAGTACACGGCCGGATTTTAGGTGCTGCGATTGAGGCACAGCGTCCTGTGCAAATTTGCCTGATTTGTTATGTGAATCAGCAGGGCGACCTCGATGTGGTTGCGCCGTTTATCAATGACATCAGTTTTGCAGCCCATGTCAAAAAAGTACTGGAAATGCCACAAGTGATTGCACATTTAGTGGCTTTACCTGCAATCGCGACTGAGGGGCACACTGTTGAAAGCCTGACCCGTGTGGTACAGCAAACCATGCAGGCTGGCTTGGTGGAGTTGCAATCGCGTGTACTAGAAAAGACTTAATAAAAAACAACTGGATGAGAAATTTAGGCATTTGATATCTATTCTTGGGAATAGACGTGTATAGCCTCATCTTTGCTTTAAACATTTAAATGGCTTTGTGTTGGCAAAACTCTACTTTTGACAGACCCAAAGTAGGCAAAAGTCTTTATTAGCCATACACGACGTCCTGTCGTGATGGATAATGTGTGGCATCCTTGCCACACTCATATCTCTGAAACTTGGGGCAAATCCACTAGAAGCAGGCAGCGTTAAAGAAGAGGCTATTTTAAATAGTTCAACTCAAGCTGTTTGTCACTTACATAAACCCTTCGATTGGTAACCATGACACCAGTTTGAGTCCAGCTTTTTGGTACCATTTTATTCCGGGTTCTTTGGTGAAGGTTTTAACCTCTCCATTGGCTTTCTTGATTTTCCAGTTAATATTCTGGTTGGCATCCAGCACCAGTTTGTAGGCATATTTGCTCAAGTTCTGGTCCATGGTTTGGTGCACTGCCTGTGCTAAAGATGGACTATTCAGTAAGACACCAATTTCAGTGTTGAGATAGGCCGAGCGTGGATCAAAATTAAATGAACCAATAAAGACCTGTTTCTGATCTACCGCCATCAGCTTGGCATGCAGACTGGAACGACTCAGGCCTTTTAGACTGACTTTGGCTTTTTTAGAAATCTCTTCAGTATTGGCATTCAGGTTGTCGCTATCCGGTGCTGCCAGAAACTCATAAAGCTGTACATCATTCTCGAGTAGATCCTGACGATATTTGCCATAAAAGGCATGTACCAGCGAAACGTCATTGGCTTTAAACGAATTGGTTAATACTCGAACCTTAATATTTTCATCGGCCAGTTTTTTTAAGCGATCGGCCCCGATTTTTTCCGGAACGAAATAGGCAGAGACAATGTCGACACTGTGTTCGGGTTTTTCCAGATGTTGTAAGAGCTGAAAATTGAGATGTTCTTCAGTTCTGGCTTTGGCCTTGATTTTGCTCGGCGGATCTTTGACTACTTCAGCTTCAACCCAATCCAGCTGAATATTCTGTTCCAGCCATTCATCGAATGCTCTTGAACGATTTGCCAGATTCAGATAGTCCTGAGTGGCCGGGTTCTGGCTATGTACTGCCAGTTGCTGTTTCAGGCTGGGAAAACGTAAGCCATGATGACGCGGATTGACAATCTGTTGCACCGGATAGGCATAATCATCATTCCAGTATTCATCGAAGGAATGAATGATTTCATCCGATGCTGCACCGACCAGCATCACATCGACATCGGAAAACTGATAAATTTCACTGACATTATAATACTGGTTACTCATATTGCGTCCACCAATCAGGGCAATCTGGTTGTCGGCAATAAAACTTTTATTATGCATGCGGCGATTAATACGCTTTAAATCCAGCACCATGTCCATGGCACGATATTTTCGAAAACGGTAGGGATTATACAGTTTGACATCGATATTCTGATGCTGGTTTAAGGCCAGATAAATGCCTTCCATTTTCTTGGCATTATTGTCATCCATTAACAGACGCACTTTTACGCCACGATCTGCCGCCTGAATAATCGCATGCAGGGCAAGGGTGCCAATCCGGTCGTTGTCCCAAATATAATACTGTAGATCCAGACTACGCTCGGCCTTGTTAATCAGCTGGATACGCGCACCCAGTGCTTCGAGTGGGTCATAGAGCACACGATAACCGGTCAGGCCGATGTTCTGTTCACGTAAAGGTTCAACAATTTGCGCCAAACTGGTTTGTGAGGTATCTGTTTCAAATGCCATCTGGCTAGGCTGCTCAGTTTGCTTGGGCAAAGTACTGCATGCAGGAAGACCCAAGATCATGCTACAGCTCAGTAAAATTCCAGCTTTATAGCGGTAAATTGATGAAAAGCAGGAAAATTTTGAATGAGCTTGAACGTGGGGAGCAGTGGCCATATAAGTCGAAGAATGAAAAATTAGAATTGAGTATAATTGCCAGCTATGAAAAGATAAATATAAAGCCAGTAATCAGCTTCTCGACTCGACAAGGCAAATCTATGTGGGATACCAGTTCCGTACTTTTTTATTTTTATTTAGGCATGGCCATTCTGGCCATCTGGGCTGTGTACCAGGCATGGTCGAGTCAATCTCGTACCGAGACCATTCATCCATTTAAAGCATTTTGTCATTTGTTGGCTTTTTACCTGTCCTATTTACTGGTTCCACTGGTGTTCTTCAGTATTTATGCCGGATGGAGCGGTTATTATTCCTTGCATGAAGCTGTTTTTGTATTTTTGATCAGCGCCGTCTTGAGTTATGCACGCTTTATCGAGCCGCATTTAATTCAAGTGAAAACGACACAATATCAGATCAATGCGGATAAACGCTTAAAGCAACCCGTCCGGATTGCCCTGATTGCAGATTTACATATCGGTCTGTTTTCTGGTCATGAACGGCAGTTGCGACAAATTGTGCATAAGTTAAATCATGTTCAACCCGATTTGGTGGTGGTGGCCGGAGACTGGACTTATGAGCCGGAAAATAAACTGGCACAAGAACTGGCAGTTTTAAAAGAAATTCATGCCCCAGTCTATTCCGTCAATGGCAATCATGACGAGCAATATCCGGGACCACCGATTCAGGAACTGTTGCATTATGCACTGCAAGTCAATCAGGTCATGGATATTGAAGGGCAAATTGTCGAATTTGATGAATTTCGGCTCTTGGGTGTGGGCGATCTCTGGGCGGGTAAAGCCGATATGCGCAGTCTGCCAGATTTACCTCAGGACAAGCCTTGGGTCATTTTGTCGCATAATCCCGATACGGTGGATATGATTCCCAAATTACCGACACGTCCTCTCATGCTGGCTGGACATACCCACGGCGGACAGGTGGAATTGCCTTGGCTGACCGATTATGTCATGAAAAAAGTGTCAATTTTGGGGCATAAGAAGGGCATGTACCGTCATGAACATGCAGATGTGTTTGTCACGGTCGGCACCGGTTTGGTCGGCGTACCTTTTCGTTTTCGAGTGCCGCCCACTATCGATATTATTGAACTGATCTAAATGGAGATATTGTCCTGTTCAGCTTTAACTAATGATCCAGATCAGGATCAATAACAGCACTGCAATGGCTGCCAGAATCCAGATTTTATTTTCAATTTTTCGGGTTGGGACTTCTTCGCGTAATTGTCGTGCGGTAATTTCAGCTTCTGTGGGGGTATTCAGGCTCGGATGGGTCGGAATTTCAAGGGGAGGCGTTACCAGGTCAATCTCACCTGCATCATCACTAAAGCGCGGTCCTGTGCTTTCAGTTTTCATGACCACATCGTGCTCACGGACAATCTCTTCAATCACTTGCAGCGCCTGGATTTCATTCAAAGTCGTATGCTCGGTGATATAGCGAACGGCCTCTATTTTTTTATCATCTTCCAGCAAAATGATAATATTGACCAACTGTTTCTGGGTTAGGGATTCAATAAGCTCCTGCATTGCCTTGTCTCATTGTCTGGTTGAGTCCATTTGATTGTTGAGCAAATTTAACGAGATAAGTAGCAGAGTTTTGTTGTGAAATCATAAAAAAGCCAGCATCGAATGCTGGCTTTTAAATCAAACTAAGACTTTAAATTTGATTATTTACATCATCATTCTTGGTTTCACGAATCAACAGAAATGCAATCAGTGACAGGATTGATGCTGCGGTCAGGTAATAACCGACTGCAGACAGACCATAAGTCGTTGCCAGTTTGGTGGCAATCAGCGGAGCAAAGGATGCACCAAAGATGCCTGCCAGGTTAAAGGTCAATGCAGAACCGGTATAACGTACTGAAGTCGGGAAGATTTCAGACAATACAGTGCCGATTGGCCCATAGGTTAAACCCATGATCGCCAGACCAATACACAAGAACAGGAATACCACCAGCGTGCTGCCAGATTCCAGCATATCTGCAAAGAAAATCCCGAAGATGGCAGAGATAACACAGACTGCAATCGAGGTGGTTTTACGGCCAAACTTCTCGGCCAATACTGCAGAAAGTGGAATAAAGGCAGCAAAACATAGGGTTGCAACCAACTGCAATTGCAGGAATTCTTCACGAGAATAACCTAGCTGTTTAGTACCCCATTGCAATGCAAATACTGTGGTGAGGTAGAACACCACGAAGGTACAAATTGCAGCGATGGTGCCGAGTACCAGCATGCGAGAATGTTTTTTGAAGACTTGAACAAATGGAATGTTCACTTCTTTTTGTTTATCTAGCACCTTTTGGAATGCCGGGGTTTCATGCAGTTTTAAACGAATCCATAAACCGACAATCACCAGCAAGGCACTTGAGATAAATGGAATACGCCAGCCCCAAGCCATAAAGTCAGCCTCAGACATGAAAGCGCCCAACGTCAGGAAAGAACCTGTTGCCAGAATAAAGCCGATTGGAGCACCCAGTTGTGGGAACATGCCATACCAGGCACGTTTACCTTCAGGTGCATTCTCGGTGGCAAGAAGTACGGCACCTGACCATTCACCACCCAGCCCCAAGCCCTGACCTAAACGACAGAGTGCAAGCAAGAGTGGTGCAGCAATCCCGATTTGCGCATAAGTGGGCAAGAGGCCAATCGCAACGGTGGAAATACCCATGGTCAGCAAGGCAGCGACCAATGTGGCTTTTCGCCCGATCCGGTCACCTAAATGACCAAAGAGTGCCGCACCAATCGGGCGGGCAATAAAAGCAATGGCAAAAGTGGCAAGCGACTGAATGGTGGCAGTCATCGGATCTGTACTTGCAGGGAAGAACAGATATGGAAAAATAATGACAGCAGCAGTGGCATAGATATAAAAATCGAAGAACTCGATTGTAGTACCGACCAAGCTCGCGGTTAAAACGCGAAATTTTGAATTTTGTGCTGGCTGAGCAGCAGAATTAGACGACGCCATGGAGAACCTTACACTTACTAAAAATAAAAAAGCTTAGTTTTAAAAGCGTAATCTTTTTAAAAAAGGCGTAATTTTTTAAAAAAACAACTGCAATCTTCTCGCTTTAACTCGCTCAGGGTCACTGAAATGAAAAAGAAGATGATTAAATCACGTAAAGATAGATAGACAGAAAATGTGATCCTGCGCCTATCAATACAAATATGTGCCAGATAGCGTGGGTATATCTTACTCTTTTTAAAGCGTAAAACAATGCACCTACGGTATAAGCCAATCCGCCAATGATCAGAAAGGTCAAAGATTGAGCACTGAGATATTGTTGCATATCATCCATCACCAGCAGCGCCAGCCAGCCCATGACCAGATAAGCCACTAAAGAAATTTTCTGGAAACGATGAATGAAAACGAACTTGAACAGTGTACCAATGAGGGCGATCACCCAGAGTGCAATCAATAAATACTGGGCTTTGGCTGTTGGAATGGCAATTGACAGGAAAGGCGTATAGGTTCCGGCGATTAAATAATAAATTGCAGTATGATCAACTTTTTTATAAAAATAACGACGGTCTGCTGCGGTGGCCATGTGATAGAGCATGGACGCAGAGAACAGCAAGATCATGCTCAGCGCGTAGACCCAAAGTCCAATCCATTGTCCAGTACTGAGATAAGACCCTTTAATAATCAAAAGAATACCAGCAATTACCGATAATCCAGCACCCACAGCATGACTGATATAATTAATTCGTTCCTCAGTGTGATCATAATCTGGAACCAGCGGCGCATTCTGCATGATTGTCATTCTTCTTTAAAATATACATTTGTATAGTAATTCAATTTTGCTTTTAGGTTAAGAAGATTTAAACTTGAGGGGCAATTCATTTCAGGTTTTATCTATGTCAACGTTGGCAACTCTCTCAGACCAAGAACAGCAGTTTTTAGATGTATTTCAGCAAGCTGTTGAAAGTGATCAATTTGATCGTCTGATCTTAAGCCAGTATAAAGGTGAACTGCAGGATTTAGAGAAAATGACCTTGCGAGTCATTTCATTAAATGGGCAAAAAGTACTGAGCTGTCTGTATCGCCATAAAACTCAGGATGTCACCAAAAACTATCCTTTAGCGGATGCACTGGCGCAGGTGACGGCATTATTGGCATGTTGCAAGCAAGCCAATTTGCTGACGCTAGATGAAGAATTACAGCTGAAAAAAAACAAGAAAAAAGCCATGTTGACTCGTACTAAAAACAAAAACTCGACGCTTCAGGCCAAGTCCGCTGAACAGGGTCATGACCGGATTAAACAACGTTATGTTGATCAGGACAGCATCTTTTTACAGCATCTCGGCATTAGCGATCATAACGCGCAGATCATTCCCAGCATGGCGCGTAAATGGAAACAGATTAATAAGTTTGTCGAGATTTTTTCGGGTGCATTGGCGCAGCTCAAGCCACAAGTCGAAGGTCTGCGTGTGGTGGATTTTGGCTCCGGTAAAGGCTATCTGACCTGTGCTTTATATGACTATATGCAAAAACATGGTGAGACGCCGTGGGTTACAGGGGGGGAACTGAATCCGAAAATGGTCGAGTTCTGCCAAAAGGTCGCGCAACAATCTGGCTTTGATCAGCTCGACTTTTTTCAGGGCGATGTGCGTACTTATGCACCGAAACGTCTGGATGTAATGATTGCTTTGCATGCCTGTGATGTGGCAACGGATTTTGCGATTCACAGCGGTATTCGCCTGAATGCACAGATGATCATGTGTGCGCCATGTTGCCATAAGGAATTGCGCCCACAGTTACAGGCGCCAAAAGTGCTGAGTCCGATGCTGCAATTTGGTATTCATGCCGGTCAACAGGCAGAAATGCTGACCGATACCATTCGTGCGTTATTGCTGAAAGCCTATGGTTATGAAACCAAAGTTTTTGAGTTTGTGGCACTGGAACATACCAGTAAAAATAAAATGATTCTGGCGACGAAACGCAAAGATTACCAACAACCCGATCAGGAGGTCTTGAAACAGATTCAGGACTTGAAAGAAATGTACGCTATCCAAAAACATTCACTGGAATTGTTATTGAATAATCAGTGGGATCAGCAGGGGATTGGTTCTAAATGCTAAAGGATTCAGAGTTTAAAATTGTTTCGGGTGGTTGGGAGGATTTAGCGAAGCATGCCAAAACCATTCGCGAAGCCGTGTTTATTCAAGAGCAGAATATTGCCGCTGAAGAGGAATGGGATGAGCAAGATGCCATTTCCATCCATTTTGTGGTCTATGAAAAGGGTCATGTGATAGCCACTGCAAGATTGCTGGCGAATAACAGTGTAGGTCGTGTTGCAGTGTTAAAGTCACATCGTGGCTTGAAAATCGGGCAGCAATTGATGCAGGCGATTATCGATTATGCCAAAGCAGATCATCGAAAAGATTTAAAACTGTCTTCGCAAGTACATGCCATCGGTTTTTATCAGGCATTGGGTTTTAAGGTTCAGGGCGAAGACTATCTGGATTGCGGCATCCCGCATATTGATATGTATTTAAAGCTTTAATTTTTTAGTTATTGAGATACAAAAAAGCGAGGCATTGACCTCGCTTTTTTACGCCCTTACTGAATCAAGATCAGTGGCCATGCGCTGAGCTATGCTCGGCACTCTCCATGTTGGCATGTTCTTCAGTTGACATATTATGTTCATTCGCTGTTGTATCGGAATGAGCCGTATTGGCAGTCGCACGTGCCTCACGATCTGCTTGAGCCTTCGCAATTGCTTCAGGAGACATGGTCGGTGCATTTTTAAAAGCATGCTGCTGGGTCGTCTGTTTATTTTGCTGGCTTGGCATGTAATCCGGTTCATTCGTCACCGCAAGCCAAAAAATAAACATGAATAATCCACCTAAAATACAGAAGATAATAAGTGCTTTCCAACCCCAAGGGGATTTTTCAGGTGAACTGTGATCAGTCATAGGTCTTACCCACGTGGATATCAAACTTATGTAACTTTATAACATAAATTGATCAAAAAGCAGATCGAAATCTGTCATTAGACGAGTGTATCCAGTGATTCAGCCAAATCCGGAAAATAAAAAGAGCAACTCAGTTCCTCTTTTTATTTAGAGCTCAAAATTATTGAATCGGCTGGCCTTCTGCTGCCCGGTCTTTCAGGAGTTGCGGTGCTTTGAAGCGTTCACCATACTTGTTTTCGAGTACCTTGGCACGGGTCAGCGCCTTGGCCAGACCATACTGATTTAAGAATTGCACCGCGCCACCCGTCCAGGCTGCAAAGCCAATGCCAAAAATGGAACCGACATTGGCATCGACCACAGACTCCAGCACGCCTTCTTCCAGACAGCGCACGGTATCCAGTGCCTGCACAAACAGGAAACGATCCATCATTTCCTGTTCAGAAAGATCAACCTCTTTTTTCCAGTGGTTGAGACCCGTCCAGAGCTGCTTTTTACCATTTTCTGGATAATCATAAAAACCTGCACCGGCAGCCTTACCTTTACGGTTAAACTCATGAATCATACTGTGAATGACTTCATCTGCGGGTGATTTGGTGATGGTCTGACCTTGTGCTTCTAAGACTTTGTATCTTTCATTGGCCACATGTTCGGAGAGGGTCAAGGACACTTCATCCTGAATGGCCAATGGCCCGACTGGCATACCGGCTTTGAGTGCAGCCATTTCAATCCGCGCCGGATGCACGCCTTCTGCCAGCAGGCGCAAACCTTCTTGAACGAACGTACCAAAGACACGACTGGTAAAGAAGCCACGGCTGTCATTTACCACAATCGGTAATTTGCCAATCTGCTGGACAAAGTCAAAGGCTTTGGCCAGTGTTTCTGCTGAAGTATTTTGCCCCTTGATGATTTCGACCAGCTGCATTTTATCGACCGGACTAAAGAAATGCAGACCGATAAAGTTCTGATCATTTTTTGAAGCCTGGGCTAACTCTATAATAGGCAGGGTCGAAGTATTCGATGCCATCACGCCATGACTGGCAAGATACTGTTCTGCTTCTTGTGTGACTTGAGCTTTCAGTGCGGGATTTTCAAACACCGCTTCAATGATCAGGTCACAACCGGCCAGATCTTGATTGGATGCAGTCGCTTGAATCAGGCTTAAAACCTGATCTCGTTGATCAGCAGATAAACGTCCTTGAGCTACTTTTTTATCCAGCAGTTTCTGGCTATAAGCTTTACCTTTTTCAGCCGCTTCAATCGAAATGTCTTTTAAAATAACCTGAATGCCTTTGCTGGCAGTCACATAAGCAATGCCTGCACCCATCATGCCTGCGCCCAGAATGCCAACTTTAGTGGCTTTCCATTTCGCAACCTTTTGGGGACGGCTGGCACCGGATTTGATCGCATTCAATCCATGCCAAAAAGTAGCGATCATATTTTTAGAAATCTGACCGGTGGCCAGATAAGTAAAGTAACGCGATTCAATGGTCAGCGCCGTATCGACATCGACCTGAGCACCTTCTACCGCTGCCGACATGATTGCTTCAGGTGCAGGATAGCAACCTTTGGTTTTATCACGCAGCATCGCTGGGGCAATCGCCAGCATCTGTGCAACTGCTGGCGTTGAAGGGCTACCACCCGGAATTTTGTAGCCTTTTACATCAAAAGGCTGTTGTGACTTCGGATTGGCTTTGATCCAGACAATGGCTTTGTCTAAGAGTTCATCGGTATTGTCTGCCACATCGTGAATCAGCCCTAAAGATCGGGCTTTCTCTATACCCAACTGTTTGCCTTCCATCAACAAGGGAAAGGCATTTTGCAGGCCGAGCAGGCGCACGCTACGGACAATACCACCGCCACCGGGTAGTAAACCCAGTGTGACTTCAGGCAGGCCAAACTTGCTTTTAGGGTCATTCAAGGCAATACGATGATGGGCACACAGAGCAATCTCCCAGCCACCGCCCAGTGCTGTGCCATTTAGTGCAGCCACAACCGGAATGCCGCGGGTTTCGATATAACGCATCTGTGCTTTCATCTCTTCAATCATGTTGAAGAATTCAGTCGCATGTTCAGGTGTAGCTTGAATCAGTTCATCCAGATCACCACCGGCAAAGAAAGTTTTTTTCGCAGACCGGAAAATGATGCCTGTAATATTTTCATCAGCTTTGAGTTTTTCTACGGTTTCAGCCAAAGCGCTACGAAAATCTGCATTCATGGTATTGGCAGACTGGTTTGGAGAATCAAAGGTCAGAATGACGATATTATCTTCAGTTTTTTGATATTGAATTGCGCTCATAAATTTTTATCCAGATCATAATGGGATGAATTTGGAGTTAATATCCTGATTAGATTTTAGAAATTTTCCTTATTACAGAGCCTTTCCAAATTCATCTAAATTCTTGGTTTAAGCTTCAGTTTGACCTGTCTTGCGAAATGTATTTCTCATTTAGCAAAAGTAGGCAAACCATTGTCATACGCAAAATCTATTAATTTTGTAAAACAATGATCTTGCGCTAAAACCAAAGCAGTGCTTTGGTTTTGCTCAGGTTGCATATGACTAAAACGTGAATCAAACACTTTAAATATTTGAGTTAAACCAATTCAATAATGGTGGCGATGCCCATACCGCCACCGACACACAGTGTGGCTAGTCCACGTTTTTTGCCTTGGCGTTCTAACTCATCCAGTAAAGTTCCCAGAATCATCGCGCCTGTTGCGCCCAATGGATGACCCATAGCGATTGCACCACCATTCACATTCACTTTCGCTGGATCAACATTGAGTTCGCTAATAAATCGCATCACCACCGCAGCAAAAGCTTCATTGACTTCAAACAGGTCAATATCATCAATCGTCAAGCCAGCTTTAGCCAAAGCTTTACGTGCTGCCGGGGCAGGGCCGGTCAGCATAATGGTAGGATCAGCCCCGACCAGCGCCGTGGCCAGTACTTTGGCACGCGGTTTTAAACCTTGTTCTTTGATCGCTTGTTCCGATGCGATGAGAACCACGGCTGCACCATCGACGATTCCGGAAGAATTCCCGGCATGATGCACATGATTCACCGTGCTAACTTCAGGATATTTTTGTAGGGCGATGGCATCAAAGCCCATCTGTCCCATGGTCGCGAAACTAGGATTGAGTTTGCCTAAGCCTTCAGCAGTTGTGGTCGGTTTGATAAATTCGTCTTTGTCCAGAATCACCACACCGGCCTTGTCTTTGACCGGGATAACAGAAGCGTTGAAATAACCATTGGCTTGTGCAGCAGCGGCTTTCTTCTGGGATTGCTCGGCAAACTGGTCTACGTCGGTGCGGCTATAACCGTCAATCGTGGCAATCAAGTCCGCGCCAATACCTTGCGGAATAAAATCACAGGCCATATTGGTTTCAGGATCTAGTGCCCAAGGACCGCCATCGGAACCCATCGCTACGCGGGACATGGATTCGACGCCGCCTGCAACGACCAGATCTTCCCAGCCAGAACGGACTTTTTGTGCAGCCAGATTGACAGCTTCCAGACCGGAAGCACAGAAACGGTTGATTTGTACACCGGCGACATCATTGTCCCAACCCGCTGCGATCGCCGCGGTTTTGGCAATATCGGCGCCTTGATCACCAATCGGTGTGACACAACCCAGCACAATATCATCGACTTTTGATGTATCAAATTGATGACGTGCCTGAAGTTCGTTAAGTAAGCCAGTCAGTAATGAAATGGGTTTGACTTGATGTAAAGATCCATCTTTTTTACCTTTTCCGCGTGGCGTGCGAATGGCGTCGATAATATATGCCTCGCTCATAGCATGTCCCTTTTATTAATTTGCTGAAAATTATTCTAATGACTCGAGTGTAATACTTAAATTTTGAAGTGCAATGACGAGAACGGACCAGATCATTTGACGATTTTTGCCAATAAAAAAAGCCCAGGTCTGGAAGCCTGGGCTGGAGAAGAGGATATCGAGAATTTTAATTAATGATAACCATGCAACTGGCGATATAGACCTGGGGTTACACCGGTCCATTTCTTGAAGGCACGATGGAAGGTACTGGTTTCACTGAAACCGACCTGCTGCGCGACATCTTCGAGGGTTAGATCTGGATTCAATAACAGATGAATCGCGGCATCACGGCGCAAGGCATCTTTCACACCTTGATAGCTTTTACCTTCGGCTGCCAGACGGCGGCGCAAGGTTTGAGGAGATAAATACAGCATTGACGCGACATCATTCAATGTCGGCATTTCTTCGCCAATCTGGCTCTTCAATACATCACGGATTCTTGAGGTCAGCGAGTTGGTATTTTTAAACTTCACTAGGAGCTGAGCAGGCGCAGCTTTTAAGAATTCCTCTAAGGTTTCTTCATTCTGACGGATCGGCAGGTCCAGATAGTCCGCAGCAAAGGTGATTTCGGTACGTGGCATGTCGAACTGCATTACCGGCGCAAAGAACAGGGCATCATATTCATCGGCATGGACTGGACGTGGATAGCTAAAATGCACACGTTCCAGCGGTAAACGACGTTCAATCAGCCAAGATGCCAGACCATGCCAGATCATCAGCATGCTTTCGGTAATAAAATGATCCGGATCCATCGCATTTGGAATGAGGGGCACCAGACGTGCTTCGTGTTTGTCACGTTCCAGGGTCACCGACCAGTCATCACCGAAGAGTTTATAGAACTGCGAGGAAAGTTCCAGTGCATCACCGAGGGTTTTGGCATGAATAATCAGCTGGCACATGATCGCAAATGTACCCAGACGGCGTTGCTGTTTATCAAAACCGACATGCTCGTCCTGAGTCACCATCCACAACATTTTTATAAAGCGGGTATATTGTTCAGGTGAAATACGCGCTTTGGGCTGATGCAGCAGTTCTGCTTCAATCCCGACGTGAGACAATAAAGTATCGACATCCATGCCCAGACGTTTAACGCCAGATAGAGCTGCGTTGACGAAATGGATACTGATCGTATCACGACTCATGTTTAATCCTTCAGTCTCTTTAATGTTCACTAATATTTGACCTAAATGACGAAAAATAATAAAGCAATGGCAATTTACAAGAACACCTTTGCCATTTTCTTACATATTAGATTGCCGAAACTATCAAGGTAAATGGCTGAACATGACATTGTTTTTATGCATTTATGTTTCTATGATGCTGAAAAAGCAATATAAGTAGAGTAAATATTCCAATGTCATATACCTTAAAAGGATTGAAAATTCTAGACTTTTCTACATTATTACCAGGCCCATTCGCGACATTATATCTGGCTGATCTCGGCGCCGAGGTTGTGCATATTGAATCACCGACCCGCCCGGACCTGTTGCGATTAATGCCCCCCTTTGCCAATGGACAGGCCACTTCACAGAGTTATCTGAACCGAAACAAGCAATCGGTAGCACTGGATTTGAAAGATCCGACCAATATCGAATTGGTCAAATCCAAGGTTGCAGATTATGACATTGTGATTGAGCAATTCCGTCCCGGCGTGATGCAAAGGCTTGGGCTGGACTACTCAACCTTAAGCGAAATTAACCCCAAATTAATTTACTGTTCCATCACTGGCTATGGCCAAACCGGTACTTACAAAGCGAAAGCAGGACATGATATTAACTATCTGGCCTTGTCCGGTATTGCTGGACACAGTGGCCGGATCGAAAGTGGGCCACCTGCTTTAGGCATTCAGGTTGCCGATGTAGCCGGTGGTTCTATGCATGCCGTGATTGCAATTCTGGCGGCAGTGATCGAACGCCAGCGCAGCGGTAAAGGTCAATATATTGATATTTCCATGACCGATTGTGTGGTCACCATGAATAATCTGGCCGCATCCGCCAGTCTGGCTGGCAATCAGCATCAACGACCTGAGTCTGGCTATCTGAATGGCGGGACTTTCTATGACTATTATGCAACACAGGATGGACGTTATCTGTCGATTGGCAGTCTGGAACCTCAATTTATGCAGGGATTGGCACAGGCTTTAGAACTGCCGATTATTCTAGAAAAAGGCAATTCTTTTGCTCCAGAAGATCGTGCTGCGGTGAAACAGGCAATTCAAAATAGAATAAAGTCAAAACCATTAGCGGAATGGCAAACACTATTCGCAGCGCTGGATGTCTGTGTCGAGCCGGTGCTAAAACTTGAAGAAGCTTTACATTCTGATTTAGCGCAACAGCGAGAATGGCTAGTACAGGTTCCATTAAAACCCGATAGTCAGCAGACCGAAGCACAACTGGCCTGTCCGATTAAATTTTCACGTTCAAAGATACGTTATGATTTTGTCGGTCAGTTTTTGGGTGAGAGTGAAAAATGGTAATATTTTTAATTATTTAAAAGACAAAAAAGGGTAAAAGATTGAAATATCACTATATGAAGATAACTGCTAACGATTGATGAATTAAAGCGTTATTGCTTTAAAACTACACTAAATGCGCTAAACCGTGATATCAGTGAAACTTTGGCAGGCTTATCAATAAAACAGCTATGAAATATGTATAAAAAGCATTTTATTGATAGGTTTAATCTCGCTATCCTTGCGATCGATATAATAGAAACTACTAGCAGCTGTACGCCATGTATTTATATACTGATTTCGATCAGCAACTGATTAATGAACGTGTTGCACAGTTCCGTGACCAAACGGAACGTTATTTAGCCGGCAAACTCACCGAAGATGAGTATCGTCCGCTTCGTCTGCAAAATGGTCTGTATGTGCAGCGTTATGCGCCGATGTTACGTATTGCAGTGCCTTATGGTTTGATGAACTCAAAGCAACTGCGTAAAGTGGCTGATTTGGCTAAAGAATATGACCGTGGTTACGCGCATATTTCGACCCGTCAAAACATCCAGTTTAACTGGCCGGCACTGGAAAACGTGCCAGATATGCTGGCTGAACTGGCGACCGTGCAAATGCATGCGATTCAGACTTCAGGCAACTGTATCCGTAATACCACGACGGATCAGTATGCCGGTGTAGTGGCTGGTGAAATTGCCGATCCGCGTCCGACCTGTGAATTGATCCGTCAATGGTCAACTTTCCATCCGGAATTTGCCTTCTTGCCACGTAAGTTCAAGATTGCAGTCTCTGCGCTTGAAGAAACCGATCGTGCCGCCACTGCATTTCACGATATCGGTGTATATATTGTGCGTAATGAAGCCGGCGAAATGGGCTATAAAATCAAAGTGGGTGGTGGTCTTGGCCGTACTCCAGTGATTGGCAGCTTTATCCGTGAGTTCCTGCCACGTGAAGACTTGATTGCTTATCTTGAAGCAGTGCTTCGTGTGTATAACTTGCATGGTCGTCGCGACAACAAATATAAAGCCCGTATCAAAATTTTGGTCAAAGCTTTAACGCCAGCGGTATTTGCTGAGAAAGTTGAAGCTGAATTTGCGCATACTGTTAAGACTTTGAAAATCGATGCAGACACCTTGGCAAAAATGGATGAAAACTTCACCCCATTTGATTATCAAGATTATGCAGATGAAGATTTTACTGAATTGTTTGCGCAATATCCAAAATTCAAACAGTGGTTCAATATCAATACCAATGCCCATAAAGTGAAAGGTTATCGTATTGTGACGATTTCACTGAAACGTGCCGGCATTGCACCGGGTGATGTCAGCACTGAAGAAATGAACCTGATTGCAGACCTTGCCGATCAGTACACTTTCGGTGAATTACGTACCACGCATGAACAAAATATCTCGCTGGTCGATGTGCCGCAAAAAGATTTGTTTGCTGTATGGCAAACCCTTGAACAAAACAATCTGGCACGCGCGCATATCGGTTTCTTGACCGACATCATCTGCTGCCCGGGCGGTGATTTCTGTTCATTGGCCAATGCAAAATCGATTCCGATTTCTGAAGCGATTTCACGCCGTTTTGATGATCTGGATACCATTTACAACTTGGGTAAACTGGACTTGAACATCTCTGGTTGTATGAATGCCTGTGGTCATCACCATGTCGGTAATATCGGGATTTTGGGTGTTGATAAAAAAGGCGCTGAATTCTACCAGATCACGCTTGGCGGTAATGCAGACCATGATGCCTCAATTGGCGACATTCTTGGGCCGTCATTTGCAGCAGATGTAGTGCCGGATATTGTAGAAGAAATTCTTAATACCTATCTTGATCTACGTCAGGATGCTGAAGAGTTTATCGATACTTATCGCCGTGTTGGCATCCAACCATTCAAGGAGCGTGCATATGCTTAATACCGCACTCGCAGTGCTCTCTAAAGATGGCACAGTGACAGAAAATACTTATCAGCTCATCGGTGAAGAGGGTGTTTTACCACAAGGTGATGTGGTCCTGACGGTAGATCAGTTAGATCAACTTCGCCATGTTTCAGGTAAAAAAGCATTGTACTTAACCGTTGATGCTTCACCTGAAAGCAATGAATTTCCGCTAGCTCAATTAGATGCAATCTTTATTGAATTCGCCGGTTTTAATGATGGCCGTGGCTATTCATTTGCAGCACTTTTACGCCGTCAAGGTTTTCAAGGCGAACTTCGTGCCACTGGTGATGTATTCAAAGATGTGTTGAACTACATGAAGCGTTCTGGTTTCGATACTTTCGTGATTAAAGAAGGTAAAGACATTCAGGAGGCGGCTGCCGGTTTAAATGATTTTAAAAATCCGTACCAGGCATCGACCGCGGTGAATCAGGCAAATTATCAAACAGGTGCCTAACCTGAGGGTTAAAAAGCTTGTCTGTAAATAAGTCTATTTTTCTTATAAACAAAAAGCCTGCAATGCAGGCTTTTTGTTTGCTTTAGACGATAGATATGATTGTTTCTATACTATCCTGAATGCTTTAAATTGCTGCGAATTGCTGTAGCATAAGTATCTTTATGCTGAGAGTAACGCGAGCAGAGCGCTAATTTTCGAGTATGCAAAATCAATCAAGAGGGCGATTTTAATGGGATCGTCATCTGATTTATTTTTTTAATTTTTTCATGATGAAGTGACTTGTCTTTATGCAAAATTCTATCCGTATTGGTATTGCTGGTTATGGCAACTTGGGTCGTGGCGTTGAAACCGCCATTCAAAAGAATCCAGATTTACAACTTGTGGGTATTTTTACCCGTCGTGCGCCTGAAACGGTATCTCCTTGTTTCGCAGCAACCCAAGTGTTCCATATGGACTCACTGACAGATTTCCAAGATAAAATTGATGTGTTGATTTTATGTGGCGGTTCAAAAGACGACTTACCGCAACAAGGTCCGATCTTGGCCAGCCAGTTTAATATTGTCGATAGTTTTGACACCCACGCACGTATTCCTGAATATTATGTAGCGGTCGATGCACCTGCAACAGCCAGCAAGAAAACTGCGATGATCTCCATTGGTTGGGATCCAGGCATGTTCTCGATCAATCGCTTATTTGGTGAAGCTTTACTACCAGACGGTGAAACCTATACTTTCTGGGGCAAAGGCTTAAGTCAGGGTCATTCAGATGCCATTCGTCGTGTAGAAGGTGTGAAAGCAGGGGTGCAATATACCATTCCTTCAACAGAAGCAATTGAGAAAGTACGTAGTGGTGTTCGTCCAGTATTAACGACCAAAGAAAAACATACCCGTGAGTGTTATGTGGTGCTTGCAGAGGGTGCAGATGCAGAAGCAGTGAAGCAAGCGATTGTGACCATGCCGGATTATTTTGCCGACTATGACACGACTGTGAATTTCATTGATGAAGCAACTTTAGCACAAGATCACCAACGTATGCCGCATGGTGGTTTTGTGATTCGTAGTGGAAACACCAGTGATGCACATAAACAAGTGCTTGAGTTTTCATTAAAACTAGAAAGTAATCCAGAATTTACAGCCAGCGTTTTAGTTGCTTATGCACGTGCAACTTATCGTTTAAATCAAATGCAGCAGTATGGTGCAAAAACAGCATTTGATGTGGCACCGGGCTTGTTGTCAATGAAATCACCTGAGCAACTTCGTAAAGAAATTCTTTAAGTCTTATCATTTAAAGTACAGCTTTGAATATTTGACGATAAAAAGCCTCCAATTGGAGGCTTTTTGATTTCTAAAATTCCCCCTCCTTTATTAAAGGATGAGGAACGATGTTCCGCAAGAGGGGAGGATTTCTAAAATCCCTCTAAATCTCTCTTTTAAAAGGGAGACTTTTAATTAAAGCAACTCAATCGCCACAGCAGTCGCTTCACCGCCACCGATACAAAGTGCAGCAATACCACGTTTACCACCGGTACGTTTCAGCGCATGAATCAAAGTCAGGATAATACGTGAACCGGTTGAACCGACAGGATGACCGAGGGCACAGGCACCGCCGTTAATGTTGACTTTTTCAGGATCAAGCTTGAACTCATCCATTGGACACATGGTCACCATGGCAAAGGCTTCATTGATTTCCCAGAGGTCGACATCTTGAGCATTCCAACCTGCTTTATCGAGAACCTTTTGAATTGCACCCACTGGCGCTATGGTAAATTCAGAAGGATGCTGTGAATTTGAAGCATAGGCAACAATTTTGGCCAAAGGATTTAAACCTTTTGCTGCGGCATGATCCGCTGAGCTAATCACCAGAGCTGATGCACCATCAGAAATTGAGCTGGCATTGGCAGCGGTAATGGTACCGTCTTTGGCAAAGGCTGGACGCAGGGTTGGAATTTTATCAATATTGGCATTGAACGGTTGTTCATCTTTATCAACAACCACATCACCTTTACGTGTTTTTACCGTAACTGCTACGATTTCATCAGAAAAATAGCCTTCATTCACAGCAGTTTGTGCACGTTTCAATGAGCGAATGGCGAAATCATCCATCTGTTCGCGAGTATAGCCTTTGGTATTTGCCATATCTTGGGCAAATGAACCCATCAAACGACCTGTCTCAGCATCTTCAAGACCATCTAGGAACATATGATCTTTAATTTCGCCATGTCCCATGCGGAAGCCGCCGCGCGCTTTTGGCAATACATAAGGCGCGTTGGTCATTGATTCCATCCCCCCTGCAACCACAATATTTGCAGAACCGGCTTTAATCATATCGGCTGCTTGCATCACCGCTTTCATGCCAGAACCACAGAGTTTGTTAATGGTCACAGCACCCGTTGAATCCAGAAGGCCGGCTTGACGCATCGCTTGACGGGCAGGACCTTGTTTCAAACCCGCAGGAAGGACACAACCCATAATGACTTCTTCAATATCTGCTGCTTGTAAGCCTGCGCGAGCAATCGCTTCTTTAATTGAAGCCGCACCCAGTTCAGGTGCAGTTACACTGGCAAGGCTACCCTGAAAGCCACCCATGGCTGTGCGTGCACCATTGACAATTACGATATCAGTCATTGTTATATCTCCGTATGAGTTTTAATCAATTTTTCAAACATAAGCAGTATATTGAAAAAAACTCAGGATTGAAGCGCTAATCGCAGTCAATCATAAACTGCATAGTTCTGTTAGCAAGAAGGGAGACTTTCTACCCGGATATGTCCCATTTTACTCAGTACAATACGCTGTTGACTTGAAAGTTGAGCAGAACAATAATAGAAACTGCCATTCGAACCAATCGGAAGGGCGGTATGTGCCTGATAGGTGACACTTGGTGAACTTAATGCGCCTCGCCAACTAAGGTTGCCATATTTAAGATTCAAAGCATCAATGTGTAAAATTTGTTCGCCCGCATCGACTTGCCGATTTTTATTTTTATCAATAAAGACCAGCATATTCTTATTCCATTGGTTAGATTGACAAGTCAGGGAATCCTGGCTTGGACAGATGACAATATTCTGATGAAACACTGCTGCCTGGCTGCGTGCATAGCGGTTAATCGCAGATAATTTGATTGGGATATTTTTGGCTTCCTGTTTGGAACGATACTCATGAAAGTAAGGTAAAGCAATACTGGCTAAAATTGCAATCACTGCAATACAGATAATTAACTCAACAATAGTGAACGCTCTTGTTATTTTTTTATACATAGAGTTACCTGATTTATATATTATTTTTATAAGAAACATGTTATTAATTATGCGTTTTTTATGCTTTGTTGAGCGTGTAATTTGGTTGTTACTCAAATTTCAAGAAAGCGATTAAAAAATAATTGGCAATCACAATAGGTCATTCAGAATAAAAAATTGAGTAAAAAATTACTGAATTACAACGGAAATTGTAAGTAATTTTGTCAATAATTTACTTGATTAAATTAATCAAGCACTTGGAAAAATAATAAAGTGTTTGTATGATGCCATGTGAATAGCTTAAGAATAAAACTGGGGTAATAAAAAGCCTATCTCAGGATGGCCTATTACGGGCTTGAGCTTGAACAACAATTGTTATCTCTGGAGGATAAATCCATGAAAATGAGTCGTATTGCTTTAGCTATGCTTGTAGCTGCACCTTTTGCTGCTGCAAATGCAGGCGTAACTGTTACTCCGTTGATGTTAGGTTATACATTCCAAGACACTCAGCACAACAATGGCGGTAATGATGGTGAGCTTACAAGCAGCCCTGAATTACAAGATGATTTATTTGTAGGTGCAGCTATTGGTGTAGAACTTACTCCTTGGTTAGGTTTTGAAGCTGAATACAGCCAAGTTAAAGGTGATGTAGATTATGCAGCTCCTGGTGCAGAATACAAAGGTCAGAATATTGCAGGTAACTTCTACGCAACTTCTGATGTATTTACTGGCAACTATGACAGCAAAGTGAAGCCATACATGCTTCTAGGTGCTGGTCACTACAAATACGAATTTGAAGGTGTAAATCGCGGTACTCGTGGTAATGAAGAAGAAGGTACTCTAGGTAATGCGGGTATCGGTGCATTCTGGCACATCAATGATGCATTGGCACTACGTACTGAAGCTCGTGGTACTTACCACTTTGACGAAAAATTCTGGAACTATACAGCACTTGCTGGTCTTAACGTAGTTCTAGGTGGCCGTCTGAAGCCAGCTGCTCCAGTAGTAGAAGTTGCTCCAGTTGAGCCTGTAACTCCGGTTGCTCCAGCTCCACAAGAGTTGACTGAAGACCTGAACATGGAACTTCGTGTGTTCTTTGATACCAGCAAATCAAACATCAAAGATCAATACAAACCTGAAATCGCGAAAGTTGCTGAGAAGCTAGTTGAATATCCAAACGCTACTGCTCGCATCGAAGGTCACACTGATAACACTGGTCCACGTGCACTAAACGAACGTTTGTCTCTGGCTCGTGCTAACTCTGTTAAATCTTCACTTGTGAATGAATACAACGTAGATGCATCTCGCTTGTCTACTCAAGGTTTCGCTTGGGATCAACCGATTGCTGACAACAACACTAAAGAAGGTCGTGCTATGAACCGTCGTGTATTCGCGACAATCACTGGTAGCCGTACTGTACTAGTTGAAGGTCAACAACAAGCTCAATAATTAATTATTGAATTGTTAAAAAAGCGGCTCCTATGAGCCGCTTTTTTTATATCTGAATTTTGACTACACTGAGTCATTAAAGATGTAATTGAGTGATAACATGGGTGTTGAAATTCCTGAAGATTTACAAAATCTGGAAGCCAATAGCGGAATTTTCTCGATCTGGATGATTTTCCATCATTATGGAATTGACCTGCATATTCCGGACTTGGTTCAGCTCTGTCGTCACAATCCGGAAATGGGAACTTCAACTATTGCCCTTACAGTGGCTTTGCAGACGCTGGGACTGGATGTTGCTTTTTTTAGCGAATATGATGCAGATAAACAGCCAGTCGAGCTTGATTTTTATCAACAAGCACAGACACTTAAAATACCTGTTGAAGAGCGTGTGATCTCTTGTGCAGAAATCCAGCAGCAGGTGGAAGCAGGCCGTTTCGTGATTGTTTTCTACGATACCTTAGAAGGGGTCGGTAATCATTCATTGATCTATGCAATAGATGAACATGAGATCAGTTTCTTTGACAGTTTTGATGCGATGCCGGCAGATGTATTCGAGCAGCAGCGTCAGGCAGAGGGGATCTGTCAGCAAGTGATTGTGATTGATGACCGTAATTTTGTCATGCGGCATAACTAATCTAAGAAATTAAAAAATCAGCCTGTAGGCTGATTTTTTAATTTATGATGGTTTATTCCTGATCAAGTTTCATAGGTTGTACATCCATCTCTTGATAAGACACCAGTTTGGATTTTTTCTTCCATTTGTATCCGAACCAGATTGCCAAGAACAATGGAATACTGATATAGGTCGAGAGAACCCCCATCCATTGACCTGCCAGAACATCCTGATAGTTTTGACCAAGGACGACAATCGCACAGAGAATAAAAGCAAACCAAGGAGCAAAGGGGAAGAACTTGGCGCGATAAGCCAGATCTTCCAGTTTGTAGCCTTGAGCCAAGTAACCTTTGCGGAAGCGATAGTGTGAAATCGCAATCCCGAGCCAGACAATAAAGCCGCACATGCCCGACATATTGAGTAGCCAGTTAAAGACTTCCTGTTCACCGAAGAAGGTGGTCAGGAAACACAGTGCTGCGATTGCAGTGGTGGCATACAGGGCATTCATCGGTACACCGCGTGGATCCAGACGGCCAAACAGTTTTGGCGCACTACCTTTACGTGCCATATCAAATAGCATGCGCGTAGAGGAATACATGCCTGAGTTACCCGCAGACAGAATGGCTGTCAAAATCACCGCATTCATAATGCTCGCAGCAAAGGCAAAGCCGGCCTTTTCATAGAGCAGGGTAAAAGGAGAAAGCGCAATATTGTCGGTCGCAGCCGCCTGTAATAAGCGTGGGTCATTGTAGGCAATCAATGTGCCGATAATGAAAATACACACGATATAAAATAACAGGATACGCCAGAAAATCTGCTTGATTGCCACCGGAATGGTTTTCTTTGGATCTTTCGATTCGCCCGCAGCCACCCCGACCATTTCGGTTCCCTGAAAGGAGAATCCGGCAATCATCGCCACGCCAATTAAGGCTTGGAAACCACCGACAAAAGGTGCGTCACCAATACTCCAGTTGGCAAATGCTTCTGCGCCTGGGGTCAGCATAATCTTCACGATCATCCAGATACCGATAATGATAAAGGCAATAATCGCGACAACTTTCACCAGAGAGAAGAAGAATTCAGATTCACCAAAGCCTTTAACTGTCAGGGCATTAATCCCAAAAATAATGGCCAGGAAAATTGCACTCCAATAAACACCAGGAATATCGGGAAACCAGAATTTCATGATGAACTGAACGGCAACCAGCTCAAAAGCTACGGTAATGGCCCAGTTGTACCAGTAGTTCCAGCCCAAAGCGAAACCAAAACCGCCCTCGACATATTTAGTGCCATAAGTGAAAAATGCACCCGAGGTAGGATTATGCGTAGCGAGTTCGCCCAAACTGGTCATCAAGAAATAAATCATGACACCAATCAGTGCATAAGCAAGTAGTGCTCCGCCTGGCCCGGCATTGGCAATGGTCGCACCCGAGGCCAGGAATAGACCTGTACCGATGGATCCGCCAATGGCGATCATATTCAGATGACGAGCACCCAGCTTACGCTGCAGCTGCATCGTATTTTGCGTTTCGCTCATCACGATTCCTTAACATTTTTTTGTGTGCTAGCGAACAGCACTTTAAAGCCTTGTTGATCCGCTTTCACTGTGCAGCGACCAAAGTTTTGTTCAATCAGGGTCGGGTAGTTTAAGAAACGGTTGGCCACGATCCAAAGCTCGCCACCTGATTTTAAATGACGACGCGAAGTTTTACACAAGGTTTCGCTGGCCGTGTAATCGGTCTCGATTCCCATATGAAAAGGCGGATTACTGACAATGGCATGCAAGAACAAGGGTGCATCAGCAATGCCAGTGACCGCTTTAATTTCGATCTGTTCAGGGCTAAGCTGGTTTTCATCAAAGGTCATTTGGGTGGAGGCCAGCGCAAAGGCATCCACATCCATGGCGAAAATCCGGTTTTTCGGATTCAACTTTGCCAGATACGCACTAATCACACCTGCGCCACAACCAAAGTCAGCGATTTTACCCGAGGTAACTTGTGACAAATAAGGTAATAAGGTGGCAGTCCCAATATCTAAACGGTTTTGACTAAACACGCCCGGCAGGGCACAAATATTCAGGTCACCATTCGGGGTCGAGACGCTATAACGCTGTGCCCAGTCTGCAAGTGATTTTTTCTCGACCGTGTGGTCTAGAACCAGTTGCCAAAGCTGGCAATGACGTGCGCTATCCAGTTTGAGGGTTTTACCATAAGGCTGCAACTGTTTGGCTGCACGCTCTATCCCGCCTTTCTTTTCACCAACCAGGAAAATACTGCTGCCCGGTTTAAGTTGTGCTGCCACATTATGCAGTAAATAATTGAGCAGTTCTTTAGACTTGGGTACAAAAATAACCGCCTGATCAAACTCAGCTTCAGGCATCTCTGCGCCAAAGTGGACATCTGCTTGTTGCGACTGGAAATATTGAAAATCATTAAAATTCCATGTCCAGACAGCGGGATTGATAGAGGCATCGAATTCAGCGAGTAGATCATCTGTCGGTGCATTAATGAGTAAGATGCGACCCGACAAAAAATCATATTGTCTTAATAAAACTTCGCTTTTAGGATCCATAGGTATCTCTCCAATATAAAGAACACTGCCTAAGTCTGACCTAGACAGTGTTCTTTGGACATGAAATTACTTCTTTGTTTCAGGAAGTACAACATTCAGAATAAGGGCAGCAATACCGCCAGTGGCAACGCCTGAGCTAAAGATATTACGGAATAACTCAGGAAGATGCTCAAGAATTTGTGGAACTTGTGCAACACCTAAACCCAGTGCCAGTGAAATCGCAATAATCAGCAGGGCACGGCGGTCCAGATGTACGCCAGACAGAATATTAATGCCGGAAGCTGCTACTGCACCAAACATCACCATCACTGCACCACCCAGTACCGCTTGCGGAACCGCCTGGATAATCCCGGCAACCGCAGGCAGCAAACCCAGAATGATCAGTAAAGCAGCAATCCAGATGCCGACATAACGGCTCGCTACACCCGTCAACTGAATCACACCGTTATTTTGTGCAAATACCGAACTTGGGAAGGTGTTAAAAATACCGGCAAGGAATGAATTGGCGCCATTGACCAGTACACCGCCTTTAATGCGCTGCATCCATTTTGGACCATCGACCGGCTGGTTAGAAAGCTTTGAGGTCGCCGTGATATCGCCAATCGCTTCTAAAGAGGTCACCAGATAAATGAATGCCATCGGAATAAACAGGCTCCAGGAGAAGCTTAAACCGAAATGCATTGGAGTTGGAATCTGTACCAGTGGGGCATCTTTTAAACCAGAAAAATCCAGATGGCCCATAAAGCCGGCCAGGATATAACCACAAACCAAAGCAATCAAAATGGCAGAACTTTTTACCCAGGTAATCCGGATACGGTTCAGGATAATGATCAGCGCCAAGACTGTGCAGGACATGATCAGGTTGTCTGCATTGGCAAAAGTTTTATCGCTCATGGCCTGATAACCACCGCCCATACTGATTAGACCTTCTTTAATTAAGGTTAAACCAATCAGAAGGACGACAATCCCGGTCACCAAAGGGGTAATCAGTTTTTTTATCCAAGGCAGAATCTGGGACACGCCCATTTCAATAAATGCACCTGCAATCACCACACCAAAAATTGCTGCCATGACTGACTCAACTGGCGTACCGGCAGCAACCATGGCTGAACCAATACCAATAATTGGGCCGATAAAGTTAAAGCTGGTTCCCTGAACAATCAACAGACCGGCACCAAAAGGTCCGACTTTTTTAGACTGTAAAAAAGTCGCGATACCTGAGATCACCAGGGACATGGACAAAATCATGTTGGTGTCTTCTTTGGATACCCCAAGTGCCAGACAAATTAGCAAGCCAGGGGTCACGATCGGGACAATAATTGCCAATAAATGTTGGAATGCAGCTAAAAAAGCAATAAATGGTTTTGGACGATCATCCAGACCATATACCAGGTCGAGTTGATCTTTAGGAGGAGGAGATTGATTAAAATCAGACATGTGTCAATGCAAATTAAGGCAGGGTGGCGCTATTCTAATCGAGTTACACGCCTTTACAAAATCAAAAAAAGCCCATCTCCTTAAAAAAAGTTGAGGAGTGTGGTAACAGTGACTATAAAAGTTTTGTATTTTTCTGTATAATTTGCCCTCAAATTACATACGCATTGAATTTACATGTCAGATATTAAAACTCTCCGTAACATCGCCATTATTGCGCACGTCGATCATGGTAAAACCACTCTTGTAGACAAACTTTTGCAACAATCAGGTGCTCTCGGTGATCGCGCGGGTGAGATTGAGCGTGTCATGGATTCTGGCGCTATCGAAAGTGAACGTGGTATTACCATTCTTGCAAAAAACACTGCAATCAAATGGTTAGATAAACGTACAGATACCGAATACCGCATTAACATCGTGGACACCCCGGGACACGCCGACTTCGGTGGCGAAGTTGAACGTGTAATGTCGATGGTTGACTGCGTATTGCTTCTTGTCGATTCTCAAGAAGGTCCAATGCCACAAACTCGTTTCGTAACGCAAAAAGCGTTCGCACGTGGTTTGAAGCCAATCGTAATTATCAACAAGGTTGATAAACCAAGCGCGCGTCCAGACTGGGTGATTGACCAGGTATTCGATTTGTTCGATAACTTAGGTGGTTCTGACGAACAGTTAGACTTCCCGGTCGTTTATGCATCTGGTCTTCGTGGTGTGGCGGGTCCTTCTCCAGAAGAACTTGCTGACGACATGACACCATTGTTCCAAACAATTGTAGACATCGTTGAACCGCCAGCAGTTGACGTTGATGGTCCATTCCAAATGCAAGTGTCTTCACTTGACTATAACAGCTTCGTAGGCGTTATCGGTGTTGGTCGTATTCAACGTGGTTCAGTTAAATTGAACACGCAAGTGACTGTAATCGACAAAGAAGGCAAGACACGTAACGGTCGTATCTTAAAAATCATGGGTTATCATGGTTTAGATCGTGTGGACATCGAAGAAGCCAATGCAGGTGATATCGTTTGCGTAACGGGTATCGATGCATTGAACATTTCTGACACGATTTGTGATCCGAAAGCTGTTGAAGCGCTTCCACCGCTTTCTGTAGATGAACCTACAGTCACAATGACATTCCAGGTAAACAACTCACCGTTTGCTGGTAAAGAAGGTAAATTCGTAACTTCACGTAACATTCGTGAGCGTCTAGATCGCGAATTGATCCACAACGTCGCATTACGTGTTGAAGACACTGACAGTCCTGACCGTTTCAAAGTGTCTGGCCGTGGTGAACTTCACCTTTCAGTTTTAATTGAGAACATGCGCCGTGAAGGCTTCGAGATGGGTGTATCTCGTCCGCAAGTCATCTTGAAAGAAATTGACGGTCAAATGCAAGAACCGTACGAAAACGTGACGTTTGACGTTGAAGAACAGCACCAAGGTTCTGTAATGGAGCAAATGGGCAGCCGTAAAGGCGAGATGACCAATATGGAAGTTGACGGTAAAGGCCGTATCCGTATTGAAGCAACTGTTCCTTCACGTGGCTTGATCGGTTTCCGTTCTGAATTCATGACGATGACTTCAGGTACGGGTATCATGACATCAAGCTTCTCGCATTATGGTCCAATGAAACAAGGCCAAGTTGCGAAACGTCAAAACGGTGTGTTGATCTCTATGGTTCAAGGTACTTGCCTGGGCTATGCATTGTTCACATTACAAGACCGTGGTCGTCTATTCGCTAAGCCTCAGTTAGAAGTTTACGAAGGTATGATTATTGGTATTAACTCACGTTCTGACGACATGACTGTGAACCCGACTAAGGCAAAACAGTTAACCAACGTACGTGCATCTGGTACTGATGAAGCATTAACACTTGTTCCTGCAGTTGAATATACGCTTGAACAAGCGCTTGAATTCATTGAAGATGACGAACTAGTTGAAGTAACACCGAAGTCAATCCGTATCCGTAAGCGTTATTTGACTGAAAACGAACGTAAACGTAACCGTTCAGGTAAATAATCTGTAGATTATTGATCTAAGATTCCTAAAGCCGCAATCTTTTCAAAGGTTGCGGTTTTTTGTATTAAAATTTTAACTAGAACCATAAAACTTATAAAAAACATCACCTTATGTGAAAATGAAATCACTTATAATTAATGTATAATTCATCACAAACTTTAAAATGAATTATTGGAGAAAAAATGAGTATTATTCAAGAATTTAAAGAGTTTGCTGTCAAAGGCAATGTGATGGACCTCGCGGTCGGTGTTATTATTGGTGGAGCATTTGGTAAAATTATTGATTCTTTTGTAAAAGATATCATCATGCCAATCGTTAGCTGGATTTTAGGTGGTGATGTTGACTATTCTAACTGGTTCCTGGTACTGGGTGATAATCCTAATAATGTCACTTCTTTGACAAATGCACAGGCTGAAGGCCTGAATGTATTTGCTTATGGTAACTTCCTAACGATTCTGATTAATTTCCTGTTGTTGGCATGGGTGGTATTCTTACTGGTGAAAATGATGAATAAACTTCGTCGTAAACAGGCAGAAGAAGCACCTGCACCTGAAGCCACCCCTGAAGATATCGAATTATTGCGTGAAATTCGTGATGAATTGAAAAAACGTCCTGAAGCATAAGCGTTCTGACACAAATAAAAAACGGCGCCTCTTGTGCCGTTTTTTTAATCCTCCTAAATCCCCCCTTTTGTTAAAGGGAGGTGGGGAGAGATTTATAAGATTAAAAATCCATCCGGAACTTAATTTCTACCAAATGAAAACCAAACTGGCTTTTGACCGGACCATGTAAGACCCGTTCAGCAGCCGTAAACACCAGCTTATCAATGACAGGCACCAGTTGGCCTTTTTTTACTTCGCCCAGTTCTCCGCCACGCTTGGCAGAATTACAGGTTGAATATTGTTTGGCGATTTTATTAAAGTCAGCGCCACTCAAAATCTTCTTTTTAAGCTGCTCGGCAGTTTCTTTATCTTTAACCAGAATATGACACACAATGGCTGTTTTCATGACTTTTCCCCTCGTACAGTTGCCAGTTTTTTGACAGGGAGTTGCATCTTTTTCAAAGGCTGACATTCTGGACAGAACACAGAAGCACGTTGTCCCAGTTTAATATTTTCAAGCGTGGTCTCACAGTTCACGCACATTTCCCCGGCACGACCATAGGCCAGCAGCGTTTGCTGAAAATAGCCATTTTCCCCCATGGCGTTGGTGTAATCCCGTAATGTCGACCCGCCTAAATCAATGGCCTGTTTTAATATGCGCTTGATTTCCAGCACTAATTTTTCGATCTGTGCCAAGCTTAAAGTCGAGGCGGGTTGTGCTGGATGAATGCCCATATTGAACAGACTTTCGGTTGCATAAATATTGCCGACACCTACCACCACATGGTTATCCATAATCGCAACTTTGGTGCCAACATTTTTATTTTTCAATTTTTCAAATAAATACTGAGAATTAAAATTTTCACTCAGGGGTTCTGGTCCCAGCGTATCAATCAGTTTGCTTTGTGACTGCGCATCCAGCCATAAAATACAGCCAAAACGACGCGGATCATGATAACGCAATTCAATATCATCAAACTGAATAATCAGATGATCATGTTTGCGTAATTCTTCAGTTGTTTCACACAAACGAAAGCTGCCAGACATGCCTAAATGCCAGAGCATGGTGTCGTGCTCAAACTCAGCCAGAATATATTTGGAACGGCGCGACAGGTTGAGTAATTTCTGCCCGACCAGCTTTTGTATATTTTCGGGAATGGGCCAGCGCAAACTTGACTGACGGATTTCAACCCGTTTTACACGTTGTTCTAACAAGGGTAATAAACTGGTTTTGGTGGTTTCTACTTCTGGTAATTCAGGCATAACACATCAGAGGCGAGGGAGATGCAGCTAATATTGGGCGAATTTACGGAGATTACAAGTCTTAATGGGGATGCAACCATTAGAAAATGACTGGGGATTTCATGTTTACTGGAGGTGTAAGAGCTTAAAGAATAAGCTGTTTTTTTGCATGTTTAGACCAAAAATTAAAGAAATAAAATAAATGCAAAAATAAATAAATCCTAAGTTTTTGAAAAACATATAAATAATTTAACTATTTTGAATAAAATTATATTTTTTGTATTAAGGCATAACTAAAAGTTTAATCAATAATAAAAAAAATAATAAGAATTTATAGGAAAAGTTATGTAAATTCATGCACCTAATAGCAATTTTAAAAACCTTGCTTGTTTTTCTCTCCGAATGTTTAGGTTTTACATGAAATATTTAGGTTTCGCTTTATTGCCATTAATGGCTGCCATGACAACCGCGCAGGCAGAATCTGCATTTGATCCGCAAGGTCAATATTTACTGGGGGACTGGAATGGTCAACGTACAGAACTGGCTCAGCAAGGAATTAAATTTGAAGCCAATCTGCTAACTGATACAGCCTATCTTGCGGATGGTGGCCGGAATGCAGGCGCAGATCCATTAACTTCTGCCCAGTTATGGTTGGGAACTCAACTGGACCTGGAAAAACTGGCAGGATGGAACGGTGTCACGGTACGTGCTGCAATGAGTGCGCGCCAAGGCCAAAGTACGTCTATCCGTGATTTGCAAGATCCATCAGCGCCACAGATGGCCAATGCACAAGGTACGTTTGGGCGTGGCAATCAGGATAGCCGTCTGAGTGAACTTTCGATTGAAAAGAATTATAAAGAGCAAGGACTGAGTATTAAGGCTGGCCGTTTGGGTCTGGGCATGGACTTTAATGTGATGGCCTGTGACTTTGCCAGTACAGCATTTTGTGCTGCGCAGATGGGTAAATGGCAAGGCAATATCTGGATGAACACGCCAGTATCACAATGGGGTGCGCGTATAAAGCAGCAGCTAAACCCTGAACTTGCAGTACAAGTCGGTATTTATGAGTTTAATCCGGACAATGGCAATGGTGCTAAAGAAGGTCAAGGCTGGAGTTTGGATACTAAGCATGCCGATGGCGTGACCATTCCAGCAGAAATTGTATGGACACCCAAATCACTCATCAATAACTTGCCAGGCAGCTACCGTGTCGGCGGGATGTACAATACTGCCGATAATCCCGAAAATCAGTTTGATATTGCTAAGGGTAAGGCCGATGGTGTGGGGATTGAGGGTAAAAACCGTACCTTTGCAGGCTGGTTAGCTGTAGAACAACAGTTAACGTCTAGAGGTCAGGGCCGTCAGGGTTTGCATTCATTTGCTAACTTTACCTGGCATGATCGCGATACTAACAAAGTGGATAATTCACAACAAATTGGTGTGAAATATATCGGTCTTGCGGACAGCCAGCCGAATGATATTTTAGGTCTGGCGGTCAATCGTGTACATATTAATGACCGGATCAAGAATCTGAATTTTGATGCGAGTGCAGAATACAATATCGAACTTAACTATAGCTATAATGCAACAAAGTGGCTGATGCTACGTCCAAACCTGCAATATGTAGTCAATCCAGGGGCAACCAACAACGTAGATAATGCACTGCTACTTGGTTTAACCAGCCGCATCATCTTCTAAAAAGTGATCGTTCACGTTATAACTAAACAGGCTTTTTAAAGCCTGTTTTTTATTGCCCGATCATACTTCACATGAATAAAGAGGGATTGCCACGTGACATTATTATTTCAACCGCTAAAGTTTGGTTCATTATCACTCAGCAATAAAATTATTATTGCACCCATGTGTCAATATTCAGCCACAGATGAGGGTGAAATCACGTATTGGCATGAGCAGCAATGGGCGAATTATGCGCTCTCTGGCGCCGGACTCTGTATTGTCGAGGCGACTGCTGTACAACCAGAAGGTCGTATCAGTTATGCAGACCTGGGATTGTGGAATGATCAGCAAGCTGCCCAGATCAAAGCATTATTGGCCAAAGTTAAATCTATATCGCCAATGCCATTTGCTATCCAGCTTGCACATGCCGGACGTAAAGCCTCTACAGATAAACCATGGGCAGGTAGAGGCCAGTTTAAACCGGATGAGGCACATGGCTGGCAAACTGTTTCTGCCAGTGATCTTCCTTTTCAGGCAGACGAACATCCTCCTAAAGCGCTGAATCAGGCAGAGATTGATCAGGTCATTGCAGACTTTGCAGAAAGTGCCAAACGCGCAGTTGATGCAGGCTTTGACCTGATTGAACTACATGCAGCACATGGTTATCTGTTACATCAGTTTATGTCGCCACTTTCCAATAAGCGTGAGGATAAATATGGTGGTTCACTGGAAAACCGGATTCGCCTGACGCTGGAAGTATTGCAAGCGATGAAGGCAGCAGTTCCGGAAGATTATCCAATCGGAGTGCGTATTTCAGCGAGTGACTGGATGGAGCATGAGGATAGCTGGAATATTGATTCTTCGGTTGAACTCTCTAAGGCCCTCGAAGCGGTGGGCGCAGCTTATATTCATATTTCCAGTGCCGGTTTACATGTCAAACAGAACATTGATGTGAAACCGAACTATCAAGTACCTTTTGCAGATACCATCAAAAAAGCCGTCAATATTCCGGTAATTGCTGTAGGTTTAATTACCGAAGCAGAACAGGCAGAACATATTCTGCAAAAAGGGCAGGCCGATGCCATCGCTATTGCACGCGCGATTCTCTACGATCCACATTGGCCTTGGCATGCAGCTGCGGCACTTGAAGAAAAACTAAAGATTTCACCCCAATATC
Organism: Acinetobacter sp. YH12156; assembly: GCF_013418235.1. Classification (NCBI taxonomy): domain Bacteria; kingdom Pseudomonadati; phylum Pseudomonadota; class Gammaproteobacteria; order Moraxellales; family Moraxellaceae; genus Acinetobacter; species Acinetobacter sp. YH12156. The sequence continues at coordinate 44,808 of NZ_VPCL01000017.1, forward strand.
TTCGCAGTGCCCCGCATGGTCTAAACCATCTGTTTGAGCCTTTTTAACAATCTTTTCTAAGCAGGAAGGTCGTATAATAGTCACTCATTGCAAATGAGGACGCTGCATTATGATTTTTGCGGTCATTGTGCCCATTTTTTTATTGTTGGCACTGGGTTATCTGACTGTAAAAAGTCAAGTGTTAGACAAAGAGCAAGTGGGTACAGTCGGTGCTTTTGTCATTAAAGTGGCGTTGCCTCTGCTGTTTTTCCAGTCTCTCGCCTCTAAAGACCTGCATGAAATCTGGTATTTTGAATACTTTGCGGTGTATAGCAGCGTAACTTTACTGCTCTATGGTAGCGGTTTCTGGATGATGCGCCGTTATTTTCAGAATACGCATTCGCAGAGTGCAGTATTGTCGCTGGGCGCCGCGATGTCGAATACCGGACTTATTGGTACGGCCGTGCTTAGTCTGTTAATCGGGCAGCAGGCCATGACTTATACTTCTCTGGTGGTCATCATTGAAAGTATGTTGCTGATTCCTTTGGTACTGGTCATGGCTGCGCTGGGAACACAGCATCAGGCAAATCTTGGCTCCATTTTTAAAAGTGTGGTGCTGACTTTAGTAACAAACCCCTTATTTATGGGGGTCGTACTGGGTATGGCCTGTGCGATTTTCCAGATTAAAATTCCGCTCTATATCGATCAGGTTTTTGCCTTGATCGGGCAGACAGCATCGCCATTGGCCTTGTTTGCAATTGGTGGCGGTATTGTGGGAATGAGCCTGAAATACGTTAATCTGCAAAGTTTCTATCTGGTGTTTTCTAACAACATTATGATGCCGCTGCTGATGTATCTTGGCCTCAGTCAATTGACCAGTTTAAGTCAGGAAATGGTTCATGCGGGTACTTTGATTGCTGCCTTACCGATGCCAACAATCTTCGGTATGTTGGGACAGGCCTATGGTTTAAATGATCGAGCCTTAACACCACTGCTGATGAGCACCATCGCTGGTTTTATCGTGACCAGCGGCTTGATTGCCTTGTGGTGGGGATAGCTCATTCCAGGATTGATTCTCTCCTTATAAAAAGCCCCATATTGGCATTTTCTTTTTTAAATTCATGATTATATTTTACAGGTAGAAAAGTCAGCCGCAACTGTTTGAGGAATGCGGTGTATTGCACCGCAAGATTAAAAATGATTGTTTTTGCGACAAATTTACCAGTGGATGCTGGCTGACGAGTTTTGCGATGAGAGTATGGCTCCGCAAGATGCCTTTCTTGCGAAGCTCCGCTTCTCATTGGGGCGAAACCAAATTAACTCTTTTTGGCAGGTATTTTTTTCTGCTCCGCCATCATTTTGTCTACTGCTGCCAAAGACTCTTTAGCCTGCGGAATATTTTGCTGTGCCAATGCAGCAAAGATTTTTTTCGCTTCAGGCAAGTTTTGCTGCACGATACTGCCATTGGCAAACATATTGCCGACTGCCATCAGGGCAGGGATATAGCCTTTTTTCGCCAGATCCTGAATACTGCTTAAACCTTGCTGAATCGGTTTTTCATCTTTGTTTTTAAAACCAGAGCTGATGTCATATAAGGCTTTGGCGTGAATCGCTTGCATATTACCTTTTGTGATTAATGGTTGCAGCTTTTGTAGTCCGATTTTATTTGAGGCAGGGGTATTTTCAGCAAATAACAGCACAACCAGATCTACACTGGCATCATCAAAATTGGCTGCTGAGGCACGTTCCAGATACTGTTTGGCTTTGCTTAAATCCTGCTTTAGTCCTAATGTACCCGCCGCATAATTTTTGCCCAGTACATAATTGGCCACAGGGTAACCTTTGCTGGCTGCCTGTTCATAGAGCTGGATGGCTTTTTTCTCGTCTTTGGCAGTGCCCTGGCCGGTCTGGGTTAAATAGCCTAAGTTATATAGGGCTTGGGCATTTCCCTGACTAGCCAATTGATTTAAAGCGTCATAGGCGCCTTTGAAATTATTGGCTTTCACCATGGCTTCAATTTTTACAAACTGGGGGTCAGCCTGATCTTTTACAGTATTTGCCAGAGTGAATTGCGCAGAAACTGCAAGAACAGTAGCGAGTATTAACTTTTTCATGGTTCCTATAACCTTATTATTGCTGGCACCTAAGTCCTTGGTGCGGTTTTAATCATTTTCACTTACATCATAAAAGGATTTTGTGCTTTGTAAATATACAATTTGTCATTAGAGTTCTTTCATAAATCATTTTTTAATTATTATAAATGAAATTCTATCTTCTTGTCGGAGACTTGCGCAGCATGCTCCTCCTCCCGAAGGGAGAAGGAACGTCCAACCTCTATTTAAATATGAATAAAATTATCATTTCTTGAGTTATGAAAGGGATTTAATCAAAATAAATCATCAAAGCAGGATATACCGATTTAACCAGATCACTGATCTGGATAACTTTCCTATCAATCATTCAGATATTGAAAGGATTACTTTGCTTAAAGGAACTTCTCTGGTTAAATCTCGGTTTAAATCAGCCTCCCAGGATTGAGCCATGTTTGTCAAAACGATTAAACGCCACTATGACAGAATTAACGTAGATGACACGATTGCGGATGAAGACAAGATTGACGCACTGCTGATGAAGCTCGGTGCAGAATTTTTGATTAGTCAGGAAGACCGGGTCTACACCTTTCAAAAAGGTGAATTAACCACAAAATTTGATGCCAAACATGCTCGTGCTTATCACTTCAAAGATTATGTGGTGAAAGATATGAATAAGCTGTTTCATGGTTTCTAAAACAAAAAAAGCCAAGAGTTAACTCTTGGCTTTTTTAGGGCCTAAACCGGAATTATTGCGGACGTGCTACATCACCGCTCAAAGCTTCAGGAAGTTTCAGAACCTCTAGACCCAACTCGGCCAATGCGTCAGGTTTGGCTACGACCAAGGCTTTATAGCCATCCTTCAGACTGATGCTATTCACGACTTCAACATTGTTGTTGAGCTGAGTGCCGACTACAGGTGCTTCACCCGTCGCTTGAATCAGATGCAGCCAATGTTTTGGCTTGGCTTTAAACCATAAGCGTGCAATGACTTCCTGACCTAAGTAACAACCTTTGTCATAGTGAATGCTTTCACGTTGATGTAAGCGCAATTCCTGTGGTTGAAACAGGGTCGCAGTGGCCGCCTGAATCCAGGCCTGACCTGATTCAATGGCTTGCTGCTCCCAGGTCGCCACATCGGTTTCAGTCGCAACAAAGTCAGTATGAATATCATTGATCACAGGATAAACCGCACCGACCAGTTCCAGTTTCATTTTTGAAAAGGCACCAAATTTTTTAATATGATTCGCCAGTTCAGTGGCCTGATCGTCAGTACTTACAATTTCAAAGTTTTCCGGACTGAGCTTTTTAAGCCATAAGCCAAATTGAATACGGCCTTTCAAGCTACAGATCGCGGTATAACGTGTCTGGTTTTCAGCCAATGTTTCAGTATTCAAAGTCACCTGACCTTGAAGGAATTTTTGTGCATCAACACCATTCAGACTAAACAATGTAAAAGCAGGAGACGTTGCCATGATAAGCCCCAGTTTGAATACTATAAATCAATGCAGTTATTGTGCAGCAAGCATCAAATAGAGGCAAACAAAAAAGCCAACAATCTAAATCATCGGCTTTTATGGAATGATAATATTTAGTGGTGATGGCTAGCCGGTAATGGCGAATCACAAGGGAATTTACCGCCACAAATCCGAACATATTCCATCATGCCCTGATCTTCATGATCGAGAATATGACAATGCTGTACAAAATCACCTTCAAATTTCTTGTAATGGCTGCGGACAATTACCTGATACCCCTGTTTAACAAAGATTGTATCTTTAAACTGTCCTTTTAAGCCGCGGTATTGAATATCTTCCAGATTAGGATTTGGATCTACTGCCAGCGGAATATCGCTGACATCCTTACCCGTTGGATCCAGTACTTTTACAATCTGGAAGGGGTTCACATGGATATGATAAGGATGATTCAGGTTATTACTGCTAAGAATCCATTCATCAATTTGCCCAAATTCCAGTTTCCGTACATATGCACCTTCTACTGCATCCGCGCCGGTAAAGAGGTCACCAAAACTATAGATTCCCTCAATATCACTGTAACGGTAGCCAAACTTACCATTTGGACCAAAGCTGGCATCGAAGGTTGAGCGTTGTGGTGGACGGTTCTTTAAGCGATTTTCAATTTCAGTGGTCATCAGCGATGGATGGTCGATAAAGGCAGAAAGTTTTAACTGTGAGAGCTGGGTCTGGATTTCTTTGTTTAAGCCAATTTTCTGTGCCTGAGCTTGTAAAAACTGGGCTGGCGTTTGCACTTTTAATTTACTCGCTTTGACATTCACCCATCCCAGTAGTTGGGCATTTAACGTATTACCCGGAGCGAGTTGAGGGGTAATTTGTCCGGATGTAGGGATGGCATTGATTTCATCATCAATGTTCAAGTTGGTGTCAAAAATACAGTATCTATTCGTGCTTGGAAAGGTGACCATCGCATCGTGACGGTAACCGGGTTGAAATATCGAGATTCTACGTGTCTGCACATGATCCATGGTTAAACCATCCTGAGCAATGGTATAGACCGGCAAGCTGGTGAGCTGATCAAAATCTGCTTTTTTGTCTTCTTCCTGGAATTCAGAACAAGCTTTAATGGTTTGTTCAGCGGTAAATTTTTGTGATTTTGGCAGTTCCTTAATAATAAGACCAAGGGTGTCGCGAACACCACCATGAATCATACGCCAGCGCTTAAACTGGTTTTGCTCAACTTGAATCTCGCCATGTACTTTGCCATTAATCGAGGTGTAATAATGATTTGCTCCCCATGAATTAAAGGCATTCAGGCCTTGATAATCTTCCAGCATACCGACTTCACCAGCATCACAATTATTGAGATTGGTTGTACCTGCCGGGTGAGTGCATCGATACTGAATTTGCTGAAACAGGAGGATATTTTCATTAGAATAGCTGTTCTTGCCTTTATCTTTCCACAGAATATCCATGTCTCCCGTCGATGTGATTTTGCCATTCCTGACTTGAGGAATACGGCTGCCTTCTACGATTAATGGGCCAGCCATGCCGCTAGAGACCTGAATAGCCGTTGAACCATGTAGATGAGCGTGATACCAGTAAGTACCCGCAGGATGATTTGGTTCCATTTTGAATTGATAGTCAAATTTTTCCTGTGGTTTGAACTTCAGGAAAACATTGTCGCTATTGCCTTGCGGGCTGACCCAGAGGCCATGAGTGTGCAGATTGGTGGTATTAAAACAATGCGGGTCATTCGCATCGAGAATATGTTCTGGGCAGGTTGCTGTGGACTCCGTGGGCAGTTGGTTATTCAAATGCACAGAAAAGGTTTCTCCCTGTTTGACCCGAATCTGTGGCCCAACCAGCCGGTCTTCGACATATTCACCTGCTTTTTTCTTATTAAATACACTGGGCTTGGTCACATAGCCACGGAGCACCAGTTGATCCCATGTTCCTTTTCTGGGGTTATACAACTTATCCATTTTATACGCGATGATCAGTTCGTATTTGCCTTTGGCATTTTTCTGTAGCAATGGCGGATTACTGATCAGAGAATCCGGTGCTGTTGGAGCAGGTGGTGGCTGAGTCGGGTTGTTTGGGTTACTTGGATTTGACGGATTATTTGGATTTGAAGGGTTATAAGGATTAGGAGGGTTTTTAGCTCCATTCCAGTTTGATGCCAGTACGGCTATGACCGCTGCTATGACACCGATAATCGCAAGCTGTAACATCGTAATCACCTTTATCTACTTTTGTGATGAGTATTGTTGTTGTGAAGTAATTACTGTTTAGATTTACTTAATTGAGAGAAAAACTGTTATCACCAAATTAGGGGAGGCAGATAAACGGTATGTCTAAAGTATTTTTTCTTTGGTGTTGAATGTGCTAATTTTTATGTAAATCTTTAATTATTCGATAATATTTATACATATAGGACTTACGCACTATTATTTATAGATTCTCTGTGGTAGCAGATGATTTTTATCGAGAATAAAGTCATCAATGACGTTTTTGATAACTGGTCTAAATAATTTCTTCTGCCAACGATATACATTTTCAAAGATCCGCTCAAACTGGTTCTTTTGTATCTCAACGTAGGCCATCAAGGCTGAAAAAATATGATTCAAAATCAGT
>NZ_VPCL01000018.1:0-48780 GCF_013418235.1 Acinetobacter sp. YH12156
AATTTTCTGACAAATATTTCTCAAATAAACTTCGAGTCATTCTTACCATCAATCAATGAAAATAATTTCGATCGATCAACCAGTAAAAATCCACACAAGTTGTTCTTCATAATCTCTTAATGATCTTTCTAACACCTCGTCAGTGCCAGAAGCTGGACTTCGATATACTCAACAACTCAGCAATCTGCTTCGTTCGTTTCCGTCTATCTCGTCGGTATGTGCTCATTATAGGGCAATTTCTTACACGTGCAAGCGCTTTTAACGCACAGGAATCACGAGTGTTTTATTTTTATGCACCAAATTGGTTCAATTCCATACAATTCATTACATAAGTACATATTTTTAAAACAGAAATATAAATTAAATATTTCTGTTTTATTCTGTACCTAGTTTTTCACGACTGGTGCTTTAATCGTCACACTGGTGATTTTTACAGGGTTCACCGGCACATTTTGATGCATTCCATAGTTTCGGGTCGGTACTTTAGTAATCTGATCGACGATATCCATACCTTTAGTGACCTTACCAAAGACCGCATAGCCGGCATTTCTGGCAGAACGATCCAGGAAATCATTATCAACCAGGTTCACAAAGAATTGTGCTCGGGCAGAATCCGGCTGATTGGTACGCGCCATGGCTAAAGTACCGCGTTTATTTTGCAGACCATTCGATGATTCGTTTTTAATGGGTGCTTTGGTATTGGCTTTTTCCTGCATGTTCACATCAAAGCCACCGCCCTGCACCATAAAGCCTGGAATGACGCGGTGAAAGATCGTGTCCTTATAGAAGTTACTCTTTACATAGCTTTCAAAGTTCTTTGCCGAGATTGGTGCTTTGTCATTGAAGAGTTCAATTTCAATATTTCCTGATGAAGTCTTCATCTCAATAATCGTATTTGCAGCAAAGCTTGGTAGACTGAGCGCAGCAAGTGCGATCACACATAATGATTTCTTTAACATTTATTAACTCATCTACTTAGAAGTAATGGTTGTGAATGACTATATATTAATCTTTTATAACTCATAATGCAGTGATCTGCCGACTAAAGACAAGAGAATAAGAATGAAGCATGCATTATTACAGGAGCAAAATATCCACCAGTTTCCACCTTGGCGTTTGCAGGGTGAAGGTTTTATTCTGAATTATTGGCTGACCCCCAGCTTTATTGAGCAAGCGAAACAGTTCCGGATCGCACCATCTCCGCTGGGGCGGATGGTCCAAGTCTTATTGGTGCGTTATCATTCTTCGCCGATTGGCCCTTATGATGAGTTACTGATTCTGGATCATCCTTTAATTAGTAAACGGCACCTCAGCTCGATTCCTAAAATTTATGTGTCTACCCATGAGTCTGTGGTACACGGTCAGCATTTATGGGGCATTCCCAAAGAACATGCGCAATTTGAATGGCAGGAAAAGGATCAGGAAGTGCTGTGTCAGATTCAGCATCAAAACCAGCATATGACAATTCGGCTGAAGAAAACCAAATCTGCACGCCAGTTCTACATTAATAGTCATCATATTCCAGCATCTATGCTGAAGATTCAGCAAGCCTGGAAAGGTCAGCGTTTTCAGTTTAGTCCACAGTTCCGTGGTCATCTCTCCAAACTCTCGCAAGTAGAATGGCAAGATATCGACAATATATTTCCAGACTTTTCCAAAGCCAAATTGCTGCAAAGCTTTTATGTTCCCAAATTCAATCTGATCTTTCCTGAAGCGCAGATCAGCAGCAAAGTATAAGAATTGATAAAAACCTATCTATAAAAAAAGGTGTTTCATGAGAAACACCTTTTTGCATTCACGCCTTGGATTTAACTATTTTTGTCCCAGAATTTGCGGAAATTTTTGCTGATCTCAATCACATATTTTTTGGCACGGCGGGAGATCGGCGTCAGGTTGATAAAACCATGTGCCTGGTCGGTATATTCATGATAATGAACACTCACACCATTCTGACGTAGTTTATGCGCATAGATTGAACCTTCATCATGCAGGACATCATGACGTGCGGTAATCACATAGCTCGGCGGCAAGTTTTGCAATTCACCATAGGTCGGTGAAATCAGTGGATCATCTAATTCAATCTGATGGGTCTGGGCATACATGAAGGTCACCAGATCAATATCCTGCTCTGAAAGTACCAGTCCATCTTTATAGGCATAAAAAGATGGATGGCGACTTTTAAAGTCGACCGCTGGATAAAGCAAAAGCTGCGCTCGTGCGGCATAAGATTTACCTACACTGCGCTGAGCTACAACAGTAGCCAGATTTCCGCCGGCACTGTCCCCTGCCAAGGCAATCCGGTTTTTATAGACTTTTAGCTGCTTGCTATGCTGATGTGCCCACGCCAGGGCATCTTCACAAACCTGTACCATCTGCAAGGGGCTAAATTCTGGCGTCAGCGGATAAGCTACGCTTAACACCTGTACTTTGGCATGTACTGCCAGCAAGCGACAGAATTCATCATGGCTGTCCAGACCGCCCACCATAAATGCACCGCCATGATAAAAAATCACCATCGGCAACTTCTTTTGTGGAGCTGGATGATAATGCCGGGCAAAGATGCTGCCACTTTGCAAAGGCAGACGCAGCTCTTCTACCATTTTCACAGCAGTCGGTCTGGCCTGAATTGTTTTCATGCGCGCATCAAACGCCACCCGTGCCTGTGCGACATCTTCACTCAGAAAGCTGCCATGCCCCTGTTTAAGCTGAATCGCCATCAGGCATTTGACCATGGGGTCTAAATCAGGATAGTGATGAGGATAGTCCAAAGCCTTAACCAATGCGTCTTGTGCAATACCAGGTAAGCGATCCAGCATACGCGCTGCTGTGCCTTGCCCTTTTTCGATTACACTTTTCAGTACTGGATGATTCACAGTCATTATTTTTAGTCCTTATTCTCTTAATTCTTCATAGTTTCTACACGATTAGCGTTTCAGTGACCATATTCTTATATAAGTCTTAATATCTACGTACATATAGTTTTATCCAATACGTTAACCTGATTTATAAAAGATGTCATTGACCGTTTAAATGGTATTTTTGACGTAGTTTTGCGAGCTTCAGTATATTTTTTATTTCAAGTTGGGAGAATGCCTATGGCTGGCAAAATTATAGCTCTGTCTCTAGCGACTGCATTTTTGGCTGTAGGCTGTGTTGCTTTCCCTGAAGATGGTGGCTACTACGATGGCCGTTATGATCAGCGTTCTGATCGCCGCTATGAACAGGATCGTCGTTATGAGCAACAGCGTCGTTATGATCGGCAACGCTGGGAATATGAACAGCAACGTAAACGTATTGAACTGGATCGACGTAAACAGGAAGTGCAGCGTCGTAACTGGGAACAGGACCGTAAAAGACAGTTAGAACAGGACCGACGTAAAAGCCAGCTGGAACGACAACGCCAGGAACAGCAGCGTAAAAACATGATGAGCCAACGGCAAAAACAGGCTGAAACAGAACGTAATAAACGCCGCCTGGAGCAGGATCGTAAACGGATCACCGATCAACGTGCCAGAAAAGCCCAGCAAAACCGTTCATCTAACCCACGCTGGAGCGATAATCGACGTCAACAGCAACAACAGCGTCCACGCGATCGCCGTGATTAATACTTTGATTTCACTCTTTGTTAAAAAAGCCTGTAGCAGGCTTTTTTAATGGAAAATTTTATCTCAAGCTGATTGGATAAAAGCAGTATTTTTGCATGAAGGCCGGACTAAGCCGCCAAGCCATCATTTTTATCTTGATCAAAGCAAGAATGCTCAATTTTAGCAAAAAAAAAGGCCTATCTTAGAGAAAAAGATAAGCCACGAAAACACATTTCAAAATAAGAAGAAACTACAGCGATAGAATCTGGAATAAATATTAATCAAAAGTTCATCTATTGAGAAATACTTTATTGCTTAGATATTAATCGCTTTTATGTCTAATAAATAATCAGGCAAAAAAAAGCCGAGTCTTGGGGGAACTCAGCTTGAAAAAAGTAACTTGAAATAAGGCAACAGCAACCGAGTTCGGCTCTCTCCTCTGAACAAGGTCGCTGTCTATGTCAGTATCATGCAATTTTTTTACCAATATTTAAAACAGATTAAAATTATTAAATTTATTCAAAAATACGATTATCAATTTTTTATATTTATTTTCAAATAATTCATGTTTTATTTTAAAGCTCAGACTGTCTATTCAGCGACGTATACAACAATGATCAGATGACTCCTTGATCATTTACTTCAATTTATCTCCGCCTATATCGCGGTAAAAGCCTGCCATCTGCTCGCTGTTTTATTCAGAATTTTGTATAAATCTTAAATTTAATCTTGACTGACGCTTGAATTTTTACACCCTGCCCCGATTTCTTTAGGTAATCAAGAACTTCAACCATGGCAGTTCAGCATTAACGCAGTGAATACTGAGGCCTGAGGACTGTACATGTTTAAGAACCCATTTAAACGGAGTAAATCAATGGCGACTGAGCAAAACGAGCAAGCTCAAAAATTTGAGCAAGAGCAAGCGGAACAAGATACAGCGCAAACTCAAGCTGAAACCGAGCAGGCTGAAGTTTCCGTTGAGTCTTTACAAGAGCAGATTGCGCAGCTTGAAGGTGACTTAAAGTTAGAAAAAGCACGTACGGCCAATGCAGTCTACGAAGCACAAAAAAGTGTGGAACGTATTCAGCGTGAATCTGAAAAGCATAAAGATACCGTTTTAGAAAAGTTCTCTAAAGAACTTTTAGAAACCGTCGACAATCTCGAGCGCGCCATTGTTGCCGCAGGTGAAGAGAAAACTCCACTGCTGGAAGGCGTTGAACTGACACTTAAATCTTTATTGAATACCTTAGAGAAATTTGGAGTCGTGGTGGTAGACACCAGTAACGGCTTTAATGCTGATCTGCATCAGGCAGTTGGGATTGATCCAAATGCCAAAGCCAATGAAATTGGCACTGTTTTGCAAAAAGGCTACACGCTGAATAATCGCCTGTTGCGTCCGGCGATGGTCATGGTTGGCGCTTAAGCCAAATAAATTCGGGAGTTTGTGAAATTTTTTCAACAATTTTACTTGAAAAAAATCGAACGGCTCTCATATCGGATAACAAGTAAATCCCTTTTAATTTCCCTTTGATAAAGGGAAAAGTTTGGGAATAAAAAAATTTTTGAGGAAACATCCAAATGGCTAAAATCATTGGTATTGACTTAGGTACTACAAACTCATGTGTTGCAGTACTTGAAGGCGACAAAGTTAAAGTAATCGAAAACGCTGAAGGCGCGCGTACAACGCCATCAATTATTGCCTATAAAGATGGCGAAATTCTGGTAGGTCAATCGGCAAAGCGTCAAGCGGTAACGAATCCGAAAAATACCTTGTTCGCGATCAAACGTTTGATCGGTCGTCGTTATGAAGACCAAGCGGTACAAAAAGATATCGGTCTGGTACCGTACAAAATCATCAAAGCTGACAACGGTGATGCTTGGGTTGATGTCAACGACAAGAAACTTGCGCCACAGCAAATCTCTGCTGAAATCTTGAAAAAGATGAAAAAAACAGCGGAAGATTACCTGGGTGAAACAGTAACTGAAGCGGTCATTACCGTTCCTGCTTACTTCAACGATGCCCAGCGTCAAGCAACGAAAGATGCAGGTAAAATTGCAGGTTTAGAAGTGAAACGTATCATCAACGAACCAACGGCTGCTGCACTTGCGTTCGGTATGGACAAGAAAGAAGGCGACCGTAAAATCGCGGTTTATGACTTGGGTGGTGGTACATTCGACGTTTCAATCATTGAAATTGCGGATCTTGATGGCGACCAGCAAATCGAAGTGTTGTCTACTAACGGTGATACATTCCTGGGTGGTGAAGACTTCGATAACGCATTGATCGAATTCCTGGTTGAAGAGTTCAAGAAAGAACAAAACTTCAACTTGAAACAAGATCCGCTTGCGCTGCAACGTTTAAAAGAAGCTGCTGAAAAAGCGAAGATCGAGCTTTCTTCTTCGAATGCAACTGAAATCAACCTGCCATACATTACTGCTGATGCGACTGGTCCTAAACACTTGGTGATCAACGTAACACGTGCGAAACTTGAAGGTTTGGTTGCTGACTTGGTTGCGCGTACCATTGAGCCTTGCCGTATTGCACTTAAAGATGCTGGTCTTTCGACTTCAGACATCTCTGACGTGATTCTGGTGGGTGGTCAATCACGTATGCCAATGGTTCAACAGAAGGTTCAAGAATTCTTCGGTAAAGAGCCACGTAAAGACGTGAACCCTGATGAAGCAGTCGCAATGGGTGCTGCGATTCAAGGTGCGGTACTTTCAGGTGACAAAACTGACGTACTTCTACTTGACGTTACTCCGCTGACACTTGGTATCGAAACCATGGGTGGCGTGTTAACAGCAATCATCGAGAAAAACACCACGATTCCTGCGAAGAAATCTCAAGTGTTCTCGACTGCTGCTGACAACCAGCCTGCTGTAGACATTTCTGTGTTCCAGGGTGAACGTAAAATGGCACAGCAAAACAAATTGTTGGGTAACTTCCAATTGGGCGATATCCCACCTGCGCCACGTGGTGTGCCACAAATTGAAGTGTCTTTCGATATCAACGCTGATGGTATCTTGAAAGTATCTGCAAAAGACAAGAGCACGGGTAAAGAGCAATCGATCCAGATTAAAGCAAACTCAGGTTTGTCTGATGCTGAAATCGAAGCAATGATCCGTGATGCTGAAGCGAATGCTGAAGAAGATCGCAAATTCGAAGAATTAGCGAAAGCACGTAACGAAGCGGATGCGTTAGTTTCTTCTGCTCAAAAAGCAGTGAAAGATTTGGGCGAGCAAGTGACTGCAGACGAAAAAACTGCAATTGAAACTGCGGTTTCTGAGCTTGAAGCATCAACTAAAGAAAATGATGTTGAAGAAATCAAAGCGAAAACTGAAGCGCTTCAAAACATCATCATGCCGATCACTCAGCGTGCCTATGAAGCAGCTCAAGGCCAAGGCGGTGCGCAAGGGTTTGATCCGAACGCATTCGGTGGTGACGCTGGTCAACAACAGCAAAAAGCGGACGACGGCGTTGTAGATGCTGAGTTCACTGAAGTAAAAGATGACAAAAAATAATTTGTCGCTTTAACTGAAAAACCGCGCAATAGCGCGGTTTTTTTATGTCCAAATTTTAAAGCATGAAGGTAAAATGACTAAAAATGGATCGTATGTTCAAGTAAAGCTGTTTAAGCTAAATCCAGCATGAAACGACCATCAACCCTGAAAATTCTGATTTTGCGGCCTTTCAGCAATGGGTTAAAGCCATGTTATTGCTACAGGAACGCCACGCTTGTCGACTGTATGCCAAATCCGGCCGGGGTATGGAGCTGGAAGCGCAAGTTGGCTGACGCACGGGCTGGATCGAAACACCACAGGCTGACATCGTGGCCTTTTCCCTGAATATGCAGATGCACAGTCATATGGATCCGGCGATTCGCCTGGACATTTTACAGCAAACCTTGGCCGAATTAGGACTTTATCCAAAAGCTGAGCAGGAAGGCAAATAAGCATGGGAAATGCCTTAAAATTAAGCTATATTTTTTAAAAACAAGCATCTCAATAGCAATATGCGCCTTCTATTTTGTCTGGTCATCGTTGGGTTAATCCTGTCTGCCTCTATGCATATGCAGACCAAAGCTCATCCACAACTGCGCTACAACTCGCTTGCAGACCGGCTCAGTCATCCTTTTGACACACGTTTACGCTTTAAGGTCGATCAGGTAGATGCAGGCTTTGGGCTGAGTAAAGAGCAAGTGATTCAACTGAGCAAAGAAGCCGTCGAGATCTGGCATCAGGGCACCCATCGCGATGATCTGCTGCTCTATGATGAAAATGCCCAGCTGAGTATTCATCTGATCTATGATCAACGGCAACAGGAATATAATGCCTTAAAGAAAGTCGAAAAACAGTTGCTGGCAGATGATGCCCAGTATCAACGTCAGGTCAAAAATCTGGAAGCATCTTATCAACATCTGGAAAGTCAACAACAACGCTTGATCCAGCAAAGAGATCAGATTAATTATGAATTTCAGAAGCTACAGCAACGACGGCATCAGCCAAATTTATCTGCCTATGAGCACGAACAATTAGAATATGAGTTTCAGGCTTTACAGCGCAAATCGGAAAATTTTAAACGGGAAGCCGAGTATCTTCAGCGACAGCAAAGTTCTTTTAACCTGAATGTTTCGCTGCATCAACATAGTCTTGAAAATCATCAACAGAATATCATTCAGGCCCAGCAACGTTTTCCTGCCCGTGAATTTCATAAAGGGGTATTTATGGGTCATCAGATTCATGTATATCAGTTTGATGCAGAAGATGATCTGCGTCTGACACTGGCTCATGAACTGGGGCATGCTTTGGGCCTGTATCATCATGATGATCCAGAGGCGCTGATGTATCCGGTACTGGGAAAACAGAATTTACAACACTTTCAGTTGCGACCTGCCGACAAGACTTTGCTGTATCACCGTTAAGTGATCAGCCTGAATTCCTTAATTAATTTAAGTGTATAAGTGTTATAAAAAACACTCTATTCGGATTTCATGTTATTGTGAACGGCTACATTGTTCAGGCCATCTTTGGAGATTCATGTGAGTTACTACCATATTTTAATTGAAGTAAATGACCACATTAGTACGATTGATGAAACGCGTGATATCGAGATCTTTGATATTGAGGATATTCAGCCACATCTTCATGCGATTTTATTGCCTTATTTCAATGAACAGCTGATTGAACTGGACGATGAGAATCTGGAATATAAAGATATTTTACATCTGGAAATCAAACAGACCCTCTTGCCGATCAATGACCTGATCGAAGAAGAGCAGCGCCTGTTGCCAAGTGATACCGATATTACCATTAGCGCTTATGAGATTTTTAATAATCGTGAGCTGAGTCAGGATGTCACATCAGTAATTTTTGACCTCTTGGAAGCGGTAAAACTGGAAAATTAAGTTTTCTTCAGATATAAAAAAGTCCTCATCAAGAGGACTTTTTTATTGTACGTGTTTAGATCGAGAATGAAGATCCACAACCACAAGTGGTGGTCGCATTCGGGTTTTGCACCACAAAGCGTGAACCTTCCAGACCTTCCAAATAATCTACAACGGAACCGACCAGATATTGATAGCTGAGTGAATCGACCAGTACTTTCACATCGCCGTTGGCAAATTCTGCATCATCTTCATTCTGACTTTCGGCAAAGTTAAAGCCATAAGAGAAACCTGAACAGCCGCCACCGGTAACATACACACGGAGCATTAAGTCTTGGTTACCTTCACTGTCACGCAACTGGCGTACTTTATTTGCGGCATTGTCGGTGAGCACAAGCGCTTGGGCATTCATGGCGGATTCCTCTGTTGAATGGAATGTCTTTAAAAAGAAAAGACCATATCGAAGTATAACACACTCAATATATGGTCAGTCTCTACAGATTAAAAGTCAAATCAGAGTAATTTTATCAGGATTATTTGTAGTTCTCATCCTGTAAGGCACATTCGAAGTTTTGCGGGTTCTGTTTACAACGGAATTGCCACAGCAGTTTCATCATGCGCTTATCATATACGCCGCGTTTGGTCAGGTCGATTCTGGAATCGCGCATCATTTTCTGATAGCCCGGTTTATCTGCAGCCGGAATATCCATCCAGTATTTTGCAGGAATATCGGCTTTCATTTTGCCCAGAATACCAAAAGCGCGCGGCAACTGGCTTCTCACCCATTCACGTGATTTTTGACCATAACCCGCCGGGAATTTATCGGGACGGATAATGATATTACCGGTCACTTGCAACACCGGATAATTCACAATCGCACCTTTTGTACCTAAGCCTTTGTGTAATTCTAGGGGTTTAAATACCGCAGCGGGTGCGCCAATGATATCAACCTGACCATTGTTAAACTTGGCGCCAAAGTTGGTGACATCGGCACTGACGGCTTGAGCACCAACCTGCTGCACCATGATTTTTTGTGCTTCATCATAGTCGAGTACCGCAATTTTTTTACCTGCGGCTTTGGCCACGGTATTAATACTACGGTCATTGACCAACAGAAAAGCATCACCGACAGGAATCACCCCCACCACTTCATATTTGCCATTGAGCATATGTTTGGCAAAAGTCGGACTCGCCAGACCCTGCATCACTTTAACGGCCAGATTCAGATCTGGAATCGCCCCGATAGCATCCAGTGAGCCGGTAAAGCTGTTGAACTGACGTCCGCGCATTCCAGTGACACTAATCCCGTCACATTTTCCAGCCTTAAAATCTTCTGCAACCACGGCTTCATTGGTATTCACTCTAAGCTCGATATCAGCGCCCCAGTTTTTCGCTGCCAGCTGATAATCTTTCATCACGCTATACACATCGCCATTTTTGCCCACCAGATCAAATACGCACATCACCTGTTTGGCCTGTACCAGACCTGAAACAGTAAATGTCGCTGCGGCCAATGCCAGTATTTTCCATCTTCTTTGCATCATCCTAATGTCCTTATACCTTGTTTTTGTTATTGCGATTTCAGCCGCATCTAATTATTTTTATATCAATCATAAGAAATCAATCTTTAGATCAAGCTTAAGCTATTTAATCAGCTGTACAATGGCTGATCTGCCTCAGTTCAACCACAAAAAAAGCTTAGACTCAGCTAAGCTTTTTCTTTAAAAATCAAATTACTCACCCGAAAGTGAACACTCAAAATTGGCTTTGTCGACAGAACAGCGCGCGCGTTTTAACACTGACATCATGCCAGCATCATAGATTCCGCGTTTGGTCATGTCCATACGGCCATCACGTAACATTTTCTGGTACTTGGTTCTATCTTCAGCGCTCAGATTCATTTTATATTTCGACGGAATTCCGGCTTCCAGACGGCCGATCATGGCCATACTTTTTGGCAGGTTTTTGATAAACCAGTCACGCGATTTTTGCCCAAAACCTGCCGGGAATTTTTCCGGGCGAATGACAAAATCGGACGTCACATGCAGCACCGGGAAATTAAACATCGCGCCGTTATTGCTAAGGCCTTTATAAATCTCTAGCGGTTTATAAGCATAGGCTGGTGCCCCCACCATATCCACCTGACCATTGTTAAATTTGGCCACAAAATTGGATACATCGGAAATCACGGCCTGTGCACCAACACGCTGCACCATAATTTTCTGGGCATCGTCATAGCCCAATACCGCGAATTTTTTACCTGCGGCTTTTTCGATCGAGTTAATATTTTTGTCACGGACAAAGATGAACGCCGAACCAAGTGGTGCAATCCCGGCAATTTCGTATTTTTTACCACCCAGATTAGTCACCATTTTGCTGGCATTGCGTTTGTCCAGCGCAAAACTAATGGCACGCTGTGCAATTGCATTGCTCGGTGCACCGCCCAGTGCATCGATAGAACCGGCAAATTTATTGTATTGACGGGCGCGCATGGCCGTCATAAATACACCATCACATTTTCCGGCTTTAAAATCATTGTCGGCAACAGCTTCATCCTGGCGGGCAATCAGATTGATTTCTGCGCCCCAGCCTTTTGCAGCTAGTGCCCATTCTTGCGCCATCTGGAAAGACTCACCTGATTTACCCAGTAAGTCAAACACGCAGATATCGACTTTTTCTGCATGCACCGCATTGGCAAAACCAAATGTAGAAAGTGCAGCCAATGATAAGAGTGCTTTTTTCATTGTATTATCCTTTGGAATCTTGTTATTCGCTGAGTGTCCTTACACGGAACAAATATTAAGCAAGTTTAATTAAAAAAAATAGAGCATTTACTCCATTTAAAACCCGTGTTTTGGCCTATAAAGATAAATCAGCGTATTTTCTAAATATTATTTTATAAAATATTTTTAAATATCAATTTCTTAATATTTAATAGAAGTTTCGTATCATTACATTTAATCCGTGAGAGTTACAAAGATATACATCATTTGAATTTTATTCGCCACTAATTGAACACTCAAAATTGGTTCTTTCGACGGTACAGCGGGCACGCTTCAATACCGTCATCATGCCGGGATCATAAATCCCCTGCCGGGTTAAATCGATGCGGCCTTCGCGCAGAATCTTCTGATAGGCGATGCGATCTTCACGGCTTAAATTCAGCTTATATTTATTGGGAATTTCCGCTTCCATACGTTTCACCATGGCAAAACTGCGCGGCAACTGTTTCACAAACCAGTCTCTGGATTGTACTGCGAAAGAGTCAGGAAATTTATCCTGCCGGATGATCAGGTCGGCGGTGACATTGATCACTGGAAAATTAATCATGGCGCCTTTATTGCCCAGACCTTTTTCTAATTCAAGCGGTTTAAAGGCATAAGCCGGTGCAGCCACAATATCGACTTCGCCCTGATTAAACTTACGAATAAAATTGGAAATTTCCGACATTACCGGCACGGCTTCAATCCGGTTGACCATAATTTTCTGGGCATAGTCATAATGCAGCACGGCAAATTTCTTGCCTTTTACCTGTTCCAGTTTATTCAGCTCGCGATCACGGACAAAAATATAAGCCGGGCCAATCTGTCCGATCCCGGCCACTTCAAATTTTTCTTTGCCAATCTGGGTGATCAGGCGCTTGCTGTTGCGTTTGTCCAGTACATAACTGATGGCTTTCATGGCAATGTCATTATTTGGCACACCACCAATCGCATCAATCGAGCCGGCGAATTTGTTATAGGCGCGGGCCCGCATGGAGGTCATATAGAAGCCATCGCATTTGCCTGCCTTGGCATCCTGATCCACTTTGGCTTCGTCCTGATAGGCAGTCAATTGAACATCAGCATTCCAGGCTTTTGCAGCTAAGGCCCATTCTTCCAGTAATTTAAAAGATTCGCCAGACTTGCCCAGCAAATCAAAAACACAGACATTTACTTTGGCATGACTTGAAGTCGATGCCAGTAGACCCAGTGCAGATAAAACTAGAAATCCCTTTTTCATTTTTATTTTACTCTATCGTATTTTTTTGCTCGATCAGCTTCTACTATAAACAACTGTTAATACTGAAAATAGAGCTTATACTCAACTTATGCGTCCATAATATATAAATTCACAGTATTTAAAAGCTGGCTCATTTCAGTAAAAGTCGTAAGATTTTTCATTTTCACAAGGCTTTCCTTTAGAATAGGCGCATCTTATTTCTTAGCTTTGATTTCTCAATGATTCAGTTAGACCAGTTATCTATACGTCGCGGTGGACGTGTTTTATTTCAAAAAGCGTCGATGCAGTTACACCCAGGATGGAAAATTGGCCTAACCGGTGTCAATGGTGCCGGGAAATCGACCCTGTTTTCAGCTTTGCTCGGCGGCATGGAGTCAGACACCGGTTCGTTGACCCGTCCTGCGGTATGGACCGTGGCGCATATGGCACAGGAAATCAAAGCGCTGAATATGAAAGCCATTGATTTCGTCTTGTCCGGCGATGAAGAATACTGGGATATTCAGCAGAAACTTGAGCAGCCAGATCAACTGGATGATGCAGAACTAGGGCATTTATATGGCCGTTTTGATGAAATTTCAGGTTATTCAGCACCGGCCAAAGCCTCGCAGCTGATGGCGGGTCTGGGCTTTTTTGAACATCAATCACAACTGGATGTTTCAAGTTTTTCCGGTGGCTGGCGTATGCGTCTGAATCTGGCACGTACCCTAATGAGCCGCTCAGACTTACTGCTCCTCGATGAACCGACCAACCATCTGGACTTGGATGCGATTCTCTGGCTCGAAGACTGGCTGAAAGCTTATGAAGGTACGCTGGTGTTGATTTCGCATGACCGGGATTTCCTCGATGCAATTACCGATCATATTTTACATATCGAAAATCAGGAACTGACTTTATATACCGGTAACTACTCGACTTTCGAGCGTACCCGCAGTGAACGTCTGGCGCAGCAGCAACAGGCGTATGAAAAGCAGCTGGAAACCCGCGCGCATCTGCAAAAATATATTGACCGTTTTAAAGCGCAAGCGACCAAAGCCAAACAAGCTCAAAGCCGGATTAAACAGCTGGAACGCATGCAAGAACTGTCTGCTGCGCATGTCGATACACCATTTACTTTCAGTTTCCGTGAACCGACCAAAATGAGTTCACCGTTATTGCAACTGGAACATGCCGATATCGGTTATGGCGACAAGCTGATTGTCACCAATGTAAATTTACAGATCACGCCAAACAGCCGGATCGGTTTGCTCGGAATGAATGGTGCTGGTAAATCCACACTGATTAAATCGCTGGTCGGTGACCTGAAACTGATTCAAGGCCTGCGTAAAGATTCAGAGCTACTGAATATTGGTTATTTTGCCCAGCATCAGATGGATGCACTGGATGGCAATGCCAGCCCGATGTTACAGCTGGCACGTATCGCCGATAAAAAAATCAGTGAAGCCAGTCTACGCTCCTTCTTGGGTAGTTTCGGTTTTAGTGGCGAACGTATGGATACGCCAAGCGAAAGCTTCTCAGGCGGTGAACGTGCACGTTTGGCCCTAGCACTGATTGTTTGGCAGCGTCCGAATGTACTGATTCTGGATGAGCCGACCAACCATTTAGACCTGGATATGCGTCATGCACTGACTATGGCTTTACAAGATTTTCAGGGTGCAGTGGTTCTCGTTTCGCATGAACGTCAGCTGATTGCCAGCGTCTGTGATGAACTGCTACTGGTACATAATGGTCAATGCCGTGAGTTTGATGGTGATCTTACTGCCTATGCTGACTGGTTACGCCAAGCCCGTATTGAGATGATCAAAAATGGGCAAAAGCCAGCAGAACCGGTGAAATCCCAAGTCGAAGTCAAACCGACTATTTCCAAACTGGACAAGGAAGCACAACGTAAGGAAGCTGCTCGCCAGCGGGAACTAAGTCGTCCGATTCGCAAGAATATTGAAAAATGCGAAGCACAGATGGCCAAACTACAGCCGCGACTGATTGAAATTGAAACCCTGCTAGGTGACAGTGCTTTATACGAAGCATCACGTAAAAATGATTTGCTGAAACTGATGAATGAGCAAACCGAGCTAAAAGCCAAACTGGAAACAGCCGAAGAGCAAATGCTAGAACTGATGATGGAACTGGAAAGTCTGGAACAGACGTTCTAAAGCTCTTTTAGTAAGATTTAAGATAAGAGATGAATGACCAACGTTGTTCATCTCTTTTTTATTCACTATTTTTAATGTTTTCTCTTCCATTTTCCCCCCTGTATTTTTTCATCTACGTCTAGATGTTTCTTTAATTCTGTTCTTTTCTATTCATTCGACACATAAGGTCATGAATTACGCAAACCCTATATAAGTTTATTTTTTAAACAGTTGGATGCCTTATTTCATACATTAATTTACAGCGCGCTGTTTCATCCTAAGGCTCTAATACAAGTGTTTTTTAATTTTTGGCAGCCTTGCTACGAGTCTGTTTAATGTTGAACTAGAGAGAGGAAATCCGCATGCGTGCTCTTACTTATCACGGTACTCGCGATGTACGAGTTGAATCTGTTCCTGATCCAGTCATTCAGGAAGCAGATGATGTCATTCTCAGAGTAACGGCTACTGCTATCTGTGGCTCAGACCTGCATCTTTATCGTGGGAAAATTCCCGCAACCGAACAGGGTGATATTTTCGGTCATGAATTTATGGGGGTGGTCGAAGAAGTCGGTCCTGAAGTCACTTCAGTAAAAAAAGGCGATCGGGTGATTATTCCCTTTGTGATTGCATGTGGCCACTGTTTTTTCTGTGAACACGAGCTGATGGCTGCCTGTGAAAATACCAATAGCGGACGTGGTGCAATTATCAATAAAAAACAGATTCCACCAGGTGCCGCCCTGTTTGGTTATAGCCATCTGTATGGCGGTGTGCCAGGCGGTCAGGCCGAATATGTGCGGATTCCCAAAGGCAATGTCGGACCGTTTAAGGTTCCCGGTTCCCTGCCTGATGAAAAAGTATTGTTTCTGACCGATATTTTACCCACAGCCTGGCAAGCTGTGACCAATGCCCAGATTGGCCGAGGTTCCAGTGTCGCCATTTATGGAGCTGGGCCGGTCGGTCTGCTGGCTGCGGCCTGCGCACGCATGCTTGGTGCCGAACAGATCTTTATGGTCGATCACCATCCTTATCGCTTGCGTTTTGCTCATCAAACTTATGGGGCGATTCCGGTCAATTTTGATGACGTGGATGCAGCCGAATTCATCATTCAAAATACGGCAGGTTATCGTGGTGTCGATGCGGTGATTGATGCGGTGGGTTTTGAGGCCAAAGGGAGTATGCTGGAAACGGTAATGACCAATCTAAAACTGGAAGGTTCGAGTGGTTCTGCGCTAAGACAATGTATTGCGGCGGTGCGCCGTGGCGGTGTGGTCAGTGTGCCGGGGGTTTATGCCGGTCCAATTCACGGTTTCCTGTTTGGTGATGCCTTCGATAAAGGTCTGACCTTTAAAATGGGACAAACCCATGTGCACAAGTTCCTGCCACAATTACTGGAACATATTGAAAATGGTGATCTTTCGCCAGACCTGATTATTACCCATCGCATGAAACTGGAAGATGCTGCTGAAGGTTATCGCATTTTCGATAAACGTGAAGAAGACTGCCGCAAGATTATCCTGACACCCTAAATAGCTTGGATAGCAAAAAGCGCCGTCAGGCGCTTTTTTTTACCGCATTTGATGAATTGTATTTTTTCTATTTTCAATCCACAAAACTTTGATGTCCTTTTCTGTTTTTTCTAAACATCCTGCATAGCATGATTGTCACAATGAAATTTAGACCTTAACCAGCAGATACAAATCTAAAGAGTTAAGAAAGGAAAGTAATAACACGATGATTTTAAATTAAAAAATGAAAATTCACTTGATTGTTAAATTAATTATGTAGTTTAACTACACCCTCTATTTTTCAATCAAAATATGTTTCACGCTCATTATTAAATAAAACTACAATAGATATATAAGTAATTAATTTTAAAAGTATTTGTAGTTTTCGATAAAAATAGCTGCTCAATCATGCTGACGAGTAGCTATTGATTTTGCAGGGTTATATAACAGAGGAAATATAACTCTAAATAGCACTTTAAATTCAAAACGCCATTTTAAATTCAAAAGCACTTACCCACAAGCCAAATATTTTTAAATTTAAAACCAGAAATTAACTAGAGAGGGAGTTGGTTTGTGGATAAATACAATCTTATTCACATAATTAATTAGGGATAACTTTGTAGTTATCCACATATTTGATCATATTTAGAGCAGACCTTAAAATAATCCTATTCACATATTATTTGAGATACGGCAGGATATTTTAATAAGCCATTCAAATAATAGAATTTAAAAAAACCAGCTTTATCATTTTGTATTTATTATTTTCCAGCTCTATCGCTCTCCACTCTTCAATTCGGCCTTCGCTACGGGTATTTTTCATACACCAACTTTGGCTTCAATGGCTTCTACACGCTATTTTGCAGCATATGTACAATTGATCCTAGTATCGATAGTTATCCTTTAAACCCTGCTAAAATCTTCATATTTATAGTGGCACAATTACTTCCCCACCATGATAAATTGCATTCATCCAGATCTCATACTTGTCTTTATATTGCTTACTTATGGATAATTTTTTTAGGTCGATTAGCCACCGCTTAATTCGACTTTTTTTTGCAGCTAAAATCAGCTGATCATTTGGCAGAAAAGCACGCTCTAGATTGGAATGCTTCTAAAATAATTCAGATGATATTCGCATAAATTTTGCATCAAAAAAGCGCCTCGAAAGGCGCTTTTTAAAATCATCTTAATCAGGTATCAATGTCTGCATTCAAGGCATTTTCTTCAATGAAGGCACGACGTGGTTCCACATCATCGCCCATCAGACAAGAGAACATGCGGTCTGCTTCAATCGCATCGGTGACTGTCACTTGCAGCATGTTACGGTTATCCGGATCCATGGTGGTTTCCCACAACTGTTCCGCATTCATCTCACCCAGACCTTTATAACGCTGGATCATCATACCGCGACGCGAGTCAGACAGAATATGCTGCCAAACCTGATGAAAATTGTTCACGTTAATCTTACGATCACCCTTTTGTAAATAAGCACCTTCTTCAAGCAGGCTGAACCAGCTCTTCGAATTCTTTAATAAACGTGCATATTCACTTGAACCTAAAAGCACAGAGTCTAATAGATAACTATGTGGCAGGTTATGCACATAGATGGTGATTCTTGGTAACCAGCTTTGAGTTTTCTGGCCATCTGCCAGTTCTTTCTCGAAAGATTCCAGCGTTAATTCTGGACGTAGCGTCGGCTGAATGGCTTCAATCGCTGCACGCAGGTTTTCACCCCAAGTTTCGACATAACTTTTATCTTCAAGCTGATCGAGTTTAAAGGCGTCCAGCGACAGCAAAGCATCGAGCAAGCTCGCCGGATAACGCTGGGTTAAACGCGCCAAGCTCTTCTGTGAGGTTTGATAATCGGCAATCACCCTTGCCAGTGCTTCACCACGAATCGCAGGTGCTTCAGCACTGATATGCAGTTCTAGCTCGTCAATGGCATTGGAAATCAGGTAAGTTTCCAGTGCATCGTTATCTTTGATGTACTGTTCCTGCTTGCCTTTTTTCAGCTTGTAGAGTGGTGGCTGGGCGATATAGATATGACCACGCTCGACCAGTTCCGGCATCTGACGGAAGAAGAAGGTCAACAGCAGCGTACGAATGTGCGAACCATCGACGTCAGCATCGGTCATGATAATGATTTTATGATAGCGCAGTTTGTCCGGGTTATATTCTTCACGACCAATACCACAGCCAAGTGCAGTAATCAGTGTGCCGACTTCCGCAGAGGAAATCATCCGGTCGAAACGCGCACGCTCTACGTTCAGAATCTTACCTTTCAGCGGCAAAATCGCCTGCATTTTACGGTTACGGCCTTGCTTCGCAGATCCACCCGCAGAGTCACCCTCGACCAGATACAGTTCAGACAAGGCTGGATCTTTTTCCTGACAATCGGCCAGCTTACCTGGAAGACCGGCAATATCCAGTGCGCTCTTGCGACGGGTCATTTCACGGGCTTTACGCGCTGCATCACGGGCACGCGCGGCATCAATAATTTTGCCGGCAATCGATTTCGCTGCTTGTGGATTTTCTAAAAGATATTCAGAAAATGCCTTGTTCATGGCCTGCTCAACCGCAGTTTTTACTTCACTCGACACCAGTTTTTCTTTGGTCTGCGAAGAGAATTTTGGATCAGGCACTTTCACCGAGACGATCGCGGTTAAACCTTCACGGGCATCATCCCCCGAGACTGCAACTTTTTCCTTTTTCAGGATATTTTCGCTGTCCATATAGTTATTTAAACCACGGGTCAGTGCAGCACGGAAACCGGCCAAATGTGTACCACCATCCTTTTGCGGGATGTTATTGGTAAAGCAGCGTACGTTTTCCTGATAAGAATCATTCCACTGTAATGCCACTTCTACCGTAATGCCGGTATCGGGCTGTGCAGTAGTGAAATGGAAAATATCGTTCAGATGCGTTTTGCCTTCGTTAATGTATTTAACGAACTCAGATAAACCACCTTCATAATCATAGATATTTTCAAGGTTGACGCGCTCATCGCGAAGTACAATGCGTACACCTGCGTTCAGAAACGATAGTTCACGCAAACGACGCGCCAGAATATCGACATTGAATATGGTTTGGCTAAAAGTTTCAGCACTTGGGTAAAAACGTACAGTGGTACCTGACGTTTCGGTTATCCCTGTTTCACGTAATTTATAAACAGGATCACCATGACGGTATTCCTGTTCATAAGTTTTACCTGCACGACTGATGTTCAACAGTAGTTTTTCAGAGAGTGCGTTGACCACAGACACACCTACGCCATGCAGACCGCCTGAGACCTTGTAACTGTTGTCATCAAACTTACCGCCGGCATGCAGAATGGTCAAAATCACCTCTGCCGCAGACACGCCTTCTTCAGGGTGAATATCAGTTGGAATACCACGACCGTTGTCAGAAACTGAAACCGATTCATCTTCATGAATAGTCACTATAATTTCATCACAGTGGCCTGCCAAGGCTTCATCAATCGAGTTATCGACTACTTCGAACACCATGTGGTGCAAGCCTGTACCATCGTCTGTGTCACCAATGTACATGCCCGGACGCTTACGTACTGCGTCTAAACCACGTAATACCTTGATGCTAGAGGAATCATAAGCCTTTTCAATGGTTTGTTCTGTTTGAGAAGCAGCTTGATCTTCTGAACTCATGGTTTCTCCCTAGTGAAAAATAGGTCTATCCCAAGATGGGTAAAACTAAAAAAATACTATTGCACAACAACCTGAACTGTACCGTTTTCAACATTGAATAACTGATATGAGATAGACAAATCATGTAAGTGCTTTTGTACTGATTCATGGTCTAAGGTGGTAATAAAAACTTGACTACCAAGTTGGCTCAATCGCTCAATTAAACGTTGTTGTGCGGTTAAATCTAATTCTGCTGTCACATCATCTAATAATACCACAGTTTCCTTATTACAAGAATGCAGCATTGCGATTTGCGACAGTTTTAACGCCATCATCAGCAGCTTTTTTTGCCCGCGTGACAGGATCACATCGGCATCCCCCAGAGGGGTTTTCAGACGCAAATCTGCGCGATGTGGACCGTATTCTGTATAACGTCTTTCCAGATCTTTTGCATGCTGATTGGTCAGATCATTCAGCAGGCCGGTTTCACTATGAAACCCCGGACTGTATTCCAGACTGATCTGCAGATCAGGCAATAGCTGCTTTAGATCATCTTCAAAAAAGGACTTCCACTGTTCCACGATACCCGCACGTTGCGAATGCAGAAGTTCACCATACTCACTCAGCATCTGGTTCCAAGGCTCCAGATCGGACAGACTCAAGAAACGTTTGCTTTTGAGCAAACTATTGCGCTGCTTCAAGGCACGCGAATAATATTGCCAGGCATGATAAAACTCAGGTTCCACGTGGAACATTAACCAGTCTAAAAGTTGACGTCGTGGCTTGGCACCATGATCAATAATATCGGTACTTTGTGGGTCAATCAGCTGCAAAGGCAATAGCTTGGCGAGTTGGCCCTGCGTTGCCACCAGATCACCATTGACCTTAATCAGCTGTTCCCCGCTGGCCATTTTTTGCATGCCGATTTTTTCGGTCGTGGACTGTGCAAACACAATCGCGTCCTGTGCGCCATGCTGAATATAATTTTTCGGGATATGGGTACGGAAAGAACGACCGGCAGCCAGCAAATGAATCGCCTCTAAAATCGAGGTTTTACCTGAACCATTTTGGCCATAAAAAACATTAAACGGCTGCAATCCGTGGAGAGCAACCGTCTTTAAATTCCGTACACGCTCAATATGTAAACGCGTAATATGCATGTCTTATACGAGTATCAATAGCCGCGACTTAAACACGCATCGGCATGACGACATAAGTTTGATCGGTATGTGCCGGGTCTTGTACTAACACAGACTGATTGGCTTCAGTCATGGTCATGGAGACATCATCACCATCCAGCACACCCAGCACCTCAATCAAATACTGCGCATTAAACGACATCTCCAGCGGTGAGTCGGCATATTGAATGGCTAAGTCTTCAATCGCCTCATCCTGTTCCGGGTTATTGGCGCGAAGTTGCAGGGAATCGGCATTAAAATTCAGGAACACGCCACGGAGTTTTTCATTACTTAAAATCGCCACACGCTGCAAAGACTGCTTGAACACATCATGCGCAATCATCACGATTTTGTCACCGCCACGTGGAATCACACGACGATAATCCGGGAATTTACCATCAATCAGTTTGGTGGTAAAACGCACGGTAATATCGGCCTGTTCCTTGTCACGGCTTGGCATATTGATGGTCACATTCAGCAGTTCACGACCAATCAGCAAAGATAACTGCTCATCTTCAACACTGAGCAGACGCTGTAATTCCGCAACAGCTTTACGTGGCACAATCGCTTGAATCGGCTGGGTCGCAGTAGATTGAGCCGCAGTTTCACAAAGCGCCAGACGGTGGCCATCGGTGGTCACAGCACGCAGCTGATTGGCATCAATTTCCAGCAAAGTACCGGTCAGGTAAAAACGCACATCCTGCACCGCCATCGCAAAGGCAGTTTTCTCGAATAAACGCTTCAGCTCACGCTGGGTAACAGTTACTTGCGTACCTTGGGTGTTTTCAGTATTCAGTAATGGATAATCATCAGCAGGCAAGGTACCCAGTACAAAACGGCTGTTACCTGATTTGAGAATGCAGCGCTGATCTTCAGTAATATGCAAATCCACCAATGCCGCTGAAGGAAGTGACTTACAGATATCAATCAGCTTACGCGCCGGAACTGTGGTCTCCCCGGCCTGCAAACATGCACCTTCAGCCAGTGTTGTACTGGCCACCAGTTCAACCTCAAGGTCGGAACCGGTCACCGTTAATGCCTGGGCAGTCACCTGAATTTTCAGGTTAGATAAAATATTTAAGGTATGGCGACGTTCAACCGCTCCTACGACATGTGAGAGAACATTCAGTAAGCTTTCTTTCGCGATTTTTAAACGCACGGTGCATTCCTCTAAAGCTGAAGATTAATATAGAAAAAGTGAATTTTTAACGGTTTACTATGCGGCAAAAGCAGCCGCATAGCAAGAATAGAATTTGAGCGATTTAGGTCAACTTTGCAACAGACGTTGCAGGTTTTTATAGTCTTCGTTAAAGATTGGATCTTCCTCACGCAGGCTCTGCACTTTCTCGCAGGCATGCATCACGGTACTGTGATCACGACCACCAAAAGCCATGCCAATTTCTGGAAAACTGTCGCCGGTCAGTTCACGTGCCAGACCCATCGCCAGCTGACGTGGACGGGCATAAATTCGGGTGCGTTTCGGTCCGACAATCTCTTTTAAGGGAATACGGAAATATTCACTGACCACACGCTGAATATTTTCAGTACTGATGGTGCGGGCACGAATCGCCAGCACATCTTTTAAGGATTCACGCACCACATCCAGATCAATCGGTGTGCCTTTAAAACGTGAAATTGCCACCACTTTGTTTAGCGCACCTTCTAGTTCACGCACGTTGGCCACCACCTGCTGCGCAATAAACAGGGCACAGTTACGCGGTAAATCCACCTGATTGCTTTCGGCTTTTCTTAATAAAATTTCAATCCGGGTTTCAATATCCGGTGGTTCAACCCCGACCGACAAGCCCCAGGAAAACCGTGAAACTAAACGTGGATCCAGTTCAGTCAGTTCTTTTGGATAGCGGTCCGAGGTCAGAATAATCTGCTTAGATTCATCTAAAAGTGCGTTAAAGGTGTAGAAAAATTCTACCAGGCTGGCTTCTTTACCGGCCAGTAAATGGATGTCATCGACCAGTAACAAATCCAGAGAACGGCAGTTTTTCTTAAATTCTTCCACTTTGCCTTGCTGCAAAGAACTAACAAAATCTTGTACAAAGCTTTCCGCGGTCATGTACATCACCCGTGCATTCGGCTTGGCCTGCAACAGTGCATTGCCCACGGCCTGCATCAAGTGAGTTTTACCCAGACCGGTCGGCCCATATAAAAATAAGGGATTATGCTGTGAAGCACCGAGTTGGGTCAGTACCTTGCGACAGGTTTCTGCTGCCATCTGGTTAGAACGGCCTTCGACAAACAGCGAGAAAGTAAATAACGGATTGAGCTGACGTCTACGGCTATTTTTAACCGTATCTTCTTTTTCTTTTTTCGGTTTTTGTACCGGCATTGGGGTTGAAGTCAACGCCGCGGTGGTGGTCGCTGGCTGTTCACTGGCCGATAAAATCGCACCAGGACGTGAATC
This sequence comes from Acinetobacter sp. YH12156, assembly GCF_013418235.1. Taxonomy (NCBI): domain Bacteria; kingdom Pseudomonadati; phylum Pseudomonadota; class Gammaproteobacteria; order Moraxellales; family Moraxellaceae; genus Acinetobacter; species Acinetobacter sp. YH12156. The sequence continues at coordinate 23,846 of NZ_VPCL01000018.1, forward strand.
GACCAAAATTTCGACCTTGCGTACCCGTCCTTCGGACAGCTGTTCGGCCAGAATCGTAATCAGTTCCAGATGATGCTCTTGAATGTAACGCGTCCAGTAAGGATTGGGTGCATACAAACGCAAGCTATCTTCCAGCTCTTCTGCAACCAATGGGCGAATCCACATTGTAAAGACATTTCCAGAGAGCTCTTGTCGCAGGCGATTTAAGCAGTCCGTCCAAAGCATGTGAATCCCCTATTCATTCCATTGTTCATTCAAAAAGATGACCGCGACCAAAAGCGGGTCGCCATTCTAACCAAGTTATCCACATCTGTCATGATCATTTCCACAGAAACTGTGCAAAAAGCCATCATCGTGCATAAATTTAAATTTAAAACCCGGTGTGGATAAGTTTATCCGCAAGCTGTGGATAAAATATAGCACAAAGTTATCCACAAAGTATAAAATTATTAGAAACAGTTTTATCCACAACATAAATGTATGTTTAGTTAAATAAAAAGTGGCTTATCCATAGAAAAAGTGCTCCCTAATAATAATAAACTTAAATTTATAAATTTGAATTTATTTATAAGCTTTGAGTTTTCTGTGGATAAATCGAGAGACTACGAATTTAAATTCAAAAACAGAATCTTGCTTTTAAAACCCTGGATGGATTGTGGATAACTTTGTTGATAGAGTTGTTTATAAGTTATATATCTATGTATAACAATAATTTAATCTGTGGTTAAGTATAATTTAGTCATTTCACCAACAGTTTTTTTGAAAACTCGTATAAAAATCTTTTTTAAGCTTATTTGAAAAGAAAAGTGCTTTTGCATTGACAGCTCAAGCAATGAGCACTAAAATCGCGGACCTTCATAGAAAGATCATTTTTTGGAGTTTCAATATGAAACGTACATTCCAACCATCTGAATTAAAGCGTAAGCGTGTTCATGGTTTCCGTGCTCGTATGGCTACTAAAGCTGGTCGTCAAGTATTAGCTCGCCGTCGTGCAAAAGGTCGTCATAGCTTAACTGTTTAATCAGTTACGCTAAGACGATTTTGGGTGTTATGACAAAACTTTATAGTTTTGGTACAGAGTTGCGATTACGCTGTGCCGCCGATTATAAAGGTGTGTTTGATGGTGCGCTTTTTAAAGTGCATCAGCCCCATTTCTTATTTCTTGCAAAACATTCCGAACTGCCAAATAGCCGTTTGGGTTTAGTTGTTGCTAAGAAGAAAGTGCGCCGAGCACACGAACGAAATAGAGTAAAACGACTTGCTCGCGAAAGTTTTCGCCTGCATCAACAGCAATTAGATGACTTAGACATTGTAATCATGCCAAAAATTGGTGTGGAAGCAGTGCCTAATGCAGAATTGCATCAGCAATTACAATTTGCTTGGCAAAAACTGAACCGTCTTGCCAAAAAGCATACAAAAATAGCCCCCTCCCCACAAAAGTAGAGTAGGCCAATGGTACGTTTACTACATTGGTTGATACGTTTCTATCAGATTGCGATCAGTCCTTTATTGGGGCCGCGCTGTCGTTATATTCCAACTTGTTCTCAATATTCCTTGGAAGCAGTCCAGATACATGGGGCTGGACGTGGAGTGTGGCTGGCTACTAAGCGTATTTGCCGTTGTCATCCGTGGGGGGGCTCGGGATATGATCCTGTTCCCTCTAAAGCGATTCGTTTTATTTCATTTCAGCAAATAGATTCTCAAACGCTTCACGTTGCTGTACCCTTTCGTGATCGTTTATTGAACCAAAATCACTCTCACCACTTGGGGTAATACATATGCAACAATGGGCCAGGATTGCAATTCTCGGAGCCATGTTTGTTGTCGCATATTTGCTCATTTTGGCGTGGCAAAAAGATTATGGAAATGCTGAAACCAAACCGCAGCCAGAAACTGCTGTTGTTTCGCATGACGTATCTGCAGATTTGCCAAATGCTCAGACGGCTACAGTTGCCTCTGATCTGCCACAAGCGAATATGCCAGCGCAGCAAGCCACGGATGCCACAGCACCTGTAAGTCAGCAGCTTATTTCAGTACAAACTGACCTTTATCATCTTTGGATCAATCCGAAAGGTGGTGATATTGTTCGTGTTGAATTACTCAATCATGACAAAAACAAGGACAGCGATGAACCGTTCGTGATGCTGGAAAGCGATGCGAAACGTACTTATGTCGCTCAGTCTGGTCTGATCGGTCTAAATGGACCGGACAGCAGCCGTAACGGCCGTCCGACGTATGAGCTGGAAAAAACCGCTTATACCTTGGCAGACGCGAAAGCAACCAAATCTAAAGAGGGTGAAAACCTTAAAGTCTTGTCTGTACCGTTGGTATTTAAAACCGCGGATGGTGTCGAGATTATCAAAACCTTCAATTTCACTGAAGGTGAATATCCGGTTGTTGTGAACCACAAAGTGGTGAACCGCAGTGCTCAGACCTGGCAAGGTCAGATGTTTGGCCAGATCAAACGTGATAATTCAGAAGATCCGGGTAAATCAGACCAGGGTATTTTCACGCTAGGGACTTTCCTGGGCGGTGCCTGGGGTACGCCAGACGAGCAGTACAACAAGCTTAAATTTGACAACTTTGTTGAAGAAAAAGTCAGTACTGAAGCGACAGGTGGCTGGGTTGCCATGGTACAGCACTACTTTGTCAGTGCTTGGGTACCTGGTAATCTGAAGTTGACTCAGGGTAATGGTGAAGCGTATAGCGCCAAGCTTGAATCACGTAAATCAACCGATAACATGAACATTATTGGTTTTACTTCTCCAACCTTTAATGTGCCTGCAGGTACTGTGGCCGAGATTGATGCGACCTTCTATTCAGGTCCAAAAATCCAGTCAGAATTGAAGGATTTGGCCACAGGTTTAAACCAAACAGTCGATTATGGCTGGTTATGGCCAATTGCGAAACTCTTGTTCGTGGGTCTGGAATTCTTCCATGGTTTAGTGGGTAACTGGGGCTGGGCAATTATTCTATTGACCATTCTGGTGAAACTGATTCTGTGGCCATTGTCGTCGAAGAGCTACCGCTCAATGGCGAAAATGCGTGTGATTGCTCCAGAAATGCAGCGTATGAAAGAAGAGTTTGGTGAAGACCGTATGCGCTTCTCTCAGGAAATGATGGCACTGTATAAACGTGAACAGGTCAATCCGCTTGCGGGCTGTTTACCGCTGTTATTACAAATGCCAATCTTCCTGGCTTTGTACTGGGTATTGATGGAATCGGTTGAACTGCGTCATGCGCCATGGATGCTCTGGATTCAGGATTTATCCTCAATGGATCCATGGTTTATCCTGCCATTGTTAATGGGTCTGACGATGTATATTCAACAGTCCTTAAATCCACAACCCACTGATCCAATGCAAGCCAAAGTCTTCAAGATTATGCCGGTGATTTTTACCGTATTCTTGCTGTTCTTCCCTGCGGGCTTGGTTCTATACTGGATTGTGAACAACTTGATCACCATCCTGCAACAAGGCTTGATTAACAAGTCTGTTGCTAAAGAACGTGCCAAACGTGATGAAGCAACGCCAGTCAACTAAGTTGTAATGACGGGCTGAATAAATCCGCTTAAGATGATACTCTTAGGCGGATTTTTTTTGGCTGAACTTTTGGATTTTTTAGGTGAATTTTATGCTCAACCGAACCACGACTATTGCTGCGATTGCAACGCCACCAGGACGTGGCGGCGTTGGGGTGATTCGCCTATCGGGTCCAAAATCCTATGAAATTGCCGAAGCACTCACAAAACAACCCCTTGCCGGTGCACGCTATGCTGCCTTTCGTAAGTTTTACGATACTGCTGGTGAAATTATGGATGAAGGCTTAGCCATTTGCTTCCCGAATCCGCATTCCTTTACCGGCGAGGATGTGGTGGAGTTACAAGGTCATGGCGGTCCGGTGATTCAAAATGCCTTGCTTGCACGTTTGCTGGAACTGGGTGCGATTGCTGCCAAAGCCGGTGAGTTTTCCATGCGTGCTTTTGAAAATGGCAAGATGGACTTGGTACAGGCTGAAGCCATTGCTGACCTGATTGATGCCACTTCACAAGCAGCTGCGCGTTCTGCGGTTCGTTCCCTGCAAGGTGCATTTTCAAACAAAGTCAATACGGTGCTTGAGCAGCTGGTGCATTTACGTTTGCACGTGGAAGCCGCAATTGATTTTCCTGAAGAGGAAATTGACTTTCTGGCCGATGGCAAGATTCTGAATCTGCTCGATGGTGTGGCGACTGCGGTCACGCAAGTTCAGCAATCAGCACGTCAAGGTCAGTTATTGCGTGAAGGTTTGCAAGTGGTGATTGCCGGTAAACCGAATGCCGGTAAATCTTCATTACTGAATGCGCTGGCCGGGATTGAACGTGCGATTGTGACGGATATTGCGGGTACTACGCGTGATGTGCTGCATGAAAAAATCACCTTAAATGGCTTGCCAATTACCCTGACGGATACCGCAGGCTTGCGTGAGACCGGGGATATTGTCGAAAAAGAAGGGATTCGCCGCGCAATCAAGGAAATCGAACAGGCCGATTTGTTACTGCTGGTCTATGACCTAAGTCAAGGTGAAGATCCGCTGCAACTGGCCCAAGAATATTTTGCTGAACATATTGAAGCAAAACGCTTGATGCTGATTGGGAATAAGTGTGATCTGACTGGTGCTGAAGCTGCAATTGCTGATTTGAATGGTTTTCGGCATATCGCAGTCTCTGCCAAGCAGGAAACTGGTGTGCAAGCGCTCATAGAGGCGATTACAGCGCATGCAGGCTTCCAGCCTGAAGAAGATACCTTTATTGCGCGTACCCGTCATTTAGACGCAATGAAACGCACTCAACTGTATTTGGCTGAAGCACGTGAACAATTGGTGGTGTACAACGCCGGTGAACTGGTGGCGGAGTCCTTACGTCTAGCCCAGAATGCACTGGGGGAAATTACTGGTGACTTTAGTGCCGATGATCTGCTTGGAAAAATTTTCGGTTCGTTTTGTATTGGAAAGTAAGCAAAAAATTATGCATAAATAGCTCTCATCAGAGGAATGCCAGTCAGTTAAGAAATTGACTAGTATTTTCTTTTTTAAATTCATGATCATATTTGACAAGTAGAAAAGTCATCCGCAACTGTTTGAGGCAGGACTAGATTTAAAAATGATTGTTTCTGCGACAAATTTACTAGTCGATGGTGGCTGACGAGTTTTGCGGTGAGGAGTGTTGCTCCGCAAGATGCCTTCCTTGCGAAGCCTCGCTTCTCATTTGGGCGAAACCAAAGTAACAAATTATTTTCAAGTATTTGATTTATAAGGTGAAGACTCCGTCATGAACGACTAAAAAGTTAAAGAGTCTATTTCTAAACTCCTTAACTGATCAGCATTACCTCATCAGAGGGCTATTTTAAGCTTTTACACTGAGCTTCTGGTGGCATAACCAGAGCACGACACATAAAGCACTCATCGCCACACAGAAGCTGATCACAGCGAAATTTAATCCAAAATGGTCGGCCAAGTAACCCACCGCAAGAATCGGCACAATGGTGCCCAAATAGCCAATAAACAAGTAGGTCGACATCACCGCGGCCCGGTTTTGCAAAGTGGTGATAGCATGAATTACGCCAAAAGCCCCCATCAGGGCAAAACCATGCCCAATACCAAATAAAAAATCGCTCACGAAGAATAAGAAACTTGCCTTAAGCAATATACACAATGCAAGGCTGAGCAGGCTAATCAGCATCATGACCAAGCCGATATTCAGACATTTTTTTGCAGCGACCGCTTTGGCCAGGTATTGCACCACTGCAGATACCAGCAGAATACAGGTAATGGCGGTACCACTTACTAAAGGACCATGCCACGGTAAAATATCTTGCACAAAAGAAGGCGAAAGTGAGGCAAATAAACTAAAGGCAGCAAAGGCACTAAATGCAGTGAACCCAATGATCATAAATACAGCATGATATTGAGCCTCAGGACGCTGTAATTTGGGGGCGATACTAAAGGGCTGACGCTCAAAAGCAGGCACTTTTAACCAGAATAAGCCGATAAAACAAAGCACTGCTCCAACAATAATCGGAATATAGGGAGTCACCAGTGGGGCTTGAGAAAACTGCGCAATGACACCTCCGATAAACGGACCCAGACCAAAGCCAATCGCAGTCAAAATAGAGACCCATTGCGGCGCAAGCTGCTTATGACTCTCCGGAATGGTCTGCATCATGCCAAGCATGGCAGAAGTCGTCATCAAACCAGAGGCAATCCCGATAATGAAACGGCCCAGAGATAAAATCAGGGCATTATTGGCAAAGACCGAAATAATCAAACCCAGACTAATAAACACGAGGCCAATTTGTAGAGTTTTTAAAAAGCCAATGCTATTGCTGGTGCGCCCCAGAAACAATAAGGTGCCCAGACAGCCAAACATATAGGCGACAAAAATATAGGTAATCTGGCTTGGGGATAAATTCCAGAGTTGTTGATAAATCGGATAGAGTGGACTCGCTAAAGCAGTACCAATCGTTCCCATGATTAAAGCCAGGCTGACCATCCAGAAGGGTCGCCAAGTGGTTATTGTTGTCATGAACATGCCGTTATAGTGTTGATCCTTGGCCAATCCATGTCAGGGCATAGCGAAGAAAAAGAAAAGTATATGCAGTGTAGAGCGGGCCAAGAAACATGGTCAAGGGCGAATCAGTAAAAGATTTTAAATCAAATAGATGTGTTTATATGTATTTCAATAAAATAATATATTATTTTATAAGATATAAAATCTTAACCAGAATGTAATGTGGTGCAAGAATTTATTTTTGTCCGTTATTTAAGCTTCTTTTATCGCTTCTGTTCCACGTGAAACATAATTCACTGATTAAACTTGGAATAAACAGTAACATAAATCCGTGGGTAATTTAAAAGCAGACCCATTAGAATCGAAGCATATTTTTATCTGATTCATGTAGAACATTCATGTTAAAAAAAACACTGATTATTGCTTTAAGTACATTTGTTTCAAGCTTCGCATTCGCTAATATTGATATGGTAAAAGCCAATCTGGCAAAGAATAGCCCCAATTTAAAAATCGAAAATATCCAGACCACGGAAATGAAGGGTATCTACAGTGGTTTTATGCAGGGTCAGGTGGTTTATCTGAATGAAGATGCCCAGCATCTGCTTGCTGGGTCGATGCTGCGGATTCAGGATCAGCATAATCTGACCCGTGATTTGATGCTAAAACAGAACAGTGTTGACTGGAAAAAATTGCCGCTTCAAGATGCTGTGAAAAGTGTAAGAGGTACGGGTAAACGTCAGATTGCGATCTTTTCTGACCCAAATTGCCCGTATTGTAAACAGCTTGAAGTAGAGTTGAAAAAACTCAAGGATGTGACGATTTATACTTTTATTCTGCCTTTAAAGCCACAATCGGTTGCGCCTTCAAAACAGGTGTATTGCGCGTCTAATCCTGCTCAGGCTTGGGAAGATCTGATCACTCAAGGTAGCCTGCCAAAATCGAAAAAAAGTTGTGCCAATCCGATTGAGCGCAATAAAAAACTGGCCCAGTCTTTGGGTGTGAATGGGACACCAGCAATTATTTTTTCGAATGGTTTTAAAGTCATGGGGGCCTATCCGGCAGAACAGATCGAACAGATTTTTAAGGAATTTTCACTATAAAGTCGAGAGAGATCCAAGAGCAAAAAGCACCCGACTGGGTGCTTTTACTGGAACTGCTCAGATTGAGCCAGAACCGCTTAGACCGTACGGCGTTTGGTCAGCATGTTATAAATAAACAGAATAATCACCGCACCGATCACGGAAGCAATCAGACCTGCCGCAGAATCTGCCGAATAAAGACCGAGCATACGACCAGCAAATGTAGCCAATAAGGAACCGGCAATACCTAACAGGGTCGTCATGATAAAGCCTGCCTTGTCATTACCTGGATGGATTGCACGTGCAATCAGACCCGCGATAAAACCAATGACAATCGCCACAATAATTGTCCACATAGGTATGCTCCTTGTTATCATGTCTTTGTTTTTACATCATGTTTAATTATCTTGAAACAGAATAGAAAGCAAAAAAAGTTGAATCCTGAAACGAGATGTTATTTTTTGTTCCTGTTTTTCTGTCTATTTGAGACATAAAAAAAGTGGCCTAAGCCACTTTTTAAAATAAATTTTAAAGACCGATTTCACCAATAAATGGCAGATGACGATACTTCTGGTCATAGTCCAGACCATAACCTACGATAAATTTATCTTCAACTTCAAAGCCCAAAAATTCGACCTTTAAATCGATTTCACGACGTGATGGTTTACTTACCAAAGTACACAGTTGAATCGAGTTCGGTTGGCGGGTTTGCAGGATTTCCAGCACCTTGCTCAAGGTATTACCCGAGTCAATAATATCTTCAACCACCAGCACGTCTTTGCCACGGATTTCGCCGTCTAAATCTTTCAGAATTTTTACATCACACGAAGATACGGTGCCACCGCCATAACTGGATACCGTCATGAAATCCAGTTCATGAGGTTTGGAAATCACCCGACACAAATCGGCCATAAAAATCACTGAACCACGTAATAAACCGATGAGCACAAGGTCTTTGTCACTATGGGCATAGTGTGCATCGATTTGAGCACCAAGCTCTTTGACTTTAGCTTGAATTTCTTCAGCGGAAATCATTACGCTCATTTGAACGGTCATGGGTAGATACCTAAAAAGTAAAAATAGCAAAATAAAAAAGGTGTTGACCTGCAACACCTGAATACACTGTAATTTTAATACATCCCTACTGCAGATGCACCTGTTTTGCATGCTGTAAATGTAATCATTTCTTTGCTGCCTGCGAATCCCTGCGCAGGATGAAAGTACAGGTCAGCAACATGGCAGAGACGATCAGCCAGCGATGGCGGTGCTGGGTTTTAGTTGTCTGAGCGGGTACATCGTGCTTTGACATAGACAGCTTCTCCGTAGACATAGGTCACTGCAATATTACGGTCATCGCCGAGCATGGTCAGTGCAAAAAATGCATCTTCAATATTTTTTGCTCTGCTTTGGCGTAACTGCTGTAAAGCGGTGGCATTTAGATCCAGCACCACAAAGTCCGCCTCCTTGCCGATATTAAAGTTCCCCAAACGATCGTCCAGACTTAAGGCTTTAGCACCGCCTAAGGTGGCATGATACAAGGCTTCAAAAGCAGAGAGTTTTTCTCCCTGCAATTGCTGCACTTTGTAGGCTTCATTTAAGGTCTGTAGCTGGTTAAACGAGGTGCCTGCCCCGATGTCGGTACCCAGACCAACTTTCACCTGCTTGTCCCACGCTTTCTTTAATGGGAATAAACCACTGCCCAGAAACAGGTTTGAGGTCGGACAAAAGGCAATCGCTGAATTGGTCTGCTGCATGCAATCCCACTCCTGCTCTTCCAGGTGTACACAATGTGCAAACACTGATTTTTCACCGGTTAAACCATAGTGATGATAGACATCCAGGTAGCCTTTACGTTCCGGAAATAACTCTTTGACCCAGGCAATTTCATTTTTATTTTCACTTAAATGGGTATGTACATAGACATCTGGATATTCGGCTTTGAGCTGACCTGCTTTTTCAAGTTGTTCATTGGTGGACGTCGGGGCAAAGCGAGGGGTAATGGCATACAGGTTACGGCCCTGCCCATGCCATTTTTCAATCAGCGCTTTAGAATCGGTATAAGCGCTTTCTGCTGTATCTGTCAGCGCTTCCGGTGCATGTCGGTCCATCAAGATTTTACCGGCGATCAGACGCATATTTCTGCGGCTCGCCGCTGTAAACAAAGCATCTACTGATTCAGGATGTACGGTACAGAAGACCAGTGCCGTGGTGGTGCCATTTTTAAGCAATTCCTGCACAAAAAATTCGGCGATTTTTTCGCTATAGGCTGTATCTGCAAACTGGATTTCTGTTGGAAAGGTATAGGTATTTAACCATTCCAGCAGTTGTTCGCCATAGGCCCCGACCATCTCGGTTTGCGGGAAATGAATATGGGTATCGATCAATCCCGGCACAATCAGCTGTTCAGGATAATGGGCGACCTGGATATTTTCAGCTAGATGTTTCTGCCCTTCATCCCAGCTGCCAAACCATTGAATCTTGCCGTCTTGCATGATAATCAGACCATCTTCTACATAGCGCACCTGGTCATCAATCTCATGTGCCTGGGCAACTGTATGCTGGATATCAAGGAAACGACCGCGGACTGCCGTTGTTGCAATCTGAGAAGACATGTTAAAACCTGTGCTTTTAATTTTTTCAATAGATTGTAACCCACTTCAGTGGATTTATAACGTGATCATGCTGACTTCATTTGCCTGAGTTAAGTCGAAGCTGTGGTAAGGCAGTCGAGCAATAAAAAAAGTCCGCTCATGATTGAACGGACTTTTGTGACGCTAAAGATGATCGTCTATACAGTTATTAGAGCGTGGTTTGGTTATGTTTTTTACTGTGGCGAATCGACAGGATCGCCGTGATCGTCAAGACAATCACAATAAAGCTCAGTGAAATCCAGATTGGCATATGGAATACATCCAGCATCAGCATTTTAAAGCCGATAAAGACCAGAATAATCCCGAGGCCATAGGGCAGATAATGCATTTTTGATGCGGCACCCGATAACAGGAAGAACATCGCGCGCAGACCCAAAATCGCCATCAGGTTAGCAGTCAGTACAATGAAGGGATCGGTGGTCACAGCGAAAATTGCCGGAATAGAATCGACCGCAAAGATCACATCCGAGGCTTCGACCAGAATCAAAACCAGGAATAACGGCGTTGCCCACAGTAAACCATCTTTACGGATAAAGAATTTGTCAGCTTCAAGTTGCGGGGTAATCCGCATACGTTTACGCAGCCATTTCAGAATCGCCATATCTTCAATATTGCTTTCTTCTTCATCCTGACCACGCAGGAATTTAAAGCCGGTATACACCAGGAAGGCACCGAAGATATATAAAATCCATGAGAATTCCTGAACGAACCAGGCGCCAATAAAAATAAAGATGGTTCTGAGGACAATCGCACCGAGTACACCGTAGAGCAGCAATTTACGTTGCAGCGCGGGTGGAATGGCGAAAGCAGCGAAGATCATCAGCCAGACAAAGACGTTATCAATTGCCAGGGATTTTTCCAGCAGATAACCAGCGAAGTATTCCATGACCTTGGCATTGGCAATTGCAGTACCTGCGGTCTGCTCCAGATAGAGCCATAAACCACCACCAAATAAAGTCGCGACACTGACCCAGGCAATACTCCAGTAGGCCGCAGTCCGGACTTTTACTTCCTGGCCTTGTTTTTGTTTGAAGCCTAAAAAATCAATAAACAGCATCACCAGAACGATGCCAAAAAAAGCCAGATACAGCCACAGCGTACCAATTGTTTCCATGTGAATCCTCCACATCTGACAATCGGCCATAAAAAAACCTTGACCTGTTGTCAGATGAAAAACATCTATACCAACATGATCAAGGTCTTGCCTACATCTTACTGTTACACTTCTCATTCAAAGTGTTGCAGTAAAATGCTCAGATACCGACTTTTTGCAAAGTGTAATGACGATATTCTGACACGTTTAACAAGTTGAACCGCAATTGTTAAACGTTTGGAGGAGGCTACTCCCCTTGTTCAAACTAAATTTTGTTTGAGCCAATGCTCAATATGCAGGAAGCATGACAGGTTTTTGTTAAGACTACAATTTCATTTACAAAAAATCATGATTCAAGTTGCTTTTAGAGTCATAAAATCCGGGCGGCGAATTAAATATAAAGTGACAAGAAAACCCAGACTGGCCAAGATTGCCCCGACCCAGCCAATAGCATATAACCCGATCTGTGCCGTTACCATTCCACCAAGCAAGGCACCACTGCCAATCCCGATATTATACAGGCCAGAATAAATCGCCATGGCCACGTCGGTGGCATCTGAGGCCAGATTCAAGGTCTTGGCTTGCAGGGCCAGACTGAAACCAATAATACTGATGCCCCAGAGTAAAGCCAAGGTATTTAACTGCAAGACATTGCTGGACAATGGCAACAATAATAGCAATGAGATGGTCAGCCCAAGTGTGAAAAATGGAATAGTAAGTTTGGGAAAATGCGGTGCAAAACGGCCAAATAGATAAGAGCCGATTAAACCTGCCCCACCATAGACCAGCAATAAAGTCGTGGTCTGTACAGAACTGAGCTGGGCAATATTCAGTGAAAATGGCTCGATATAACTATAGGCGGTGAATTGTGCACTAATTACAATGACCGTCAGGGCAAATACCAGCATCAGGCTTGGACGTTTTAACAAGGTTTTCAAGCTGCTGAGTGAACCTGAATTGACACTCGGTAATAAGGGCAAGGTTTTGGCCAGTAGCAGGCAGACCACGCTGGCGACGATGGCAATCAAGGCAAAACTATTGCGCCAGCCATAGGCCTCCCCGATCATGCGACCAAAGGGAATTCCCAGAACCATGGCCATGGCAGTACCTGTGGCCAATAAACCCAAGGCTTGAAATTCTTTGCCTGCTGGTGCGACACGTACTGCAAGCGAAGCGGTAATTGACCAAAACAGCGCGTGGGCTACTGCAATCCCGATCCGGCTAAATACCAGAACACTGAAACTCCAGGCAAAATAAGACAGCACATGACTGGAAATGAAGACCGCAAATAAAACCATCAACAAGAAACGTCGTTCAATGTTTTTGGTCAGTAGCATCATCGGTAAAGACAATAAAGCCACGACCCAGGCATAAATGGTCAGCATCAACCCGACCTGAGTCGCCGACATGTCAAAACTTGCACCAATATCACTGAGTAAGGCCACGGGAATAAATTCGGTGGTGTTGAAAATAAAGGCGGCACTGGCTAACGCAATTACGCAGATCCATTGACGTCTTACCGAGGAGCTAAAAGAAGGGCTGGACATAAATATCTGGCTTAAACAACAGACAGGCAGTTTAAACCTGTTCATTGCACGGTGATATCAGGAAAGAGCACAGATTCACAATCGTTTAAAGAAATCGAACAATATGCGACTGAAAAATATGTCAGTCTGGATTAAAAATACGGAGTTTAGAGGATGTTGATTGAGCATCAGCAACAAGGCAGTCAAGGTCAATGGTTTGTCGAGCCAAATGAAAAGCGTCTGGCTGAAATGAGCTATTTCTGGAAAGATGAGGATCGACTGGTGATTGAACATACCTGGGTCGATGACAGTTTGCGTGGACAGCATGTCGGACATTATCTGGTCGAAGCAGCGGTCAAGTTTGCCCGTGAGCAAGGGGTCAAGATTATTCCGGAATGCCCTTTTGCTCAATCGGTATTTGAGCGTGATCCTAATTTCAGCGATGTGTTAAGCAGTTAAAAATGAAAATAAAGGTGGAGATCTATGCAGATTCAATATCAAGATTCAAAACGCGGTGGTGTATTTTTTATGGAAGATAAAGGTCGACGTCTGGCCGAGATTACCTATCAATGGCGGGAAGCCTCGGTGATTATTGCAGATCATACCTGGGTCGATCATTCCTTGCGTGGTCAGGGCGTTGCCCGAAAAATGCTGGATGTGCTGGTCGATTTTGCCCGTGAAAAAAGTTTAACCATCATTCCGCAATGTTCCTATGTGGATGTGATGTTTAAGCGTGACCAAAGTTTATCTGATGTCGCGGCCTCTTCTACTTAATCATTTAGATCGATTTGCCAAGAGCAAAACGGCCTAATGAGCTTTCAATACAAGCTGATAAGTAGTGCGGTGATATGCCCTATTTTTCACTCCAGCTACAAATAAAAAAAAGTCCGCCAAGCGGACTTTTTACTTTCCCGCATTAATTGAGTTCGATCATCACTTTCAAGGCCTTTTCATCGGCTGCATGCTTGAACACATCATAAGCTTTTTCAAATTCATTAAATTTAAAGTGATGGGTCGCCAGTTTTTCCAGCGGTAATTTACCGGAACAGCAGGTTTTGAGCAGCATAGCAGTGGTATTGGCATTGACCAGTCCGGTGGTGATGGTCAGGTTTTTAATCCAGAGTTTATTCAGTTCAAAATTAACTGATTTGCCATGTACGCCGACATTGGCAATATGTCCACCCTCTTTGACTACATGCTGGCAGATATTCCAGGTCGCCTCCAGACCAACCGCTTCAATGGCACAATCGACCCCTCGCCCATCCGTCAGCTCCAGCACACGTTGTATGGCATCTTCTTTCGCGGAGTTAATGCTATGCGTCGCTCCCACTGTTTTGGCGAACTCGAGTCGGTTGTCATCGACATCGACCATGATAATGTTGGCCGGTGAATAGAATTGAGCGGTCAGCAGGCAGCTCATGCCGATCGGGCCGGCACCGACAATCACCACATTGTCTCCGGGTTTGACATCGCCATATTGCACACCAATTTCATGTGATGTCGGCAAGATATCCGATAAAAACACAGCGACATCTTCATTTAATCCTTCAGGTAAATGATAAAGGGAAGTATCCGCAAACGGCGTGCGTACATATTCGGCATGAGTACCATCAATCATATAGCCCATGATCCAGCCGCCTTCATTGCGACAATGTGCATACAGCTGTTTCTGACAGTTTTCACAGGTTCCGCAGCGGCTGACACAGGAAATAATCACCAGGTCGCCTTTTTTGAAGTTTTGAACGGCAGAACCGACTTCTTCTACAATACCAATGCCTTCATGACCTAAAATACGGCCATTAAAACTGCCCTGTTTGCGTGTCGCTTGCTGTTCAATTTCCGGGTTTTTACCTTTCCAGATCCCGAGATCTGTACCACAAATAGTGACTTTAGTGAGTTTGATAACCGCATCGCTGGGATGCAAAATAGTGGGAATGGGACGGTCTTCAAACCGGATGTCGTTTTCGCCGTAATAGACCATGGCTTTCATTGTTGTCATGACACATCTCCTGAAGGAGTGAGGAATGAGAATGACCTGATTCTGATCTGGCTGTCAGGTCTATAAATACCTGTGTTCTTCTCGATTGTGCCTTGAGTGATGTGCTGCTGCAATCTATCTCGCCTTCAGATTGCAACAAAACATCATGCGTAATGACTGATGAGTGATCGGCATTTTAGGCCAATTTGACATCATGCAATGCGAAGGTCAAAACCGCCATTCTCTCTTTTTGCTAAAACAATTGCCCTGAAAAAAGAAGCCCGCATCGCGGGCTTCTTTTTTCACATACTTATCCACGCATCTATTTTATGCGTTTAAAGCACTGATCAATTTCTGATGCAAACCACCAAAACCGCCATTTGACATGATCACCACCGCATCGCCCTCACCTGCCTCTGCTACCACGGTCTGAATGATGTCATCCAGTGTGCGTGCAATTTTGGCTTTATTTGGCGCAGCATTAATGACCGGTTGCAGATCCCAGTCCAGTCCTTCCGGTTGATACCAGATTACTGCATCGGCCAGACGTGCTGAATGAGCCAGACCCTCTTTATGACTGCCCATACGCATGGTATTGGAGCGTGGTTCAATAATTGCCCAGAGTTTGCGTTCACCCAGACGTTTGCGCGCGCCCTCCAAGGTCGTATCAATCGCTGTCGGATGATGGGCGAAATCATCATAAACCTCAATACCACGGACTGTGCCTAACAGTTCCATACGGCGTTTTACCCCACCGAAATTAGATAAAGCTTCACAGGCGGTTTCAATCGAGACACCGACATGCTCGGCAGCGGCAATCGTCGCGAGCGCATTGGCCACCGAATGCTGTCCGGTCATGCTCCACTGCACTTCACCTTTCACCACACCGTGTTGCAAGACTTTAAAGTGAGAACCATCTGTCGATAACTGTTCGGCATACAGTTCAGATTTTTGATTGGCATCCAGACTGGTGCGCACCACCGGTGTCCAGCAACCCTGCTCTAGTACTTCATCGATATTGCTTTCGGTAATCGGCGCAATGATGCGGCCTTTGCTTGGAATGGTACGAACTAAATGATGGAACTGCTTTTGAATCGCGGCCAGATCATCAAAGATATCGGCATGGTCAAATTCAAGGTTATTTAAAATCGCCGTTTTTGGATGGTAATGTACAAACTTGGAACGCTTGTCGAAGAAAGCCGAATCATATTCATCCGCTTCCACACAGAAATATTTGCCGCCACCGAGACGTGCACTCTCACTAAAACCCAGTGGCACACCACCAATCAGGAAGCCTGGCTCTAAACCGGCTTGATCCAGCACCCAGGCCAGCATGGTTGTGGTGGTGGTTTTGCCATGTGTACCCGCAACCCCCAATACATGTTTGCCTTGCAGAACATGATCTGCCAGGAACTGTGGGCCTGAAATATAAGGCAAGCCTTCATTCAGCATATATTCTACTGCATCAATACCACGCTTCATGGCATTGCCGACAATGATCAGGTCCGGATGTGGCTGCAAGTGACTACGCTCATAACCCTGCATCAAGCTGATGCCTGCATTTTCAAGTTGGGTCGACATCGGTGGATAGACGTTCAAATCTGAACCTGTCACCTTGTGGCCCAGGTCGCGTGCAAGGAGCGCCAGCGATCCCATAAAAGTGCCACAAATACCCAAAATATGCAGATGCATCTACTTCACTCCGTTCCTGTCTGACCCATCACCTTATATTGGTGCGGTTATCATGATTTATTCAATTTGCAAGCAACGATAGCAAGGCTTACACGGAAAAGATAGTCAAAGTTCAAGCATTGCTGCGGGAATTTTTAAATCCTGTTTCACGGATAAATTCAGAGAAAATTTCAAATTTAGAGAATATCTTTTTGCAAAATAAATCGTAGAATAAACCCGATCTTTTTGCAGAGTACATGCCGATGTTACCGGCTTTATTTCTTCTGGTAATTGCCAATTGCTTTATGACCTTGGCATGGTATGGGCATTTAAAATTTTTACCGCATGATGCGCCGTTGTGGCAGGCAATTTTATTCAGCTGGATGATTGCCCTGTTTGAATATAGTCTGATGATTCCGGCCACCCGATTACTGGCACAGCAGGGACTGGCCGTGGGGCAAATGAAAATCACTCAGGAAGTGGTGACCTTGCTGGTCTTTGTGCCTTTTATGATTTTCATGTTTAAGCAGCCCTTTAAACTGGATTATCTCTGGGCAGCCTTGTGTCTGTGCGGATGTGTGTATTTTGTCTTCAGAAGTTCCTGATCGAAAGCTTTGCAGACTACAGGCCTATTTTTATTCCAGTTTTTAATATTCTGCCAAAAAAATAAGAAAAATCGAACCTTGCTTTGACCGTTAAATTTTATGAAGCCGAAAAATCAGTCTATAATAAGCACCTCCTATTAAAGCTTGGCTCTCTCGTCGAGATTTATTTTTTGTTACTTTAATCTCTGGAAAATTTGCAATGAATGCGGCTGCTGCACAAGATGCTCCTCTAGTAGGAATTATCATGGGTTCTCAATCAGATTGGGCAACTCTCGAACATACTGCCAACATGCTCAAGCAGCTTGGTGTCCCATTTGAAGCTGAAGTCGTTTCTGCACACCGTACTCCTGACCGTTTATTTGAATATGCTGAACAGGCGCGTGATCGTGGCATTCAGGTGATTATTGCCGGTGCTGGTGGTGCTGCGCATTTGCCGGGCATGTGTGCGGCAAAGACTGATCTTCCAGTCTTGGGTGTGCCAGTCAAATCATCCATTTTAAACGGCGTCGATTCTTTGCTTTCAATTGTACAAATGCCAGCAGGTATTGCGGTGGGTACGCTTGCGATTGGCCCTGCCGGTGCAACCAATGCAGCCATTATGGCAGCGCAAATTTTAGGTCTGACCCGCCCTGATATCGCGAAAAATGTTGCAGATTTCCGTGCGGCACAAACAGATAAAGTGGCAAGCAATAACATTCCTGGTCAAAACTAAAACCAAGCTTCATACGGGACAGACATCATGGATAAAACCATCGGTATTTTTGGCGGCGGTCAGCTCGGGCGCATGATGGCGCAAGCGGCATTGCCATTGAATATTCAATGTACTTTCTTTGAAGCAAGTACGGATTGCCCTTCTGCGACACTCGGTCAAGTGATTTCCAGCAAGGCCGAAAATGGTCTACAGGATTTTATTGACAGTGCTGATGTATTCAGTCTGGAATTTGAAAATACCCCGCTTGCAGATGTGGATGTGCTGGTGAAAAATAAAGACCTGCATCCACCACGCCAAGCCTTGGCAATTGCACAGCATCGTCTGTCTGAAAAAGCCCTGTTTGATACGCTCGACATTCCTGTTGCGCCGTATAAGGCAGTGACTGCACTTGAAGGTTTACAGGCTGCTGTGGCTGAACTGGGCTTACCAATCGTATTAAAAACCTCTCGCGGTGGTTACGATGGTAAGGGTCAATTTGTCCTGCGGAGTGCTGATCAAATTGAGCAGGCTTGGGCGGAACTTGGCCCTGCCGGTGAACTGATTGCAGAAAGCTTTGTGACGTTCTCACGTGAAGTGTCGATCATTGCGGTACGTGGTCAAAATGGTGATGTAAAAACCTGGCCCCTGGCTGAAAATCATCATCACAATGGCATTCTGTCGCACTCGATTGTGCCTGCACCGAACAGTGCAGACTTGCAGCCGGTCGCACAGGACTACATCACTCGCCTACTCAATCATCTGAACTATGTGGGCGTCTTGACCCTTGAGCTGTTTGTGACAGACAAAGGCTTATATGCAAACGAGATGGCACCACGTGTGCATAACTCAGGGCACTGGTCGATTGAAGGTGCAGTCTGCTCACAGTTCGAAAACCATATTCGTGCGGTGGCCGGTCTGCCACTGGGTTCAACGGAAGTGATTCGTCCAAGCGTACTGGTGAATATCATCGGACAGCATCCAAAATCTGCAGATGTTCTGGCTTTAGAAGGTGCGCATTTGCATCTGTATAACAAGTCAGAGCGTGAAGGTCGTAAGATTGGTCACATTACCCTGATGCCAACCGACAGTACTCAGCTGACGACTTTATGCCGTCAACTGGCGAAGATTTTACCGAATCCACTGGCATTGAGCGAAGATATGACCATTTAAGCGCTATCTTGCTGATAAAAAAAGCGATCACTTCGGTGGTCGCTTTTTTATTTATCCAGATTCAGGCATGATTGCGCCTCTTCGAAAATGCCTGCCATTTATCGGATCATGATATTTTTCAATTGATTGTAAAATAAACAATTGCGTATACATAAAAGAGTCTAAATGAAGATTCACAGACCACAGAGAAATACTTTGAATTTAAAATATTAAATTTAAAACAGTCTTTGAATTTAAAGTTTAAATGAATTCAAAATATGAATTTAAATTCAAACCGCTACTTTGAAATCAAAGTTTAAATTTAAAAATAAACCAAGCCACCCTGTTTTTAATTCACAAAATAAAACCTTGATAAATATCTGATTAATCCTGTTTATGTTAAGTTATCCACAAAGAAGGTTTTGAATTTAAAGGTTGTTTCCTGGATTTTAAATTTAAATTCAAACAGCGCCGCTGCTTTTGAATTTAAAAACAAGTTGTGGATAAGTTATTTAAATTTAAAACTACAAAATGAATTCAAAAGTGCAGAAATTATGAATTTAAATTTACCTATTTGAGCTTTAATTTTTAGATTGAGCTGCTATGTTAGGAACATAATTCAAAATCTAAATATTCAAGGGTCTTATGCAACGTTTTGCGCTTGTGGTTGGTTCTTTATTCTTGGCTGTTTCTCAGGCAAATGCCGAGCTGATTATTAATGGTCAGCGTGTCGACACGACTACTTTGCCTTCAGCGGCCAGCAGCCCGTCAAATTTCCCTGCCCAGAATAATTTTCAAAACTGTTTGGCGAATTTACGTAGTCAGGCTGTAGCAAAAGGTGTTAGTGCAGGCAGCTATGACCGTTATACGCAAAATTTAACGCCTGATTATTCCGTAATTGAACGTTTAAACTATCAACCGGAATTTTCTACCCCGATTTGGGACTATTTGTCTGGTTTGGTCGATGAAGAGCGGGTTCAGCTCGGCCGGCAAAAATTACAGCAACATCGCGAAGTCTTAAATCGTGTTTCCGCAGCCTATGGCGTGCCTGCAGAAACGATTGTCGCGGTATGGGGTGTAGAAAGTAATTTTGGTGATATTTCCGGTCGCTATCCTTTATTGCAGGCTCTGGGAACATTGAGCTGTGAAGGGCGACGCCAGAGTTATTTCCGTGGTGAGTTTTTTACCACCATGAAATTATTGCAGCGCGGTGATGTACGAGAGGATCAGCTGAAAGGTTCATGGGCTGGAGCTTTTGGTCATACCCAGTTTATGCCATCGACCTATGATGAGCTTGCGGTCGATTTTGATGGCGATGGCCGCCGTGATCTGGTCAGTAGTATTCCGGATGCTTTGGCATCAACCGCCAACTTTTTAAGCAAGCGTGGTTGGCAGACCGGACAGCCTTGGGGTTTTGAAGTAAAAATCCCGCAAGGCATGTCAATCTCAAATGAAGGCCGTCGCAATAAAAAATCACTGAATAGCTGGATTAGCCGTGGTGTAGTGCGTGCCGATGGTTCCCCTTTAATTCAAGGGAATTTATCAGCATCTTCTCAGGCTGGCTTGCTTGCGCCTGCCGGCCCGAATGGCCCAGTCTTCCTGGTCTTTAGAAACTTTGATGCCATTTATAGCTATAATGCAGCAGAAAGTTATGCCTTGGCGATTGCGCATTTATCCGATCGTTTACAGGGTAAAGGGAGCTTCAGCACATCTTGGCCAACCGATGACGCGGGTACATCGCGTTCAGAACGTCGCGAGATTCAGCAATTTTTACTAAATCGTGGCTATGACATTGGTGCGGTGGATGGCCTGATTGGTGATAAAACCCGTCAGGCGATTCGTCAGGAACAGCAGCGTTTGGGCTTGAGTCCGACCGGCCGCGCCGGCCAGCAGATTCTGCGTGCGTTCCGTAATGAAAATGCCAAACTGATGATGCAATAAGTAAGATTGAAAATGAAAAAGGTCTGTATAAATGCAGACCTTTTTTTATAACTTTAGATTGCTCTGGTCAGGTTTAAACAGCAGTAATGGTTCCCAGAACACGATAGCCTAAAGCACCGGTCACCGCTGGCAGGTTACCATTGAGTTGCTTGATAAAACGCATCGCCAGCCAGGCAAAGGCGGTGGCTTCTACCCAGGTCGGACTGAGGCCCAAATCAGCCGTGGTTTGTATGCTCCATTCATGTTTGCGTAAGCGCCAGCGCAGTTGCTCAAGTAAATAGGAATTATAAGCGCCACCACCACATACGAAAACTTGTCCGGTATCCATACCAGAACGGTAAATGGCTTTTTTAATCGCACGGGTAGTGAGCTTTAATAAGGTCGCCTGCACATTTTCCGGGGTATCTTCCAGTTCATCGTATTGCAGGTCATTGCGCCAGTCGGCAATCTGCTCATCCAGCCATTCCAGGTTAAAGTCTTCACGGCCGGTACTTTTAGGCGGTTCTTTAGAGAAAAATTCGTGTGACTGTAAACGATCCAGCAGGCTGCGAATCGGCGTACCATAAGCGGCCCAATTGCCATTTTCATCATAAGGCTGGCCGGTATAACGCGCGCACCAGGCATCCATCAGAATGTTGGCCGGCCCTGTATCAAAGCCATAAACATCATCAGGACTTCCGGCAGGTAACAGGCTGACATTAGCAATCCCGCCCAGATTTAAAATCACCCGGTGAATGCTGTCATGCTGGAAAATATCCTGATGAAAGGCAGGAACCAATGGTGCACCTTGACCACCCGCCGCCAAATCACGACGACGGAAATCTGAAATCACCGGAATCTGGGTGATTTCGGTAATAATATTGGGGTCACCAATTTGCAGGGTAAAACCATGCTCAGGGCGATGGCGGATGGTCTGACCATGTGAGCCAATGGCTTTAATTTTAGATTTATCTAACTGGTTGTTTTCAATCAGTTGGTTGATACCATGACCAATCATTTCTGCCAAGGCCACATCGGCCTTGCCCATACGGTCAATTTCATTGTCATCGGGCAAAGTCAGTGCCATCAGCTCATGCCGCAGGTCAGGATCGAATGCCAAAGTGAGTGTGGCATGAAGCTGTAAAGGATCAAAAGAAGCAGCAACAATATCGACACCATCCATGCTTGTGCCGGTCATTACCCCAATATAGATCGCTGTCATGGTTATTCTTAAGCCTGCAATATGCTGAAAAAGTGTTAGTATATCGCACAAATTGAGTAACTGATGTATTGGATTTTGTGATGTCAAATTTCCTGCCGGCTGAAGAACAACTTGCCCTCATTCAACGAGGCACCCATGAAATTATTTCTGAAGAAGACCTTCTTAAGAAATTAAAAAAGAATCGTCCATTAAAAATTAAAGCAGGTTTTGACCCAACTGCGCCTGACCTGCACTTAGGTCATACGGTTCTCATCAACAAGTTAAAAGTATTTCAGGATTTGGGCCACGAAGTATTCTTCCTGATCGGTGACTACACGGCGATGATCGGTGATCCAACAGGTAAAAGTGCTACACGTCCACCATTATCACGTGAACAAGTTTTAGAAAATGCAAAAACCTATCAAGAACAAGTGTTTAAAATTCTTGATCCAAACAAAACCAAAGTTGTATTTAACTCGGAATGGTTTGCACAAAAAACTGCGGCTGACTTAATTCAATTGGCATCACAGCAAACTGTGGCGCGTATGTTGGAGCGTGACGACTTTACCAAGCGTTATAACAGTCAACAGCCGATCGCGATTCACGAATTCTTGTATCCATTGGTACAAGGTTATGATTCGGTGGCTTTAGAAGCGGACGTAGAGTTGGGCGGTACAGACCAGACCTTTAACCTGTTGATGGGTCGTACGCTACAAGGTCGTTATGATCAGGAAGCACAAGTGTGTATTACGGTGCCTATTCTTGAAGGTTTAGATGGCGTGAATAAAATGTCTAAATCTTTAGGCAACTATATTGGTGTATTTGATGCGCCAGGTGCGATGTATCAAAAAGTGCTTTCAATGCCGGATGCATTGATTGAGCGTTATTTTGATCTGCTCAGCTTTAAATCAATTGAAGAAATTCAGCAGTTGCTAAAAGAAATTGCTGAAGGCCGTAATCCTCAAGAGGTGAAAAAGATTCTTGCGCTGGAGCTGGTTGAGCGTTTCCACGGAAGCGACGCTGCTGCGCATGCACATAAAGGTGCAGGTAATATCATTACTGAGGGTGAATTACCGGAAGGTACGCCAGAAGTGACTATTTCACGTGGTGAGTTTGGTGGTGAAATCTTTATTACTTCAATTTTACGTGAAGCAGGTTTGACCAAGAATGCGGCCCAAGCCAAAGATGCTTTAGGTCGTGGCGCGGTGAAAGTGGATTGGCACACTGTAGATAGTTCTTATTCGGTTAAGGAAAATCTGACCTTGATCGTTCAGGCCAGCAAAAAAGCGATTGCGAAAGTTACTTTCACCGATTAAAAAATTGATAAGTTATTGAAATAAAAGCAGGCTTCGGTCTGCTTTTTTATTGATGTTCTATATTCATAAAGCAAATAAGCAACTTCAAAAAAAACCCTATAAAAACAAGAGTTAAATTTTCCCAAATTGCTTGCTTTTCGGGTTTATTATCTATAGGATTTATTCATCTAGAGAATTGGTTCAAAGCATCTAGAGGGTGATAATAAGACAACTCCACAATTTATAAGGTCTCTTCCCCAAGAGACTCTTTTTTAAGCTTTAAAGTGAATAACTATAATAATGACATAATGGATCGGGTAAAGATTCAATTCTAAGGAGGAGATTTTGGGAGAGATCTCTTCCTTTTTTATTTGTAGCGATTTCATTCTGAACCTTTAAAATCGCAGGTATTATTTTCTTGGAGAGGGCATTCCACCTAGAATTCATCCTCTAATTAAGTGTTGTTTTGCTAGCTAAAGGGTGGCTGACTATATTGGTTCGCAAAAGACAGCACAATATAAAAAGAAAGCAGAGGGGGTTCGATGTATCGCTATCCAACAGAAAATATTTTTGATGAAGACATTGATTGTATTTTAAGTTTCTTATTTGAATATCAGTCTGCCGAACAAAAACAGCAACGTTATATCCCTGTCTATAACTTATTTATGCAGCTTGATCTGGCTGCGAATTACTATCTATTTTCCCTGATTGAAGAGCGTTTACCGCGACGTGCAAAACTATTTTTTGTTGCTGAAGACTATCAGGGCAAAAAAGACATAATTATAGAAGTCATGCAATACTGGCTTGGGCAGCGCAAGCAGGAAAAGTAACTGAATAGAATTAACCTGCTGATATGTTCTATCTCTATATAGATAAGCAAGCTTGTGCGGCCTTATACCCAAACACCAAAATCATTGAATAACATCTTTATAGCCTAAGATACCGATACGCTTTTATAAGAAGTTTCACTAAAAAAGTGCGAATGAACTACCAAGCCGAAAGGAGAGAATCGTTGGTTTCGCTAATATGTCATGATTTGGTTTTGTTTCTGGGGGTTGAACGAGATAAAAAGCATTATTTAAGGATAAACAGCAAAAATTACTACTCTAGCTATTATTTTGATCGCTTTTAAGTCTAATTAAATTTTGGCTTATAAAAATAAAATGATGTGTTTAGTGCATTTATTGCATAAAAACGCTTAAAAATTAGATAAAAAAGCGATTTTTTAGGATTTTTTGTAGAAAAAAAAGACATACGTGAAAAATATAGTGAATTGGGGGTTGCAATGATTCTGAAATCCTCTAGAATGCACCCATACCGACGAGATAGACGAAAACGAACGAAGCAGATTGCTGAGTTGTTAAGTATATCGAAGTCCAGCTTCTGGCACTGACGAGGTGTTAGAAAGATCATTAAGAGCTTATGAAGAACAACTTGTGTGGATTTTTACTGGTTGATCGATCGAAATTATTTTCATTGATTGATGGTAGAAATGACTCGAAGTTTATTTGAGAAATATTTGTCAGAAAATT
>NZ_VPCL01000019.1:0-17387 GCF_013418235.1 Acinetobacter sp. YH12156
CTGTTTCAAGATGGACATGATCTGACTGTCAGTAAATTTAGATGTTTTCATGCAGAATCTCCTGCTCGTATCTTAAGAGAAAATTCTACTTTTAGATCCTATTATTTTTAGGGGGGATTACCCTCAAGAAACCAATGTGGAAGTAGATACCGGTTTACAAGCTACTCTGGATTCTATTTCTCAGCAGGTTGAAAATGGTTCTGCACTGAATCTGGCAGTGAATACAGGTGATGTTGATGCAAGCGTTGATTTAGAAGCACTTGCAGGAGCAGTAAGAGAAGTACCAGATGCGATTAGTTCAATTGAAGGGACAATTGAAACTACTGCAATTGGTGCAGCGAACACAGGTAGTATCACGATTGAGCAAGGCAGCTTCAATCAGGTGATATCAGACGTATCAGATGAAACATATGACTATGATTTCAGTCAAGTCACTAGTGCAACGAATAATTCTGAAACCTTAGAAGAGTTATCCGAGGTTGCGGATAGTTCAGATCTATCGGAAGTTGTAAGTTCATCACTGTCTACCAACTATAGTGAGCAGATCAATGAAACTTTAAGCAATTATAGTGTAGCGAACATTGCCTATAATGCGGGTACCATTGATGCCTCTGTCAATGCGATTGCAGAAGGAACTCAAACTGCTATTAACAATAGCATCACAACTACCGCTATCGGTGCTGTAAATAGCGGCAGTATTACTGTGACGGTTAAATAAACTCTTGTTCAAGGTGAACAGAGGTCTAATTATTTGCAGATAGTTAGACCTCTTTATCTTATAATAAAATTGCTATAACTGGTTGTTTATTCATCGGATAGAAAAATTATTTATTTTATGACACAATCTATTTTAGAGGTTTAATCGCTTCGAATTTAAAAGTAAGCCATTCATCTAGGATCAAATCAGGAATAATGAATAACACATTAGATTGAACTAGAGTCGAGCTTCGGATATTTTTAATTTATTTCATCAGATAGACAAAATAAAAAAGAGCGCATGAGCGCTCTTTTAAAATTGATTGTCGAGCTTAGTCGCGAACAAATTCAACTGTGCCATTTGCCAAAGATTTTACGCGTGCCAGTGACTCAACACGGTAGCCTTTTTCAAGCAGCAAGTCGCGACCAGGCTGGAATGATTTTTCAATCACAATACCAATACCGACCACTTCTGCGTTTGCCTGATGAATCAGATCGGCCAGACCCAGCGCCGCCTGACCATTCGCCAGGAAGTCATCAATCACTAAAACCTTGTCGGTTGAGCTGATGTGTTTATTTGAAATCGCGATGGTGCTTTCAGTCTGTTTGGTAAATGAAAACACTTTAGAGCGGTATAAATCATCTTTCAGGGTCAAAGACTGGTATTTACGTGCAAAGATGACAGGTACACCAAGTTCTAAACCTGCCATCACTGCAGGTGCAATACCTGATGCTTCAATCGTAATAATTTTGGTGATACCAGCATCCTTAAACAGACGCGCAAATTCTTGACCAATTAATTGCATCATGACTGGGTCAATCTGGTGGTTTAAGAAAGAATCCACTTTCAAAACTTCTTCAGAGAGAACGATGCCTTCGGCCAAGATTTTCTGTTCTAGTGCATGCACGGGAGAATCCTCAAGAGCAGGTGCTTTTTCAAGCAAAAGCGTATTGTAAAAAGCACCCGGAAAAAATCAAGTGAAATTCGCCAAAATCTTAGTTGCTTGCACCTTTATAGTCAGTTAATAGCAAACCATAAGAGGTTTTCTTGTCTACATGCGAAACTTTGACTGGCAGATAGTCAAGTTTCGGTGCCAGCCAGAAGATGGTTTCACGACCCGGCTTGCTATGCTTCATCACCACCTTGATGGTATTAAAAGAACCATATTTGGTACTGACCGTTTCTGAACCTTGTCGAACAAACTTACGGCCTTCGACCTCTTTAGCATCAGCAAGATAATAATTCGATTTTAAGCCACCATTTTTTAGATCTTCACGAATTTGTAATTCCGCATTCAGTTCATCCAGAACATCGGCTCTCCAGGCAAAAGAACGCTTTTCATCATCTTTTCTGGTATTGATGGTTTTGCTGGAAGGATTAAAGTTAATACTCATGGTGTTGTTATGTACCAGGATTTTACTGCTACGACTGAAACTGCTGGAGCCAATCTTGCCGTTATTAAAGGTGAAACGGCTGGTTTCAGTTGCTGAAGCAATACCACCGGCTTTTGCAGCAAAGACGTAAGTCCAGTTATTGCCGGATTTACTCAGAGTACGGGTGGCAGAACCCATATTCTTGCCATTATAGCTAAATTGATAATTGGCTTGGAAAGGCGTCATGGCAAAAGCCTGGCTAGAAATACCAGTCAACAGTATTGCACCGCTTAGACCTGTGGTCATCGCTAAAGTCTTAAATACAGTCTTCACCATTAGTCATTTTCCTATATTGGTTAAACGGGCAAAATATCTTACTTGTTGTAGCTTTTATTCTTTAGGCAAAATATGGAAATTTAAGGGATATTTCTAGCAAAAATGTATCTTTCATGTAGTTTTTTTCAACAAAAGTTCAAAAAACGGGATTGAATAGTATTCAAGACGGATCTTTCTGTTTGATCGGGGTCACCAGGTTATCGTCCATTTCGTCTTCATCCCAATTTTCCTCTCTGTCTTGAGAAAGTTTCCTAAACAGGGCTGCCAGATTCACATTACCAATCACCACCAGTTCAGCTTCGCGAAGCACTGCATGATTCACATGAACTTTTCCTAGAGTATCAATAATCGAACGGTTTTTGCCTAACCAGCGGTTCAAGTCCAGATACAGCAAGTCATCAATGACTTTAATAACGCCAAGTTTTTCCAGAATCATGCCCAATGGATCTTTGTTCAAGATGCGTTGATAGAAGAACAGGGCAAAACGCACCCCAAGCTTATACAACAGATTTGGATATTTGGCGTCAATAAGCTGTGTATCACTGATTTGTTCGAATACAATCAGCTGGGTGGTCTTATTCAGTTCCATCTGAACCAGCTTCAAGTCTACCGACAAAGTGATATTCAGGCCTTTATAGTCTAGTGTCGCGTAGAGACGCAGCCAGTCTTCATGCAGGTCTGCGTGTAAGTCTTTCAGTGCATCGACATTGTCGGTGACAAAGCGTTGAAAAGTTGCATTTAAGAAGACTTGCGATAAAGGGAATTCACGCTCATCCTCAATAAATCCTTCCGCCCTCTGATACACTTGGCGGATTCGGTTGGAAATATTGGAAATTAGCGTTTGCATATTGAAGCATCCTAGCAACTTTATTTTTGACTCGAAGTGTATCTTGTCGAATTGTATGAAAAATACAAGTATTCAAGCTTGAAGTTTAGCAAAATAAATAGCACCATTTTTATAGTTTTAGTTATGTAACGTTGAAGATTTGATGGATTTGGCATTTTTAAAATAGAAATGCCCAATTTGTTTGTTTTTAATCTTTAAAATACTTTTTTGGGGAACTGAACTCAGGACTGAGTTTGGGTAATGTGATAAACAATGATATTAATGCCTCTGGTCAGAACCTGGTGGAAAGATCCAGTGTTTAGCAGTGCCGTGCTCACCGCAGGCATTCTGCATTTGATCGTATTGACACTGGAATTTGGTATGCCGCAAGATCGGGAGACCAGCACCAAAGAAATTGCAGTCAGCTTGCGACAAACAGATGAAAAAATTGAACACGCTGATTTTCTGGCCCAGACAGACCAGCAAGGGTCTGGCAAGTTTCGAGAAGCGCATCGGATGTCGAGTGATATGCCATCTCCTTTGTTAGAGCAGAAGGCAGGGGAAGAACAACAAGAAAGTCCGGATCTGCTGCAACAGAAACAGGAACTCAGTTTTGAAGAAAAAGTGCTGATGACCACCTTGAGCTGGCAAAAACAGGCAGAAGAAAATCAGCGTAAAAAAATGCAGGAGCAGTTACAAAGCCAGTTTCAGGCCAAAGCAGCCATGGTGGCCAGTCTGGAAGCGCAATATTTACAGCGTCAGCAAAATTTTAGTCGTCAGCAAAAAATTAAAACTGTGGATGGTATTCAATCCAAGCAGGATGTCTCCGCAGCCTATCTGGAAAAGTTCCGTCAGAAAGTAGAGTTTTATGGCAATCAGTATTATCCGGAAGCTGCCAAGCAGCAGAATCTGGCAGGTGAAGTTCGTCTGATGGTGATCCTGAATCAGAATGGCGGGATTCGTGCCATCCGATTAATTGACAGTTCAGGACATGCCATGCTGGATGAGGCTGCGAAATCTTCTGTACGTAAAGCGGCGCCATTTGGTGCGTTTGATGCCAAAATGAAGGAAATTTCTGAATTGCGGATTATCCGAACCTGGCGTTTTGATCCGGCTGAAGCAGAGTTTGAAGTACGTTAATTCATTCTAGTTCTCTCTCCCTTTGGGAGAGAGTTAGAGAGGGGTTTTAACAGGTATTAGAACCTCTCCCTTGCGAACTCAGAATATATTCTGAGGATTCTCATCTCCTAGAGGAAAAGCGAATATAAAGCATTAAAAAAGCGAGCCTCAGCTCGCTTCCTTCATTTTCTTTTAAATCTTAATCTCGTTCCAGATAAGGATTTTCAAAACCCAGCTTGGCCAGAATTTCAATTTCAATGCCTTCCATTTCTTCCGCATCTTCATCTGATGTTTCATGATCATAACCCATTAAATGCAAGGTGCCATGCACCAGCATATGGGTGAAATGCGTCAACGGCGCTTTTTGCTGCTCAAGCGCTTCAGCAAGTACCACAGGAATACAGATCACCAGATCGCCAATGGGAAAGGCATCCAGAAATTGCGCCATTTCATCTGGAAGATCGCTCGGAAAAGACAGGACATTGGTCGATTTGTCTTTGCCGCGATATTCCAGATTCAGTTTATGACTTTCATCATGATCGACACAGGCAATTCCGATTTCGCAATTACTTTGCGTACCGATATGACCTAAAGTGGTTTCGACTACTTTTTTAATAGAGGCACGTTTTAGTACCAGTTCAGGTGACTGAAAATCCTGCTGTAAGGAAAGACTAAGTTTCAACACAAATCCTTAAATTGAAAGCTTAATGCTGTGCATCTGCGGCAGCATTATTTTCAGCGATCAAGGCGTCCTGACGTGCTTTACGTTCGGCACGTGCTTCTGCACTTAAACGCTGCTGATCACTGTCCCAGCCTTCATAGGCTTCAACAATTTTCTGTACCAGTTGATGACGAACCACATCACGCGAATGAAAACGGGTGATATGAATTTCAGGGATTTTATCAATCACACGCAGGGCATGTGAAAGACCAGACTGTTGGCCGCGCGGTAAATCCACCTGCGTCACGTCACCAGTAATGACCGCTCGTGAACCAAAACCTAAACGGGTCAGGAACATTTTCATCTGTTCTGGGGTGGTGTTCTGTGCCTCATCCAGAATGACGAAAGAATGATTCAAGGTACGGCCACGCATATAAGCGAGTGGCGCCACCTCAATCACTTGACGTTCAATCAGCTTGGCCACTTTTTCAAAGCCGAGCATTTCATACAAAGCATCATACAATGGACGCAAATAAGGATCGATTTTCTGGCTTAAATCCCCTGGCAAGAAACCCAGTTTTTCACCGGCTTCGACCGCAGGACGCACCAGTAGAATGCGCTGGATTTCATTGCGTTCCAGCATGTCCACAGCAGCAGCGACAGCCAGATAGGTTTTACCGGTTCCGGCAGGACCTATACCAAAAGAAATATCACTTTGCAGAATACGCTGTACATAACGTTTCTGGTTGGCACCACGCGGATTGATCCGGCCTTTACGGGTTTGTAACCAGACATTGTCCAGGCCGGTATGTTCTTGGTCTTCTAGATCTTGCTGGAGTTCACGGTCAGTCTGACTGCCCTGAATTATTAGGTGCAGGGTATCTGCGCTGATCTGCTGGCTCTGTTCAGATTCTTCGTGTAGACGTTGCAAGAGCATTTCGGCTCTTTCAACGGCATCGATTCCACCATCCACAATAAAACTCTCTCCGCGATGGGAGATTTTGACATCTAAACGTTGTTCAATTTGCTTCAAATGACCGTTATAAGCACCTAACATCGCTTGGATACGGTCCATTGAAATCCCAGGAAAAGCTACTGTACGTCGAATCGCTGCAGTCAAAGAGTATTCCTTATGAAGTGTACGTTATATGCTCTACATTACGCCACGTCAGGCTCAAGATTCAAGAGTTCACCATAAACTAAATTCAAAGTTTTAATTTCGGTCACTTCGATCTCGGCAAAGCGACCTACCCAGGCAGGATCACCAATAAAGTTGACATAACGGGTGTTGTCCGCCGTACCCACCAGAATATTCGGATCTTTATCAGAAACTTTTTCGATGAGTACACGCTGGATGGTCCCGAACATGGCATCCGTTTTGTCAATACTCGAGCGTTTAATCCATTGCTGAACTTTGGCCAGACGTTCTTTTTTGACATCTTCCGGAATGGTATCTTCCAGTTCTGCCGCAGGCGTACCCGGACGTTTTGAATAGATAAAACTATAAGAATGATCGAAATCCAGATCTTTAATAAATTGATAGGTCTCTGCAAAGTTCTCATCAGTTTCACCCGGGAAGCCAATGATAAAGTCTGAAGATAAATGCATATCGGGACGAACTGAGCGTAACTTTTTAATTTTCTCGATATAGACATCGATGGTATGGTTACGTTTCATGGCCTGAAGCACATCATTCGAGCCACTTTGTACCGGCAAATGCAGATGCGAAACCATTTGTGGCAGGTCGCGATAACACTGGATCAGGTCATCATTAAATTCGAGTGGATGCGAAGTGGTATAACGAATCCGGCCAATGCCCGGAATATCCGCGACTAAACGCAACAGATCGGCAAAAGTACAGATATTGCCTTCAAAGGTTTCACCACGATAGCCATTGACGTTTTGACCCAGCAGGGAAATTTCACGCACGCCTTTTTCTGCCAGACCCGCAATTTCAGCCAATACATCATCCAGTGGGCGAGACACTTCTTCACCACGGGTATAAGGCACCACGCAGAACGAACAATATTTTGAACAGCCTTCCATGATCGAAACAAAGGCTTTATAGCCCTCAACACGCGGTTCAGGCAGAAAGTCGAATTTTTCGATATCCGGGAAGGAGATATCTACCAGTTTGATTTTTTCTTTTTTCGGTTTTTCGATCTGGTCAAAATGCTGATCCAGCATTTGTGGCAAGCGGTGCAGGGTTTGCGGGCCAAAAATCATGTCGACATAATTGGCACGTTTCTGGATGTTGTCGCCTTCCTGAGACGCCACACAGCCGCCAACCCCGATAATCAGATCCGGATTCTTGTCTTTCAGTTTGCGCCAGCGACCCAGCTCGGAAAACACTTTTTCTTGGGCTTTTTCACGGATCGAGCAGGTATTCATCAGCAGAATATCGGCATCTTTAGGATCGTTGGTCAGCACATAGCCATGAGAATCGCCTAACAGGTCTGCCATACGGTGACTGTCGTACTCATTCATCTGACACCCTTGCGTTTCGATATACAGTTTTTTTACTGCAATCTCATGGACAGGGGTGTGCGCTGGCTGGGTAACAGTGTTTTCTGAGGCAGCTGGGGCACCATTCGGAATGAAGGTTTGAACCGTCATGTAGGCTCCTACAAGGTAATACGTTGAAAGAGTGAACGAACAGCCTGATTGACGCATCAAACAGGTGAATAACAATTCAATTCACGGACTGAAATATGGGAAGGCGCATATTTTAGCAGGAAAGTCGCTTAAACTTATAGCTTAAATTAAACGTGGAAAAATATTGATTTATGGGTAAAAATTGTCTGTAGATTAATATTGCTTAATCATAAGGTTACATAACTGAACAATACAGTTGCTTATAATATTTCAACAAAGCTCTTATGATAAGCAACATAGGCTAGGCACAGAATCGATGAGAGAAGGCAAAGGGATGTTGAAACACACTGAAAATATGTATAAATATTATAAATTAATTACGTTAAGTGTGGCGTGTATCTGTTCAGCAAGTACATATGCAGCTGAAGAGCAATTTAACGATGCCTTACGTGCGGCCAATGCAGGTAATACTGAATTATTACAACAATATCGCCTGTCCATGCAGAATGATGCTTTAGGCTATTATCCGGAATACTGGATTTTAAACCAGAATCTTGCCTTGCAACCTGCCAGCCAAATTGTCAGTTTTGCTCAGCGCTACCCGCAATCTGCGATGGCTGAAAAGCTGGCAGCGGACTATGTCGAAGAAAAAGTCAAAATGGCAGATTTCACCACGGCTCAACCGGTATTGCCTTATGTGACCAATGCTGATCCAGCTGAAGCCTGTGCCGTAGCACAAGTTCGTGCCAAAGCCGGTGATGAGCTGGTTTATGCCGAGTTTAAAGAGGTCTGGCTAACCACCAATAGCCAACCGGATTCTTGTACTGGACTTGGTCGAATGATGCTTTCTAGCCCTTTAATGACGGCAGAAGACCGCCAACAGCGACTTTGGGTACAATTGCGTGCCGGTCAGTCAGGTCAGGCTATTGCCACTGCGCAAGGAATCGGTCTGAATCTGTCTTTAGCACAACTCAATTCGATTCAGGCCAATCCAACCAATTATTTATGGTCTGCACCGAAAAACAGTGCGGCAGAACATGCTTATCTGATTTATGCACTGGGACGTCTGGCAGATAGTGATCTGGACTCGGCGTTATCCATTGTGAAACGGACTGCTGAAGGCACACCGGTACAAGTACAACGTGCCTTATACCGAGCTGTGGGGTATGTCGGTGGAACCACAGTCATGAAGAACAACTTTAACCGGGAAGTGTTAAATGCCTTTGATGCCAGTTATGGTCTGCCATTTAGTCCGGAAGAAGCTGAGATTTATGCGCGTCAGGCCATCCGTTTTAGTGCGTGGGAAAGCCTAATCCGTGCGATTGATGCCATGAGCGTCAATCAGAAACAGGAAGATCGCTGGCAATATTGGCTGGCCCGTGCCAGTGAGCAGCGTGCAGATCGTAGTTCAAAGAAAACTGCAGAGAGTATTTATCGTACATTGGCCGCCGGGGATGATTATCACAATCTTCTGGCACGCGACAAGTTGGGACAGCTGACTGCGAGCACACCCAATCCAATTCAGCCATCGAATCAGGCCATGCAACGTTTGAATCAGGATATTCATTTCCGTCGTGCGTTCACGCTACGCAATATCAGTGCACCGAATAACTACATTAACCGTGAATGGAACTGGGCAGTGCGTCAGGCCTATCTGAAGAAAGATGATGAGCTGTTGCTGGCCGCAGCAAAGCGTGCCATGGACATGGGCTGGCATGATCGGGCCATTTATGCAGCTGACCGTACCGTGAACAAACATAACTACAATTACCGTTATCCAATGCCGCACCAGAACTACGTGGTCAGTCATAGCCGCAATGCCGGGATCGATCCGGCTTGGGCTTATGGCTTGATGCGTCAGGAAAGCCGTTTCAATACCGTGGCACGTTCACATGTGGGTGCCGGTGGCCTGATGCAAATCATGCCAGATACCGCCAAGCTGGTGGCACGTCAAATGGGTGAGGCTTATAATCCGGCAGCTCTCACCGATATGAATACCAATATTCGTTACGGCACCTTTTATTTATCGACCATTCAGCGTCAGCTCAGCAACAGCCCAGTCTTGGCAACCGCAGGCTATAATGCCGGACCAAACCGTGCCCGCCGTTGGCAGCCGGAATTTCAGGGCATGGCAGCAGATCAATATACTGAAAGTATTCCTTTACTTGAAACTCGGGATTATGTGAAACATGTCATGACCAATGCCACACATTACGGTCTCTTGTTAGGACAGGGTGCACAGTCCGTGGGTAAGCGTATGCAACTGATACCATTACGTAATACACAATAAAATTAAAATTATTGGGGATGGTGATTTATTCATGAAAATAATGAAGGATCGTCGAGTTTGGGGGAAATGGGCAGCGCTTGTATTTTTGGGCAGCAGTCCGGCAGCATTCGCCATGCCGACAGACTATGTTATGGATGTAGAAATGGTGCCGGCTTTGTGTAGCCTGTACCCTGAATATGCAAAGAAACGAAAATGTCTGGAAGGCTATTCCTTGAATATTTCCGGCTTATATCCTCAGGCTACGTCAGAAAACTGTACCACCAATAGCTCTGCGAAACTTTCACCGCTTCAGTCCAAGGTGGTGGCCAGAATCATGCCGGATGAAAATACCCGGACCATTTTGTGGCGCAACATCGGCGGTTGCGTTCCGATGAATGCCAGCCAATATTTCCGGACGATTATCAATTATGCAGACCGGCTTAAAGTGCCGGCAGAGCTGACTGAACAGGAAAATATCACCATATCAGTCGATGCGCTGCGTGTGAAATTTGTGAGAATTAATCCGCAATTACCCGCCAATGCTTTGAGATTTAATTGCCAGCTTACTCAAGCTAGCAGCGTGTTGACCTCGATCAAAGTCTGTTATCACAAAAATGGCAATTATAAATCCTGTCCTGCCAACATTATTAATACATGCCCAAAAACTGTCACAATAAAAGGAACATACTGAGCTTTTTTGCCGGTTTAATTTATATTTCCTATCAGACTTTAGATGAAATCCGTCCTCTTTTATATGCATCCGGCAAAGGATTGGAGTACAATCTTTCGCGTTTACGATTATTAGATTAAATACTAACTATTTAATCGCGTTGAATATCCTCAATTGGAGATAATTAGATGAAGCAAGCAGTTCGTGTTGCCGTTACTGGCGCTGCAGGTCAAATTGGTTACAGCCTATTATTCCGTATCGCAAGCGGCGAAATGCTAGGTAAAGATCAACCAGTGATTTTGCAATTGCTCGAAGTTCCTTTTGAGAAAGCTCAGCAAGCGCTAAAAGGCGTAATGATGGAGCTTCAAGATTGTGCATTCCCGCTACTAGAAGACATGATCGGTACTGATGATCCTAAAGTTGCATTCAAAGATGCTGACTACGCGTTATTAGTTGGTTCACGTCCACGTGGTCCAGGTATGGAACGTGCTGATCTGCTTAAAGTGAACGGCGAAATCTTTATCGGTCAAGGCCAGGCACTTAACGAAGTTGCGAGCCGTGACGTTAAAGTTCTTGTTGTAGGTAACCCTGCGAACACGAATGCTTACATCGCGATGAAATCTGCTTCAGATCTTCCAGCGAAAAACTTCACTGCAATGTTACGTCTTGACCACAACCGTGCTGCATCTCAAATTGCTGCTAAAACCGGTAAAGCGGTTAAAGACATCAAAAATCTTACAGTTTGGGGCAACCACTCTCCAACCATGTATGCTGACTACCGTTTCGCTACAATTAATGGCGAAAGCGTTAAAGACATGATTAACGACCAAGATTGGAATGCAAATACATTCCTTCCGACTGTTGGTAAGCGTGGCGCTGCCATCATTGAAGCGCGTGGTTTGTCTTCTGCTGCTTCTGCTGCAAACGCTGCAATCGATCATATGCGCGATTGGGCTCTTGGCACAAATGGCGAATGGGTAACCATGGGTATTCCTTCTGACGGTTCTTACGGTATTCCTGAAGGCGTTATGTTCGGTTTCCCTGTAACGACTGAGAACGGTGAATACAAAATCGTTCAAGGTTTAGAAATCGACGAGTTCAGCCGTGAGCGTATCAATGTTACATTGAACGAACTTGAAGAAGAGCGCGCAGCGATTGCTGACATGCTTAAATAATTTGATCGTTTAGATTAAGTTGAAAGAGCACTCCATTCGGGGTGCTTTTTTTATCTCTCTATTTTTTGATGAACAAAAAATAACATGCTGTGATGCAGCAGCAACTGAATCTTGCTTAGGCTTGGACTAAGCTAAAAAACATAAATAATCCAATAAAAGGCGAGGTGAAGAAGATGTTTGATCAACACCCAACGTTAGAAATGTTTTTTCAGCAACTTGGATTGGACTCGAGTCCCGAGGCGATTGATGAGTTTATCAAGACCCATCAAATTGGCATGGACGTGCCTTTGCACAAGGCGCCGTTCTGGTCGAAATCCCAGCATGATTTCCTGATTGGTCAGTGGAAAAAAGATGATGAATGGGCAATTTTAGTTGATGTCCTGAATGAACAATTACATAGCGAAGCCCAAGGTTCTGGGTCATGTGATTTATAAATGAGTATTTAAGGATTTATGCCAGTTCTTATTTTAGGGATGGTAAAGGTCTTATTTTTAGTTTAGAGCATATAACAGGAGCAAGTAGATCATGTTCGAACAACAGCCAACTTTAGAATTATTATTTGAACAATTGGGTTTGCCTTCTGATGAAGCCGCAATTAATGAATTCACCCATACCCATCAGTTGCCATCTGAAGTCGCTTTACCGGATGCCGAATTCTGGAGTGAGGGCCAAAGTGCATTCTTACGCGAGCACTGGCATCAAGATGATGAATGGATTGTGATTATTGATAAACTGAACCAGCTGTTACATGTCGAAAGTGACAAGCAAGGTGTTTAAATTATAGTCTACAAAAAGAAACAACAAACCTAGTCAAATGACTAGGTTTTTTTTGTCTTATCTTATAAGTTAGATCTATAAATAATTACAATTTATCTGATATAAGGAGGGCGACATGCTCATGAAGAACCAACCATCCTTAGAAATGTTATTTTCTCAACTCGGTCTGGCCAATAGCGCTGCTGCCATTGAGTTGTATATCCGGACTCATCAACTTCCAGCAGGCCTGTCCTTGCATGAGGCACCATTCTGGAATAAATCCCAGCGTTCATTATTGATTAGTCATCTGGTACAGGATGATGATTGGGCAATCTGGGTGGATGAGCTGAACCAGCAATTACACATGGATGCCTACAGACGTCAGCCTGCTTAACTGTGTTATATCTTGGTATTACTTAAAAAATGAAAGTGATGCTCAAAAGAAAACGCCTTAAATGAGGCGTTTTTTTGACGCTGTTAAGCTTAATGCATTTTACTTTTTAATATTTTGATAAACCATTCCTGCTGACGATAATCACTAAAGGCATGATGCTGCTGCAACAATTCCAGTTCACATTCAGCCGTTTTGGTGTATTTACCTAACCAGTGACGTGTCAGGGCCGGCTCATTTTTACTGGCACTGGCATAAGCCAGAAAGAAATAAATATCGCCATGTTCATAACTGGCCATCGGCTTAAGAATTTGCTGGGTAATCAGGGCAAAATGCTGCTCTTTGGTCAGTTCAAAAAACATCATATAAGCCTTGGCCAGATGCAAGGATAAATTGATATACATGCGCAGCGGCATTTCTTCAAATTCCACCCGGCCTTGTTCAAGTAAGACAATCGCTTCTTGCAGGAAATGTCGCTGTTCCTGACGCAGCTCACTTAAAGTCACCAGCTGTAAACGAAGATCAGCACGTTCAAGCGTTAATTCTGGCGTATTGCCTTTTAAGTACAATTGGTCAGTTTCACCCAGTCGCTCAATAATCTGCTTGGTTGTTAATCGCATCAACGCAATCCTCATTTCTCAATAATGCCTATATGAGGTTAAAAAAATAAATTTAAAGCATGAGCGAGCATTAGACTAAGGCTGTATCGCTTCTTAACCAGGCCGTAATGGATAGACGTTGCTGTTTGGAAATTAAAACTTCATGTAACAAATCACTCTGGAACAGTACAATCCGGTTCGGCTGTGGCTGAATAATATGCCACTGGCCATTTTTATCTTGCAGACGCAATTCACCCCCCCAATCTACCTGCCATTGTTCATGCAGATAATACACACTGGAAATCATTCGGCCATTTTTAGCGTGAGGATTGTCACGATGCAGCGCATAAAACTCGCCAGCGTGATAGCAGGCAAAATGTGCTTCGATTTCTTTAATGCCTAAATAAAACGCGCGGTTTAAAGCTTGAGAAAACTGTTGCAGGGTTTGGGTGTGTAGGTGGGAAATTTGAAATTCAGGTCGTAACCAAAGAATATGATCACTACGGATGTTGCTGACGACGCCATTTTGAATGGCTGCATTACGAAATTCGTTTAAGTGGCTTAAGCATTCCTGACTTACCGCATGTTGATATTCACTAGAATAAGCATCGTCAACAATACTAAAGCCATGTTGATCTAAATCATCTAAGATTTGATCAACATTCCAATCCCCTGGGATGATAACAGCTTCCATTTTTTTCAATTCTCGATAGTGTGGCAAAACAGGTTCGCTATTTTAGTGTAAGAATCGTGCCTGAACGAAACTATTTTTCATGTTAAAATAGCTGTTGATATTAGGAATTAATGAAACATGAATTACCGTCACTCTTACCACGCAGGCAACTTTGCCGATGTCATGAAGCACGTTTTATTGCTTCAGTTGTTGACTCGACTGAATGCAAAAGACAAACCTTATCGCTATGTAGATACACATGGTGGTGCGGGTAAATATGATTTATCGACTGCTGAAGCGCAAAAATCAGGTGAGTTCTTAAACGGTATTCATCGTCTTGTTAAACTGGATGATTCGATCAAGCGTAACGCACCTGAAGGCGTACAACAATATTTGAAAGTTGTTGAGAAAATGCGTGAAAACTTTGGTAAGGGTGCTTATCCCGGTTCACCTTGGTTTGCTCTGGAAGGCATGCGCGAGATTGATAAAGCGACCATTTTTGAAATGCAACGTGATGTGTTTCAGCAGCTTCGTCATAATATTTTTGACAAGCGTGCCGGTTTGCATGAGCGTGATGCTTATGAAGGTCTTTTGGGGGTGATTCCGCCGAAAGAAAAACGTGGTCTGGTGATGATCGATCCACCTTATGAGCTTGAGCGTAAAGATTTTCCACAATTGGTAGAATTACTGGTTGCCGCTTATAAGAAATGGCCGACAGGTGTATTTGCTGTTTGGTATCCAATTAAAGACCGTGCCATGATTGAACGCTTCGAGAAAAAAATGTTCAAGACCGGCATCCGCCGTCAACTGGTGTGTGAAGTCTGTGTATGGCCGGATGACACCCCGGTCGGCTTGAATGGTTGTGGTTTGCTGGTGATTAATCCGCCTTGGAAATTCTCTGAAGATGCAGATGAAGCACTACAATGGTTATTCCCACATCTTCGCATGAGTGAAAATGGTGGTCACGCTGCAGTTCGCTGGTTAGTCGGCGAATAATTTTTTCAAAGCACAGGTCATAGCTAGGATCGACAA
The DNA here is from genome assembly GCF_013418235.1 of Acinetobacter sp. YH12156. Lineage (NCBI taxonomy): Bacteria > Pseudomonadati > Pseudomonadota > Gammaproteobacteria > Moraxellales > Moraxellaceae > Acinetobacter > Acinetobacter sp. YH12156. Next base: position 15,173 of record NZ_VPCL01000019.1, read on the forward strand.
GAATGACAAATATAAGCAAACCGGAACGCGACTCTTCAAAAGACTTGCCTTTTGATGGCATCACCTTTGAGGTGGAAGAAGAGGAACATACCCAGGAAGGGCAGAAAGTTAAGCGTCGAGGCATCTATCTATGGCCGAACCTGATTACAACCGCTGCGTTGTTAGCGGGTTTCTACTCGATTATTGCCAGCATGAATGGCAATTTCCAGCAAGCGATCTATGCAATTTTTATTGCGGCTTTGCTGGATGGTTTAGATGGGCGTGTGGCGCGTGCGATTGGTGCGCAAAGTCCGTTTGGTGAACAGTTTGATTCGCTTTCCGATATGCTGGCTTTTGGTGTGGCTCCCGCGATCTTGATGTATAGCTGGGGTTTGAGTGATTTAGGTCGGATTGGTTTGGCCGCCTGTTTTGTCTATACCGCCTGTGCTGCTTTTCGTCTGGCCCGCTTTAACGTACAGATTGGCGTGGTAGACAAGCGTTATTTTATTGGTGTGGCCAGTCCATTGGCAGCTCTCATGATTGTTTCGCTGGTCTGGGTCGGTTTAGATTTTCCTGAAATTTTCGATATTCGTGAAGCATCCATTCAGATCATTAACGCCGTTGTCATTATTGCGGTGGGCTTGTTGATGATTTCTAATATCAAATATTATTCATTTAAGACTGTAGAGCGTAAACGCGTTCCGTTTTTTGTATTACCAATTGCCGTATTTGTCTTTGCTGCGATGACTTATAATATTCCTGTCGGCATTCTGGTAATTTCTATTCTCTATGCCTTATCTGGTTTTGTGACCACCTTTATGGCAAAAAGATCGAGTAGATTATAAAAATATAAGGAGTCTGAGATGCGGTTTCTTCAAGATTTTTTAGATCGTTCGAAACAGCTGAATCAGACTCCAACTGTTTCGCATTATCCTGCCTATCATGGCCCCAACTCAAAATATAAGATTATTCATCAAGGTTTGATGATTCCTGGACTTCCGGCGCCGCTGCACTATCTAAATTTTCTCAGCATTATCGGGCAGCCGAATGCACCGATGCTGGCCAATCCCAGTGCAATTCAAACCAACGCACTGGATACCGCTACGGTGATTTGCAGCACGAGTTCGCATATGGTCGGCCAACTGCATCGTTATTCAGTACAGCAGGACTGTAACTTTGATGCTGGCTTATTTCAGTTTTTAGATCGGGAGCAACTGAGTGGGCCTTTCCTCATTTTCGTTTGCAGCGTTTTGACTCGGAACTCAGTTTCGATTTAAGCATTCATACCACTCAGCTCATTTCCCACTTTAGCCAGGTGAGGTTTTCACTTGCCGAGCACTGGTCTTTGCTGTGCTATTGCCAGGGCACATTAAAATATAAACAACAGACATATAATATTGATAGCCTCGGAAGTTTTGAATATGCACGAAGTTTCAATTTCCCTTATCTGCCTTTGGCCTTCCTGACTTATCAAATTATTAACCTGAGTGAAAACCGGCAGCTACTGTTGGCGCAAATTCGGGATGGAGTGAATAGTATTGTTCAGTCTCGGATGTATTTGCGTGATTTAAACAAGATGCAGACTCAGATGTTTGACCAAAAAGTGTATTTTAAAGTTCATCGTGTCTATCCGCGCGTCACCACGCCGAATGGGCAAAATATGTATTTGCCACGTGAATTTGAATGGTGTTACGAAGCTAAAGATGGTACCTGTATTTGGGTACAAGGGCAAAGTCGCGGTGATTTCAAATTTGGTTTGGCCGCGGGCTATGTTGGAAGTTTTAGTTATCAGGTCAAAATAAATGAAGAGAACGAAAATGGGGAAGGTGGCTACTGTGAATACATTGATTGCCGTCCTTTACGCTTTCAAGAACAAGATAAAACCGACAAACTTTTAACTCATTTATCAAATTCTGTACCTTTAATGCTCAAAAAATAGAAAAACCTGCATTTTTTGTAGAATAAATAAACAGTCGTTGGGTTTTTGCTGAATTATTTAAAAATAAGGGTTGTGTTGAGTGTGAAATCCTGTAGAATGCACATCCATCGGCAGTGATGAAGATTAAAACTTCTGATAAAACAGTAACTTAGCACGAAGTGTTAAGATTGGGTTTTGTTGGTTAAGTTTAAATTAATTTGAATTACGGATTGACACTTTAGAAATTCAGTGTAATATAGCCGACCTAGCTTGCTGGTGACGAATCAGCAAGAAGATCATTAAGAGCTTATGAAGAAC
>NZ_VPCL01000020.1:0-12356 GCF_013418235.1 Acinetobacter sp. YH12156
GTGAGCTAATTTGATTGTAGGCCTTTATAGACCGTACCTCGTCTATCAACATCTAGAACCAGAACAACAACTTTATTCTCCATGACTTGATATACCAATCCAAATTGATCAGTAATGTCCTGGAAGCAACGCAGATCCTTCAAAGCATCTTTTCCAATACAGCTATTGATACAGTTATTGAAACAGCAAAACAAACGATAAAATATAAGCAATCACCTACTCAAAAAGCTCAACAACCAAAAGCCGTGAGCTAATTTGATTGTAGGCCTTTATAGACCGTACCTCGTCTATCAACATCTAGAACCAGAACAACAACTTTATTCTCCATGACTTGATATACCAATCCAAATTGATCAGTAATGTCCTGGAAGCAACGCAGATCCTTCAAAGCATCTTTTCCAATACAGCTATTGATACAGTTATTGAAACAGCAAAACAAACGATAAAATATAAGCAATCACCTACTCAAAAAGCTCAACAACGAAAAGCTGTGAGCTATAGAGCAAATGTGATAAAAACACGTACGTGTTTAGAGGTACATAAGTGGACAGGTTCCTGACACATAAATTGTGTAAGTTGTATAACTTATGATTATTATGTAATCAGGGTGCTTGATAACCAATTCTGGATCATAAGTAGTTATCTACAGCTGTTTAATGTAATAGAGTAATAGAATTCTGCAACTCAACCAAGAACTGTCAGATCAGACAAAGTTGTCTTCCTGAGTAATTTATCTACAGTCTCATCTAGTATAATGTCGTATTTTTGCTCGACAAAATGTCGTATTTTTGCTAGTTTAAAGGTATGTGAAAACTGATGTATAAGGGAGATGCGATGACAACTAAAGCGAAAATGCAAATGCGCATCAAACGCTCAAAACGTTATGTTTTTATGCGTGATGATTTTAATGACATTGCGAATTATGACCAAATTGGAAGAGTTCTGCGAAACTTAGTTCAAGAAGGTGAGCTAATTAAAGTTGGTTATGGTATTTATACCAAAGCAAGAAAAAATCAAATTACCGGCAAAGTAATGCCAGCCTGTCCAGAAGGCGCGGATGCAGTGATCTTAGAGGCATTAAAAAGATTGGATGTGCAGGTTACGTTAGGAGAGGCTACGGAAAAATATTTATCTGGTCAATCCACCCAGATTCCAGCCTTTACTCAAATTAAAACCCCGCGTCGTTTTACACGCCAATTGTCTGTAGGTCGTAGCCAAATTAATGCCTGATATAAAAAATGTGTTTGCAGATGTCGCTGATGCACTTGGTATTGGTGCAACTTCTATTGTTGAAAAAGATTACTATGTTGTCGAGTTATTGAGACTATTACAGTCTCTAGAATTTGAAACGCATGACTTGGTTTTTGCTGGTGGAACTTCTTTAGCTAAAGCAAATATTCAGTTAAATCGGATGTCTGAAGATGTGGACATTAAAATAGTTCCAAAACCAAATATTGCATTAAGTCGCTCTAAAGCTAAAGTTGTACGTAAACAATTGCTTCATCAAGTACAAGACAAAATCTCTCAATCTGATTTCTTTACAATTGAAGAGGAACCAGTTGTCTGGGATGAATATCGTTATATGGAATTATTAATTCGATATCCTCAGCATTTCAACCAAGCTCCCTGTTTACGACCATTCATTAAATTGGAATTAGTTGAAACAGACTTACTTGAGCCTTTTGAATCTAGAAGTATCACCTCGTTTGTGTATGACTTGGCTAAGAAAGGGAAGCCAGTCGATGCTTTTCCCTCCGTCACAATTGTCAGTACCAGTATCGAGAAGCTGATAGCAATTTTAAGGCGTACAGCGGCCTTTGCTAGAAATGCTGAAAGAGCTGATGATGAATCATTAGTTCGACATGTGTATGACTACTTTAAAATTACCTATGGTAAACCACAAGATTTTGTTTATTTAGGGCACTTAGCTACTAAAGTTATAAAAACTGATATTGAGCGTTATGGTCGTCAGCATACTCTTATGGTTGAAGACCCGATTGCTGAATTGTTATTTGGTTTAAATGAATTAAGTCGTAATCCACTCTATAAAGCCAGGTTTAATAATTTTGTTGTTCCTATGGTGTTCGGGGACAAACAAATATCATGGCAGCAAGCCTATTCACATTTTCAGGACTCAGTTCAACAGATCTTCGCTAACTTAAAGTTGTAAATGTAGAAAAGAAATTAGCTTAAGCACAATAGATTATTTATTTACAATCACTCTTATTACAACTAAATTTGTCAAAATTCTTCAGAGTTTTTTCTTTGAATTCTAACTCGTAACTCATCGAAGATAGAAAATGTTAATTCGCTTGAAATTTTTTTTGAATTAGCCTAAGTATAATTCTTAGGCTATTCTTAAAACCATATTTCAAGCTGCATAAAAATTCGATTAGGCAATTGTTTTAAAAACCAGGTCCGTAATCGTAACTATTTTCTTGCGTGGACTCTTTACGACTATTACGTGATGTCACAGATTGATTTTTATAGAAATTATCAGCTCTATCTTCCTTATTTATTATACTAGGATCTTTAGGTTCCAAACTTAATTCTCTCCTTGGCGGTTTTGGTTCAGCACTGTCATTTTTAGCAGCTGAATTACCAATTGGACTATTCTCAATTGCAGCATTCACTTTTTGCTGAGCAGTGGTTTTAAATTCAATTTTGATATCTTCTGAATCAGCAATTTGTTGTACTTGTTTTTTAAACTCATCTGTTCCAAAAACTAAAACAACACCAAACTTGGCTCTTGCCAGGAATAAAGCATCACGGATATGCTCATGTTGATGACTAACAACTGTAATTTCTGATGTATTTTTCGTTTCAAAAAATGCAACTTTTTTTTGGTCCAGATAAAATTTTTGTCCAAATTTGTATTCGATTACATAGTCTTTTCTAAAAAGAGATGTCATTTGGGATTGCTGATGAGGTATAGACATTTTCTTTGAAGATTCTAATGTATTCAAGCGTTCTCCTTCTTGTTTTTTCTGAAGCTTGAGTCTTCGAGTGTATTCAAAGTATTGCAGCATTTGCTCAAACTCAGATTCAGCTAAATTTTCAGGAAGTTTGATTGTTCTTTTCTTCTCAACCTTAGGCACGAGCTCTAATTCTAGTGTTGAAGATGAAGACTGAGAGTTGTGCTTGTGTTCTTTTGGCTGCTTGAGTGGAGAAATATGTAGATTAAAATAAAGTTGCCAACATTGTTCAATCTCAGATGAATTGAAATATTGCTTATTTAGTTCTTTATGCTGAGTATAAATCAGATTTTGGATCCTAAGCATGAGGAGATCCTGATCTTGCTTATTAATATCAGGCAATTTCTTTTCATCAACACATTTTTTTAATGTTGATTGCAGTGACTCCATTGGTAAACCGCAACAATTTAAGAGCAAACAAGTTTTAATAATGGCTGTACTTTGATTTGTGTGCGTGGATCTAAATTTTTTAAAGAGTTCAGTAAAACACGACTCGATATTGTTTTGAGAAAGACGTTCGAAACTTGGTAATACTCTCTCATGGTTTGTGTCGATAATCTGTTCTTTTTCTTTGAGATCTTTTACAGTAGCGTGGAACAATTCTTTAAATTCCGACGTACCCCTGAGCGTTCCTTTCTTTTTAGAATCAAGTGCTTTTATACATTGTTGTAGTCGGGTCACGGAATAATTACTGAACACCAGGATCCCATATCTATTTTGAATGGCTATCGGTTCATTCTGATCAAAGAGGATTTTTGCTTTTTCAATCCTAGGGTTATCTTGGCAAATAAAATTTTTAGATTGACGTTGATCAAATAAAAATTGTTGTTGCATAAGCAAGTGATGTGAGGGGGGGAAAAACTTTAAAAAATCTGCGTAAGACGTTATTTTCGAGGAATCAAAGCTTGAAGAAAATGGAAAGCTTTCTTGCAGTGTTTTAGAGGTCTTTTTACCCAAGCTTTTATGTTGATCGTTATATTCTTTTCTTTGCAATGCTCTTGAATTTATTTGATCAGCAGAGTGCTGGTAATGCAGCAGAGTAAAAATGACATCAGATGATTGCTCTGGAAATTTCTGCTGCCATTGTTTTAAAAAATTATTTTTATCATGCTTATAATTTTCATTTTTAAGAGAAATTTCTTGGTATCCATTTTTACGATTTTTACTGATTGAATCCTTTTCTGCCTTTATTTTTAGATAAACATCATGAAGATTAGTAACTAAAAAATCTTCATTTTTAAATAAATGGTAAGAATGTACAGTTGTTTCTGCTGATTGAGAGTGCCGAGATGTTTCATTTAGTTTTATAAGAGGGATAGTTTTAATATCACTATCTTTAGCCGTAAAATCTCCCCATTTTTTTTCTAAGTTTTTGAGAGTCGCTTGTTTATTACAAAATAAAGAGGCTTTAAACGTGAGTTCTTGCTCTTCGCTTGTCTTAATTTTAAAAGTACTACCGTTTCGCTTTTTCTCATAAAGAATGCCATGTTGAGCTAATTCTTTATGCCAGTCTTGCCAATTTTCAGCGTTTTTCAGTACTTGATTAACGCAATGTCCAATATAGCGTTGGTAGTCTTTGCCTGATTCGCTTTCACTGCTCATTCGACTTTTTTGTTGATGTCGATGTTCTTGATCTCGAATTTTTGAATAAATTTTTTCAGCATCAGGCTGAGGTATATAATCTGGATTTTTTTCACAATGTCCCGTGTCATGCTTATAGATAAACATTGGATTAGGCTCTGGTTCCCAGCCCTGTTTTGCTTCAATTTCTGCTGCAGCCCGATGTACAGCATTATAAATCCAGCCATCTCCAAGATCGATCACTTTATTTTCATTGTGTTTATTTTTTTTGAATGGATGAACTTTATTGACGATTAAATGAAAGTGAACATTGTCTGTATCCATGTGCATTGCATATTGCATTTGTAGTTCTTCTGCACTGAGATGTTTCGCTAAAATATCAATTTGTTGTTCTAATTGCTCAGTGGTTGGAACCTCAAATTTTTTAAAACTTCCGACCATGTGTACGATCGGGTCAATCACACGAGAGTTCAAACTGGCAGTTTGTGACATTTCTATTTTTTGATAATGAGGATCATCATCTAAAAAGTTTCTAAAGTTTGAATAGACACATTTTTCAGAGAGTAAGTCTTCATCAAAACCAGGATGAAGCTGATGAATATATTCAGACAAATGGTGAGCACGTGTCTGCTTCGGATGATGAATATAATCCGATAATCCAGTCACACGTTCTTCTACTGAAGACCCGATCGTATTCGCAATGACTTTAATAATCATACTTTATCCAATCTATCATTGAGTCTACGCACAGTCATTTTGATCTCCGGGATGAGCTGTTCTATTTCATCCAATTCATGAAGAATGAGTCCTGTATCTTTGAGTTTTTCCAAAATTTTTGTCAGTAAAATTCCCATGATTCTCACAGTATGAATGTCCTGTTGATCTGAAATACTGAACTGGGTATCCGAGAAAATCTTCAAACGTAGATAGTTAGATTGAGCCATATGTAATGCCGCACAGGCAGCACTAATTTGTTGATGTTCATCTGCTGTAAAGCGAATAATGATTTTTTTGTTTCTCAATGTTTTGTCTTTCATTTTTTTCTACTATATGCAAATTGAGACCGAGCGGAGCGAGCTCGAGATTTGTGATTTTGGACGATGTATATTACTCGTCCCATCCTGTATATTTTTAGCGGTCAGTGAATGAACTGAAGATGATGAAAATCATGCTTGTTTTCCCTTTTTTTTCTTAGCGCAAAAAGTTACATTTTTCAGTAATTTAAAAATCAAAAAAGGGTCATATTTTGCCATTTTTATGAGAGTAAATATTTCGAATAATGAGCTTATAAATTTATTCTTAAGGAAGAAATATGATGCAAGATCAGAATATTTTAAAATTCGATAGTGAAAATTCGGATAATATAAATTCTGAATTCTCAACAGATAATTCTTTTGAAGCTCCTCAAGAAAGTAATTCTAAGCCTTCAAAACTTGTTGAGAAGAATCAAAAAATATATAGCAAAAATGATTCTAAAAACTTTGAAAATATTCTTCTTTGTTATATAAAAGAATTGAATGAAAAGACCATTACACGGAATCAATTGCTTACTCAGCATAAGAAAACTTTACTTCAACTCTTTGGTCTTGGTGCAACAACCGGAGAAGTACTAGACTTTCTAAAAAGAAACAATTTTGTGGGTATTACTGAGGAAACTTTAAAAGAGTTTTTAAAGAAGAAAAAATAAATTATGTTGTGAAGTAATCAATAAAAATTACTTCACACAAAGCAATTGATCCCACTTGAAGTAATTTTGAGTGAGTTGGTTACGTGACATATTCCAGGTTCTGTTCGGTAACATACTTGCACCAAGAGCGAGTTTGGTTTTACCAAACTTATGATGGATTTCCTCAAGTGAATCCATCAAGATATTGTCTAAGCCAACTTGCTTCATGTCTGTGAAAAGGTCATAAGTATGCCTGGCTTTTGGCTCCAGACAAGTCAGTATCACGCCACACTTCTTGAAGCCTACATCCTTCTGATATAAATCATCTATCATTTTGATGGCAACTTTACACAGCGTTAATACATTGTCAGAGGGTTCAGGTAAAGTGATTGCTGCAGACTTGCTGTAATACGGTTTATGCGTATCAAATGGATTCGATTGTACAAAAGCCATCATGTAACCACACAACATATTCTCACCTCTTAAGCGAGCTACCGCATCTTGTACATACAGGCTCATGGCCTCTTTCAGATCGTCAATATGGTAAATCCTTTGACCAAACGAACGACTCGCAACAATTTGTTTTCTAGGGGCTTGAGTATGCTCTAACTCAATACAAGCAACTCCATGCAGCTCTAATAAAGTTCGATGCATGACGATAGAGAATTGCTCTCGGATCATCAGTGGGGAAGCCATGACAAAATTCATTACAGAATGGATGCCCATACTGTTGAGCTTGTACGTATGTTTACGTCCTACACCCCAAATCTCACTTACCTCGATGGATTGGTACAGAGTCTCGGTAGAGCAGTAATCCATTGCAACCAAGTTGCATACACCATTCAAGTAAGCATTCTTCTTGGCAATGTGATTGGCTATCTTTGCTTCAGTTTTCGTTCGACCTAAGCCAATACACACAGGCAAACCAAGCCAGGTGAAGATACGCTGACGAATCTGTTGAGCATAATCGGTTAGATCATCCTTCTCTGAAGGAGCGGTCAGATCAAGGAAGCATTCATCAATCGAATAGACTTCTTGCTCGTCAGGAGCGACAAAGTCTGAAAGGACTTTCATGAATCTGCGAGACATCTCTGCATATAAAGCATAGTTACTTGAGAGCACTTGGACTTTATGCTGCTCTACGATGTCTTTAATCTGAAAGAAGGGAACTCCCATCTTGATACCTAAGTCCTTGGCTTCCTGAGAGCGTGCAACAGCACAACCATCATTGTTGGAGAGAACAATGACAGGCTTGTTATTCAGACTTGGATTGAAGATACGCTCACAACTGACATAACAGTTGTTGATGTCCACTAGAGCAAACACCTTGTTTGTACATTCCATGTGATGAAACCAATAAAGTAGAGTTACTTGCGTTTCCGGAACGGTTTGATGACAAATGTCACTACACCCCAAATCACCATCTCTTGCCCATCATTAAGATGAATGTCAGAACAATCCGGATTCTCAGCTTTAAGCCAACGATGATCACCTTCGATCATCAGACGTTTAACAGTGAAGTCATTGTCGATTAGGGCAATAACGATGTCTGCATGTTTGGCTTCAAGACTACGATCAACGACAAGTTCATCATTAATGTCGATGCCAGCATCTCTCATTGAAAGAGAGGCTACTTTGACAATGAATGTTGTTGCCTCATTGCTGATGAGGTGTTCATTCATGTCTAGAGTTTTATCTACATAGTCTTGAGCAGGGGAAGGAAAACCAGCAGCAACTTTCTCGGAAGCCAGAGGAATTTGCATGTGAGTGAACGGCTCTACAGGAGAGATTGAAGCAACATCATTAAAGCATTGTTTCTCTGCTTCGTTGAGATAATTCTTGATTTCTATGATCTTGGATACAGGTACTCTTACAGTTTTTGTAGGCTCGTTATATTTTAGCTTTCTACCGGAACCTTCTCGGCTTCCCCCACGATTATTGCTCATGACTTATCCATTATTTGATTTTGTGACAAAATCAAATAATAAACTTTACCTCATTCCAAAAACAAGAGAATCTGGATAAATGGTTAATATGAAAAGTATAAATTCTGGGAGATTTATAAATTTATTGACCTAATTCTTTGTCAGTTAGCTGCCTACCAAGTAGCTCCGAATGTGCATTAGAAAGATTTATATCCTGCAATAAAGCCGCTTCTGAAGGGAATTTTGAAGCTTTAGAATCATACGTATTGACGACTTTTATCACTCCTTTTAATGCCTCCACTGGATCTGAGTCGACATATGAAAGGGAGGGCTGCTCAAGGCAATAAGCTACATACTTTAGGGATTTTTCCGACCATATTATCTGATAGCTATACTGCTTTCTGTTCCCAAGTAACTATTGGTATTCTTTAAAAGTCAGTACTTTAACATGGAAAAGCTTCTACGGCCTTAAGTACAGAAAGTAGTCCATGCATAGTTTGAACCGTACCGGGTTTGTCGGAGACTTTTTTATTTAAGTTAAGCCACCTGACCTAACGGGTTAATCTTATCATAGTACATTGCTTCAAACTCAAAAGGCGACACATAACCCAGTGCACTGTGTACACGCTTTTTATTGAACCAATCTACCCAGTTTAGTGTCGCAAGTTGTACATCTGCTAAACCTTGCCAATCTGCTTTTAAATATTCAATCACCTCTGTTTTGTATAAGCCATTCACCGTTTCAGCCAAAGCATTATCGTATGAATCACCAGTTGTACCGACTGATGCTCGTAAATTTGCTGCTTCTAAACGATTGGTATAGCGAATCGAAAGATATTGCACACCCCTGTCGGAATGATGAATCACATTCTTTGGCATGCCTCGATCGTGCAATGCTTGCTCAAGTGCATCGAGCACCATATCTGTATTCATCCGTGTAGATACTTTCCATCCAACAATTGCTCGTGAGAACACATCAATAATAAAGGCGGTATAGACCCAGCCTGAATTTGTTTGAATATACGTAAAGTCACTGACCCATAATTGGTCAGGTCGATCAGCACTAAAATTACGTTTCACTAAATCATCTGCTCGTTTTTGATCATCTCGGTTGCGGGTAGTTTGTTTGTTCTTACCACGCCAAACACCTTGTATATCTAGCTTCTGCATCAATCGAGCAACTGTACAACGTGCAATAACATAGCCTTCACGTTTCAATTTTTGCCAAACTTTACGTACACCATATCGACCTAAACTTTCCTTCCAAATTCGTTTAATCTCCTCAGCATGATGCAAGTCATGTAAATCTCGCTTTGCTCGATGTTCTGGATTTTCGCAGAGATCTAGAGTCCGGTAATAGGTTGAAGCTGCGATCGGTAAAATCCTACAAATCGCATCAACACCATATAAGTCTTTATTGTTATGGATGAAATCCACCATTATTTGTGTGGGCGGTCGAGCTCCGCCTGGGCGAAAAAAGCGGCTGCTTTACGTAGAATTTCATTGGCACGCTTTAATTCTTTAATTTCACGTTCCATTTGCTTCATTTTTTCTTGATCAGATATCTGTTGTACTTTAATAGGATTTTGCTGATCTAAATGCTTTTGATGCCAGGCACGAAGTGTTTCAGGAGTACAACCAATCTTAGGCGCAATTGCTGTGATTGCAGCCCAAGTAGAAGGATAATCTTTTTCAGATTCAATTAGTAATTGAACCGCTCTTTCTCTGATTTCAGGGGTATATTTTAATTTTGTCATCGGGATAGTCTCTCAGAATATTGACTCTCCGACAAACCCGGTACGGTTCAGTTTCCATCTGTTCTATAGGAACTCCTCCAGTTAATAAATTAGGTGAATTGAGAAAACGGTGCATCCATTTAATATCACCACCATTCAGGCTATAAACAGCTCTGTAAATCCGAATTACGATTATTGCTATTTCCCCTGATTGAGAATTTGGATCTAGCATTAGGCTTGCATCAGATAAATCCATATCAACGCATTCAAGATGCAGAATTCTTACAAATTGCTCAGGTTTTAACCCAAGCTGCTGAGCCGCTTTCCATGAAGCCTGAGCCAAAAGTTTAGATTTATTTATAGGTTGTGAAAGTGGACTCATAAGTATGCCCTTAATATAAAAAATAGTGCTTTTTCTTAAATTATCTGGAAAAATAAAAAGTATCTAAAATTTGTTATATTAGCCCCATAAAAAGCGCGAATCTAGTCTCCACGTTTTTATGACCTTCTTTGAGTAAATTGAAAAATTTTCTGAATAGAAAACTCTCCCAAATATGGGTTGTTCAGTAATCAGAGTTTTTTATTTCTCTTTTAAACAATATGGCTAAATAGGAACTTGATCAGAAAAAACACCACAAAAAATGCAATGGTTGCTCTCCTGGTAATTACCTTGAAATAAAAGCAATAGAAATAATTAAAGTGATGGTTTTTTGCAGATATTCACAATACTGAGTTTGAGTTTTGCTAAGTTTTGCATTTTTTAGCAACTTGAGTTGCTAAAAAATGCAATTTATAGCCATGAATTAAGTCCGCACTCATTTTTATGTGAGGACTTAATTAAGGTTAAGAGCCATCTATCACATAGGATAATAAGGCGTGTTCGTCAAATGCTCATAGAAATTAGTTAAAAGTTGATCATATATATTCTGTAAACTAATTAAAGATACTTGCTGAAATCCATATTCTTCAAAAAATTGATTATCAACAAAATATGCAACAGCTTCATATGTCGTGAGATGGCGTGCAACGTTAAGCTGTTTGCAAAAGCCTGGTTCAAATAGTAATTGTAGGGCCGTAGTTTCGATAATTTTAGAAGCTACTATTTTTGAAATGATCCGTACATTAAGATTTCGGATTTCAGATCTAATTGATTTAAGAACTACATGAGAGGAACTATTCATAATCGAGCCTTTAAGTGAATAGATTTTTCTTAAAAGAAAAATTTACTTAAATTATTTGTTATGAAAGAATGCAAAGGTAAAACGTCGAAATTTTACAATCTTTCATTTCCTGGGTTTGGAATGAAAAGCATGAGTGTCCTATTGTCTAGATAGGTCACTCATGCACATACAATATTGATCATCTAATTTCCCTCCTTAATTTTTAAAAGATGTTTTTTATCGAAATAGACAATAAAATACTATCAATATTTATATGCAAACTTGCCTATTTAGTCAAGTTATTATTGTCGGTTTATGGTGTTTTATTATGATGCTTGAAATGGATGCTGATTTGTTTTGTCTAAGACTAAAAGAAATCAGAAAAATGAGAAAAATGACACAGCAAGAATTGGCGGAAAAATCAGGCATGCCATCTACATCAATTGCACATTTTGAGGCAGGTTCTCGTAAACCGTCGTTAGAAAATTTTTATAAGTTAGTTGTTGTGCTGAATATATCTGCTGATTATTTATTAGGATGTATAGATCAACATACTCATTCAGGGAGCGATCCAATTACAAAATCTATTCAAGCATTACCTGAATCAGAAAGACAGATGATTGAAAAATTCATCTTGTCGTTGCAAAACTAAAGTTTTATATCAAAACTGTGTCACCCTGTCTCTTCTTAAGATCAATATGACAATGGTCAGGGTGGGGTTCCCACTATCTTAGAAATTTAGCAGCAGGATTTGGCGGTTTGACCTTCAAACCAGTCATGATACGAATCAGCTCAACAAAGCACTCACTGTTATAGCGTGGCTGATATGGGCGTTTCAGGCGTTTGGATCGTAAAATCTGCAAGTCAGCCGCAATCATGGAACGTAGGGTTTCTACTGAAAGATCGAATCCATGCACGGTGGTGAGCTTTTCATGCGCCAAGGTGGGTCCAAATCCCAACAAATGTTCAAAAATAATGGAAAGACATTTGGTTTTTACCAAATCATCATGACTGGTTGAAAGATTCAAGATTTCAGTAGCACGGACTTGGATAATACGATGATCTTTAGGCGTTGTATTTATTTGCCAGACATAGTGATCAGCATCTATAATTTATATCCAGTCCATGATGGTGAAAACCATCATAAACCAGACATTTTTATTGGTGAGAATATAGACACTTTAAATGGCACTGTTGCAAATAGAGATTTGAGTCGATGATGTTTCCTTTAAAAAGTACTTAGAGACCGAAAACCCTGTTGATTAGACACACTTCACCCTGAGGCTGACCATAATAAAATGACGATGCTTGTC
>NZ_VPCL01000021.1:0-11672 GCF_013418235.1 Acinetobacter sp. YH12156
TGATCATTTTCTTGTGGTTTTGCTGTGCCATGCTGTGAATGATCCATTTTCGAGTGATCCATGCCTTGCATATCGCCATGGTTCATTTTTGAATGATCCATTTTCGAGTGATCCATGCCTTGCATATCGCCATGGTTCATTTTTGAATGATCCATTTTCGAGTGATCCATGCCTTGCATATTGCCGTGGTTCATTTTCGAATGATCCATTCCTGCATGATCACCGCCACCATGTCCCATATCTTCCATGGTCAAAAGTGAGCGTGGACGTGGTGCAGGCATATGAATGCCATGTGTCATAGGATTTAATTCATTGTGCAGTGTACCAATCGCATAGCCTGCACGGTCAATTGACTCAGCTTCAATTTGATAATGTCCGCCTTTGGGCTCCACAATCACATCATAAGTTTCAGCTGTGCCAATACGAAACTCATCCACAGCAACAGGTTTTACAGGCTGACCATCAGCACTGACCACAGTCATTTTCAAGTTAGGAATACGGACATCGTAGAAAGACATCGCAGATGCATTCACAAAACGTAGGCGAATTTTTTCATTCGGTTTAAACATTCCTGTCCAATTTTGTTCAGGTGTTTTGCCATTAATGAGGAAGGTATAACCTGTAACATCCGACATGTCGGTTTTTAGCATACGCATCTGATTCCACATTTTGCGGTCAGACCATGTCGCTTTTATGCCATCACGTTTAACCTGCTTCCAAACATCACCCAAGGTTTCACGCTGATCTTGATAATATTCAGCTGAAATTTTAAGATCTTTCTGAATTTGATCACTGGTTTTTTCATGAAAATCTGACAACATCACCACATAGTCACGTTCAGCTTTTTCATGTGCTGCCAATGGTGTTTTACCTTTTGGATAAATCACAAAAGAACCATATAAGCCGTCTTGTTCCTGTCCTTTAGAATGAGCGTGATACCAATAAGTCCCGCTTTGGCGAATCTTGAATTTATAAACATACTCGCTTTGAGGCTTAATACCGTTAAAACCATTAAATCCTGGTACACCATCCATAATGCCCGGCAACAACAGTCCGTGCCAATGAATAGAAGAATCTTGGTTTTTTAAATTATTTTTCACGCGAATGATGGCTTCATCACCCTCTTCAAACTCAAGCAAAGGCGCAGGAAATTGATCATTTACGGTAATGCGCTTTACAGGCTTTCCAGTTGGGCTGACCACTGCTTCATCAATAACAAGCTGATATTCACGCACTTCGGCAAAAACCAAAGGCGACGATGCAAAACAAATACCTGCTAATAGGTACGAACTAATTTTATGAGACATAACTTAACCTTAATTTTTGAAAAATAAATAAATTTTAAAAAAAATTGGTTAAGTTTTAGGAGGACGTGAAATTTCTTGCCAATACCCATTTAGATATTGGTTGAGGTAATAAAAATTAGGCTGATCTATAGAATAGAAGGTATCTAGGGGATCTAGCGAGCTTTGCAAAGAATGAAGACATGAGATCTGTGTCTGGCAGGATAAGCTAGAACATTCCTGACACTTTTTGTGATCTATATTCTGATTAATAGCTAAATGATTATGGCAATCGGTATTCGTCTGTACTTCGTGATTAATACCATGTTGAGTGACTTGCTGTGCTTGATCTAAACAATGATCTTGGCTCATTTCAGTTTGCATATTGATATGCATTATCTTTACTGATGCAACAGACACACTACTCCATCCTATGGCAAAAACCATAAGAAAACAAAACCAAAGTTTTTTGGAGAGATGAGTCAACATGAATGCTATCTAGGAATAGAATTTAATCCAAAATATCTTAACGGAATTTCAACTATTTACAACTCAATATAATTTAGTAGTTTCTCTAAAATTAACATAATACACGTTATACGAAGTTAAAAAATTGAGACTATAGCCTTAATTTTTATGTATTTTTTAAAATTTAAGACCTAGGCCAGTGCCTAGGTTTTTCTATTTCGTATAACAACCATTATGTTAAGTGAACAATAATTTCGTCGAATATTCAGGCTCTCAATTCTGCAAAACTTGCAGAATCTTGTCTAATTTGTAATCCTTGCGGCCAAGGGTGTCTAGCTAAGCTAAGGCAGGTGTTTGTTGTAGTCGGGCCGCTATAACGGATGACGAGTGCCTGTATGTTTAACCTAAATATCTTTAATAGGATCTCTAGCGAAGTATTGACCATCAAAAATGATCTAGAGCTGAATTCTGAGAATCAACTGATAACTAAATATAAGACTTCTACTTCTGAAGATTATAAAAAAGCAATTATTTTGATTTTTAAAGAACGTGGCTATACCAGGTTAGAAATAGGTCAGTTACTTGAAGGCCAACTGTAAAGACTTCCTAAAATTAACATAATACACCTTATACGAAATGCGTTATAATTGTCTTTATTAATCAATGATGTATATCATTTTGATTGGCCCGTATCCTCCAGATCGGGCTTTTTTATTGTTTTTTATGTTCCACGCTCAATAAATAAGCAATGTTCCACGGTTTTATTCAGTTTTAATAAACATCATCCGATTTTGTGATGAGTCACTATTTCATGTGCTTGCACTGAAATTGGCTCATCACAAAATTGGAGTCCTGGTTAACCATAGGGAAGGAAAAAACGGCTCAGGAAGCTTCTCTTCTTAGGTTCAGGCTCAACGTGTTCTGGAACAGGGATACGTTTATTCTCTGAAGTAGTCAATCCGTCATAGTTCGATTCAGCCTGTGACCGAGGATCTGTTGCTATATTCGAATTAGTAGATCCATCTAGCTGATTAATATTTTCTTGTTTTGGCTGTTCTAAGGTGCCTTTAAACTCAATTCTATAAGTAAGATCTTCAATATGTTGCATCAAAGACTTTTCTCTTTGATTTGCTAAATCTAACTGATTTTTGAGTAAAGAAATTTGATCTTTTAATACACTTTCAACCTCAGATTGAACGTGTACTTGTACATCCTTCTGAACTTGTTCAGTACGTGTACTGGACTGAACACCGACTGGATTGCCATAAACTCTGATAAGTTCAGATAAGTCTATAAGACCATCATGATCTCTTGATAATTCACCATTTTTTAAAGCCTCATATATTGTTGTACGTGATTTTTTAAAGGCTTTACTTGCATCCATGACGCTGAATTTTGTTGTGTTCAATGTAATCCCTCAGTGCGTGTACAAGGATGTTCATGTGAACATCCAATCTGAACATGAAGTTTATTTTGTATTAAATCCTACTTTCTTTAGATATGGCAGTAATTCTTCAATTTTAAGTGGATCCTGCAACATTTCGGCAATGCGAACAGCAAATTGAGAGTAACTTTCTGTACCTTGAGAATATTTATTCATCTCGGTAAGCCCAGAGAGTTTATTAGCAAAAAGATAACGTTGCGAATCAGTCATTTTTAAAACTATAGGTTGTATAGCTATATCTGACTTCTTTGGTTGCTTTCTAATTTTATAGGTAAACTCAAATCCTATAATTTTTTTCCCTGCCTTCTTATTAGTATATTGAAGGTTATATATATCGCAGGCTTTGCTCTTATTTATTTGAGTGACAGCTAAGTCCAGGACATTGTCTTTTAGATTTGACATAGTTTTATATTTATTTTCGATACCGAACCTAGATCGAAGATCGTCCAACTCTAGAAAAACTTTTTGCTCTTTATAGTTCTGCACTTCTTTAAGAATTTCATATAAGCGATTGGCATATTGACTGCTTAAATCAACCGTATGTTGAAGATCAATTTGAGTAAATTTATTAGCTAGCTCACTTACAAATGGTAAGACGTCATTAGCAAATTGAATTTCAATTCTAGCTTCACCTTCAAGATATCCCTTCATTTGAATAAATCTATATGTTCTAACGTGTTTTTTAGTATTTGAGATTTCTCGCTCTAATGTGAACTGGCGTTCAAATAAAGTATCTACAGCCGTTCTAAGGGCTTTATAACCGCCATCTATGGTGTCTGAAAACAGATCTGCATATTCATGAGCTGAAATGGTAATTGGTACATTATTATCTAATGTAATCTTATTAGAACGAATTTTTGATAAAGCGATATTGAACAATCTGTGCTCAACAACAGTCATTTTATAATGAGCTTTTACTAAATCATTTGCTTTAGAGACAAGAATCGACATGTCTAAATTTTCTGAACGGCTCATTCTTATTTCCCTATAAACATTATATGGATTTACCAAAATCTAGATAAATTTTTTACTTAGGGAATCATCATAACAATACTCATTTAAATAGTAAAATAAAAACCTATGTTTATACGGATAAAACCTATGTTTGAAACGGATAAAACCTATGTTTGAAACGGATAAAACCTATGTTTATACGGATAAAACCTATGTTTGAAACGGATAAAACCTATGTTTATACCATCATAATCTATTGAAAATAAAAAAGAAAACATGCTTCAAATATTAAATATTATAAATATAAAATAAAAAAGAAAATTCATGAAAATTGCCCTTGGTTTTCGCTTCGCTCAAACTCTATTGAATCTCGCTTTCGCTCGATTCGTCGGGGCAATTTTTGGTTCATATTTTCGTGAATTTGAGAAAAAGCAAAAGCAAGATCAAAAGCAGCTCGGAATTCGCTTCGCTCATGAGCTTTTTTTCTCGCTTCGCTCGATTTAGGAATCAAACTTGGAAAGTTCGCACCCATGCGGGATGCTCTGTAGGGTAGGTGATTGATGGATAGGGAGCTTGTAATCAGGGAAAGGGATGGGCAAATTTTCTCAGTTCGCTCGTAGACACTCGCTCTGTTTAGCGACTCATGCCACGAGATTTCATTTTAGGAGCTTGTTGCTGTGCTTTGAGCTGTTGTTCTTGTCTGAGTTTCATCTGTTGTTCTGCTTTGATCTCATCCACACATTTTTTAATGACTTGATAGGATGGGTATAGAGTCTGGTATTGCTTGGCTTTGGCCGGATGTTTTTGTTGGTACTGCTTCCAGGCATGTTCTTTAAACTTTTCATTTTCCAATAAATCCTTCACACCATGTTTTTTCTGGTGTTCATGCTGACCTTTCAGCTTTTTGTGTTCCTGGTAAATCGCATCACGTTGGGCTTCCCAGGCTTTTTTTCCAAACAGTAAGGGTTTGTTCTGGGTTAATTCGTGGTGTTGATCGACTAGGCTTTGCAATTTGTCATGACTTTGCTTGAGTCCGCTTTTCACGATCTCCTGGGCAAGCTGCTGATTGAACTCGTTTTGATGTTTGTGGTGCTTGGTCAGGTTTATTTCGGCTTGTTTTAGATTGCGCTGGATAAAATCCAGGTCTAGATTCGCGTCTTTTACGCTGATTTCGCGTTTTAGCACTTTGCCAAGGGTTTCCCTCTGTTTTTCTTCAAATAGGGCTTTTTCGTCAATTGGTGGCGTTTTAGCGCTATTTTTGATTTGGATCTGCTGTTCAGTTTTCAGTGTGCTGAGTTTTATCTCATTTTCAGCAATCAGCAGATCCATATTTTTGCCGTATTGCAGCTGAGCCTGATTTCTCTGTTTGATTTCATCATTGCTGCGGCTGATTTCGGTCTCAATCCCTTTTCGGCGTAGTTCGGTGACTTTCGGTCCTTCGTGCAGGGTCGCTTCCAGGCCATTCTCCTGGTCTTTGTAGCTGCGGTGGTCGACTCGGGCGGTGTATCCGGCTAGATCCAGGTGCATATTGCAGATATCGGCAAAGTGTTCGCGCCAGTGTTCAATTTCTCCACTGTGTTTCTGATCCAGTTCCCGGGTTTTCTCAGTAAAACCTTCCGGAGTGAGCTTACGTGTGCTCATCAGGATATGCGCGTGATAATTGCGTTCATCGCTGCCGGATCCAGTATGCGGTGCATGGATACAGGCATCGACGGCCACCTGATGTCTGTCTACGATACTGGCGCATAGTTCTTCGAGCATGGCCAGGCGTTGTTCCTGATTTAATTCACTTGGAAAAGCGATTTCAAATTCCCGGGCAACTGTCGAGTTTTTTCGGGTTTCCCGTTGTTCCACTTCGTTCCAGAGTTTTTCCCGGTTTTTTAAATGCTCTGGTGCGCCTTCGGGTAAATAAATTTCTTTGTATTCCACACCAGTTTTTCGGCGGTAGTCATGTTCTCGGCCTTCACGTTCACAATAGATCTTTTCGCCGGCCCGATAGGCGATTGCAGCAGTGGCGGAACGCCCTGCTGATCGTGCTACGGTTTTGACTGAAAAGTGGTAAATCGCCATGCCTGTTTTTCGCTTTTAAATTTTCACGTCGTGAAATACAACCGTGAATACGGTTGTCGGGGTATTGGGGAGACCCCAATCGTACTTGCAAACGTAGTTTGCATAAGTGCGCTCTTCGAGGAAAACATTACTATACATATAGCACCTTGAATGCAGATTCAAGTGCGCTTATGTTAGGGATGGTTTCCCAGGATGATGGTATTGGATTAATGAGCGTTACTGAAACACTAGACAGCAAAATTAAAGCCCAGGAAGAAAAGCTGAAACAGCTCAAAGCTCAAAGACAGGCAGCACTAGCAAGAGAACGAGCCAAAGAGAAAGAACAGGCTCGAAAGGATGATACCAGACGTAAGATTTTGATCGGATCTTGCATGCTAAAAATCACTGAAGATGATGAACAAGCCAGAGCTAAACTAATTGCTCAGATGGATAAGTATTTAACGGATGAGCGTGACCGAAAGCTTTTTAATCTATAAATTTTGAGAGATGAGTAGTGGAAGATTCAACACTTAATGAGTTAATACGTAATACAGAATTATTCTTTGAACATCACTGGAATGTAGATCTATTAGGAAAGCCTCCTGAATGGTCACCAGTACATTTTAATTTTGGAAAAATTCCTAATTACGATAAACAAGGTGTATATGCGTTTATCAAAGGGGATTTAGTGACTTATATCGGTGTTGGGACTTCTAGAGGTGCTGGCCGTTATCGTGGTAATGGCTTAAGCGCCAGGGTAATGAAATATTGCCGATGGAATGAAGATAAAACTGAATATATTGCGATAGATCCAAGACTGAAAGATGCTGGGTCCATCATTACAATAGGCTTTGAACGTGATACGGCTTATTTAGCAAATGCCCTAGAAGTTTTTCTTATCTCTAAAATCCAACCTGTCCACAATGTGGTTAAAGTTGGTATGTAATCTCCCCTAAGAGATTCGATGTTAAACAAGATAATTTATTAAAAAAAGATTGATATGTATTAAAAAAGAACGTATATACTATTTGTATATACAAAAAATGGGTTGTTGGGTTATTTATTACTCTATTAATTGATTTTTTTGCTTTTATTTCATTGACTAATCCTTAGTTATAGTAGATATTTCAATCAATGGATGTATATACAAATTGTATATATAAAACTATAACATATTGAGGGTAGAATAATGGTTGATGATAATGACCCTTTTCTCATCATTTCTGCTCGTGTGCGACGTAAGTTGGCAGACAAGCATTCAGTGGTACCTGCAGAAGTTTCGCAGTGCTTTCTTAACTATACTGAGAATAACTTTTTAGAAGATTCTCGGGAAAAAAATAAGACTAACCCACCAACAAAGTGGTTCATCTCTGAAACTGATTCAGGGCGGTTGTTAAAGGTTTGTTTTATTTATTTAGAAGATGTTCAAAAGATTGTTATTAAGTCTGCTTTTGAACCTAATCAAAATGAATTAAATCTCTTCTTTCCAGAAGACAGTTAATTCTTAGACAAATTTGAACATTCTGAGCAGTGAAGACTCATCATTGTTCAGAGTGTTCGGGTTATCTGACTAATCCCCCATCTTGGTCGATGGGGTTTTGTTCAGATATACATTAAATACGCTTATATAAAGTGACGTGAAGAAAACACGAACAAATTGTTTATGGGTATAGAGTATGAAAAATATAGATCAACATTCACCTGAAATAGCAGATCTTGAACTAGATGATGCTACACAGTGGGAAAGTAGAGAATTAGGATCAGATCCTCAATTTGCAAGATCTACATCGGTTCCAGCATCTTTCCATGAGTTATTAAATAAATCTAATAATATGCAGATGATTTCAATTCGGTTGCCGAAAGATCTTATAGATGATTTGAAAAATATCAGCAAGGCTCAAAAAATGGGGTATCAAGCATTAATGCGTGAAGTATTAAAGCGTTTTGTCGAGGCTGAAAAGAAAATTATGTATAGAGAACTTATGAAAGCTAATCAGGAATTAGAGCAGCAATTAAAAGATGCAGAAGAACTTTTAAAAAAACATGGTAAAGAAAGAAAAATGGCATAAGTTATTGAATTAATTAATTTAAATTATATTTTAATTGGAGATTTAAATTGGCTATCGTGAATAAAGATACAGAAAAATTTATAGTACAAATAAATAGTTCAAAAGAATGGTGGGCTAATACCTATAGTGCTGGGGATACAGTACCTGTTTCAGGTATTTATAAATGTAAAGGTTGTAAGAAGGAAATAACTAGTAATAAAAATGATCCATTTCCTCCCCAGAATCATCATCAGCATACTGCATTAGCTGGAAAAATAGAGTGGAAACTAATAGTAAGAACGGATACTGAAGGAAACGATTGCGGACTCTAATAACTTCATTTGTTAAATATACTAAAATATTTAATAAAAACAGTTATTTATATAATAAAAACCCCGGCATTCTGCCGGGGTTTTCGTATAACCGCCATTATGTTAAATAGAGGGAAAATCTATTTTTAAAGTGATAAAATTATTGCAGTTATTTTAAGAATAGCTGCTTTTGATACTTGATCATCTAGCCTAATTAAAAACTGTTTTTTAATAATTTGGAATATAAATAAGATTTAGTTAAAATTAACATTATTCATATAAATTAACATTATGTATTACATTTACTAATAATTTAAAATAATTAGTAGAAAAAAATTATGTTTTAATTATTTCTTTGATTATATAAATTGAGAGTAAAAAATGATTAATACGAAATTTTCAGAGTGTATTTCTGCATGTACAAACTGTTCACTTATTTGTACTGAATGTGCAACTTCTTGTTTAAAAGAAAAAGATTTAGAGATGATGCGTGAATGTATTCAACGTTGTCTAGAATGTGCAGATATTTGTCAGTTATGTGTGCGTATGCAACAACATAACTCACCTTTCCTCAAAGAGATTTGTGAGCTTTGTGCTAAGATCTGTGAATATTGTGCGGAAGAGTGTGAAAAACATTCACATGATCATTGTAAAAAATGTGCTGAGGCTTGCCGTCAGTGTGCAGAAGAATGTCGAAAAATTGCCATGTAAAATACTTCAATAATGTTAATTATATGGCTCTAGACTAACATAATCATTCTGCTAGTCTTAGAGCCTTTCCTAAAATTAACATAATACACCTTATACGAATTCCCAGAGCATGGCTTTCAGCCATGCTTTTGTTTATCAAAATAGTATAGATATATGAATTTTAAGATAAAGAAAAAGCCTTATAGTCTCTCCCGGAACTATAAGGCTTATAAGTCGCTGTAATTTTTTTATTAATTACCTACTTTTTTCCTCTATAGGTTATGAATATATTTTACCGATAGGTAAAAAACAAAGATATAAGACAAAAGATGAATATGCTAAGAATTCCGCGTAAAGCCTACTAGTTTCGCATAACGCCCATTATGTTAAATGGAAGGAAGCAAAATAAGTTAACATTTTGCTTCCGGCCACACTAAGCTAGAGTTTTATTTAAATAAAGCTATTTAGTAATCATTAAATTAATTAAAATCTAAATCTAACACCAGCTCCATATAACCAACCTTTCTCAGAGTTTGATTCTATTTGCCACGACGTTTCATCATTACCTTTTGAATACTCATAGGCAATGTCGATATACGGCATGATCTTTTTACTGATTTCATAGCGAGTTTCAAACCCTGCGGTTGCACTGCTTAAACCAGTTTTTTTCGCATATTTAGAGTCATCACTAAAGATAGCATCCAACTCTAAATAAGGTTGAATAATCAACTTTTGCGTAATCAGAAAATCACGTTCCGTTTCTAGGCTAAAGCCCGCATAATTGTCTTCTCCCGCATAGAGATAAGCATCAGTTTCAAAGAAATATGGCGCCATACCATGTAAGCCAATCACCGCATCAACATTTTCTTCGGTGTCTTTGCGATGATCATTGAGTTCAACTTTTTCACTACGATAACGTGCACCAATCTGTGCATCCCAAAAGTCTGAAATCATACGGCTATATAAAAGTTTGGCATCATAATGTGCATCATGTGATTCTTCTTTATCGGCATGAATTTTAATAAAAACCTTATTTTCATCTGTGCCAATACGGGTTTCAAACTCTGACTTTAAATCACCTGTGCCATCTTCATTGACAAGCCACTTATTGTCCACTGTCGTAATCGCATAAATTTGCGCACCGTGTTCTGAGCGATGATCATAATGCGAACTCTGCTGAGCATTCGCATCTGGTACATGATGTAAATGATTAACCGTAGATGTTGCCTGATGTTGTGCCTGATTCATTTGGCTATGGTTCATTTGAGAGCGATCCATTTGCATCGGCTGATTTTGACTAGAAGATGTAGCAACTGTCATTTTTTCAGGCGCACTATGATCTTCACCATTATGTGCCAAACTCACTGCACTGACCATCAACAAAGAGCTTGCTAAAACAGTTTTAGAAAAAAGATTAATGGTGCGCATGTTGATCTCCTTTCTGTACTTTTTGATCTTGCTGTTTCTCTGTTGATTTGTGATGCATTGGCTGATGACCTGCATGTTGATGGTTCATCGGTGCTGAATGTGCAGCATGATTCATTTTCCCCATCATCTGCATGTGTTGTGCATGCTCTTGTGGAGAATGCTGTGAATGATCCATCTCAGACATCGCTTGATGATTCATTGATGGTACATTTTTTCCATCAGTCTGAGCAGTTGAATGATGCCCTTCGTGCGCCAAACTTAAGCTTGTTAAACTCAATACCGCAACAGAAAAAAACGCTTTAAATACAAAATTAGTGATGTGCATGTCCAGCTCCTTTTTGCTCAGTTACTTGGTGAGTTTGAGTCGAATTTGTACCTTGAATTGGCGTTGTAGACACTTGTTCATCGCTAACATTTGCCACGATCAACTTGTTCATCATTCCTGCACTCATGTGATACAACAAATGACAATGGATTGCCCATTCGCCCAACTCATCCGCAGTTAATAAAGCAGTCACTGTTTTACCCGGTGGTACAATCAATGTGTGTTTATTCGGCATATCTACCGACTCTTGACCATTCTCCAACTGCATAAACATGCCATGTAAATGCATGGGGTGCGCCATCATACTGTCATTAATAAATTTGATACGGATACGCTCGCCATACTTCACTTTTAATGGCTCAGCATCGCTGAATTTTTTACCGTTAATCGTCCAAATATAACGCTCCATAGTACCGCCCAAACGCACTACTAATTCACTGCTAGCTTCACGAGTATCTTTTTGCGGTTCTAAAGATTTTAAATCACTATATTGCAAGGCTTTATTGCCCGCAGGTGTAGATGCATTTGCCCAACCATAAACCACTTGATCATTTTCTTGTGGTTTTGCTGTGCCATGCTGTGAATGATCCATTTTCGAGTGATCCATGCCTTGCATATCGCCATGGTTCATTTTTGAATGATCCATTTTCGAGTGATCCATGCCTTGCATAT
>NZ_VPCL01000022.1:0-10340 GCF_013418235.1 Acinetobacter sp. YH12156
CAGCAGCCTTCTCAGCAGCAGCCTTCTCAGCAGCAGCCTTCTCAGCAGCAGCCTTCTCAGCAGCAGCCTTCTCAGCAGCAGCCTTCTCAGCAGCAGCCTTCTCAGCAGCAGCCTTCTCAGCAGCAGCCTTCTCAGCAGCAGCCTTCTCAGCAGCAGCCTTCTCAGCAGCAGCTTTCTCAGCAGCAGCTTTCTCAGCAGCAGCCTTCTCGGCAGCAGCCTTCTCGGCAGCAGCCTTCTCGGCAGCAGCCTTCTCGGCAGCAGCCTTCTCGGCAGCAGCCTTCTCAGCAGCAGCCTTCTCTGCAGCAGCCTTCTCTGCAGCAGCTTTCTCAGCAGCAGCCTTCTCAGCGGCAGTCTGTTCAGTAATTACTGGAGAAGTAGATGTTGTTGAATGACTTCCACCACTACTACAAGCAGCAGTACTTAGTGCCAAAATAATAGCAGCACTTAGCTTTGTTAAATTCATTGATTGCATAGATACCCTAAATTACATTATGGATTTAATGTGTAATTAATGTTTATTTGTATTACATTACGTTTCAACTTATTATAGTAAATATCTAACTAAAAAAATGAGTATTTTTAAAAAAAACTTTTTTTTTATAAGTATTTAATTTTATATAATAAATTATCAATATTTTTGATATTAATGAATACATGATAAATCAGGTTTAACACGAGTTTTTATACCGATGGTTAAATTTCACTAAGAACCAAAAAATTAATATATGTTATTAAAATTAAAAAATTGGAGCCTAAGCTCCCATTTTTATCGATGATTTTTTAAATCTTCTAACATTGCTTCACGCAGAATTTCATTCATTCGTGTTTGATAGCCTTTGCCTTGAGCTTTAAACCATGCAAGTACATCAGCATCTAAACGGATGGAAGTCTGTTGCTTCACTGGGCGATAGAATTGATTATGGCGTACAGCATTGCTCCAGTCTGTAATTTCAGGAATATCTGATAGATCTAGCTGATCATCAGGACCCGTCCCTTTAGCAAGCAAGCGTTCAATTTCAGCATCTTGCTTGTCGCTGAATTTTTCATTCAGTTCTTTACGTGAGTATCTAACCGTGCTCATATTTATCTCGCTCCGCCTTGGTGACTTGCCTTGCACTAATGATTCGTATGATTTCACAGTCATCTTCATCAAAGATGGTGTGAGCTACTAACAGCATTAGTACGCCTCTTACTTTTCCAATGGTTTGCCAACGTTCTTCACCATTGGTATGTCTGTCCTGGATTGAGATCCTCAGCGGATCTTCAAAAACAAGGCTTGCAGTTTCGAAAGAGACATCATGTTTTTTCTGATTCTTTCGATTCTTTGCCTCATCCCATTCGAAATACTGTTCCATAAAAAACATTCAAATTTGTATATACAAGAATGTATCACAAAATTGTATAACTCAAGGTGAGATGCGTAATTTTTAGTCAAATTTATTGGCGAAAGATTACAAAGTTGCTTAAAAAACACACGAGTTGTTAAAACGTCTGTTTTTTGATCTTTGGGGGTTGGGATTTATTGAGTTAACTATTTGATAAATAACATTATTTTAAGAGGCGTTTCGTATAACCGCCATTATGTTAAATGGGGGGCTTTTTGTAATGCCAGTTTCCTGCCCAGAGGTCATATACATCAAAATTTTTAAGGGCAGCCCAAATATTATCCTCACCAACAAAATCAAGAATATTTGTTGGAATTGATAAGCCAAATAAGTTTTTATCTATAAAGAAGCCTTCACAAGAATCAATAACACCTTTCAAAGATTCAATTATCTCATTCTCGTTCTCGCAACGGATTATGACTTGTAACCCCATTATTCTTTAAACTCCACAGATGCGACTAGGCTTAATTGATTAACTATTTTTTCCTGTATATGGACGTCTATCAATTGTCCTCTAATATCATAAATAATTCGACAATTAGAAATGTGTGATGGTAATTGTGATCGAGTAAATTTAACTCTCGAAAGGTTATATTGGATGCTCATAGTTACTTGTTCATCTGCCTCTAAAGCATGATTGCAAACAAAAATAAATTCTTTATTTTTTTCATTTATAAATTCAGGAGTAGAAGACCAATAATCATACATATGTTAGATATCCAATTTATTTATTTTTTCTAAAATTAACATAATACACGTTATGCGAAATTAGAAAAATGAGTTTATTGCACTGATATTTATCTGTTTTTTAAATTTTAGACCTGGGTTGGTGCCCAGGTTTTTTCATTGCGTATAACAACCATTATGTTAAATAGGGCTTGTAAAATTATTCTTCAATAGAATTTCCATCAAGGTCATATAGCTTTACTTCTCTTGCACCAGCATTAAAAAATAACTCCTTAAAAGCTCGTATTTCAATCTTAGTTAAACTACCTTGTATCGGCTCCATTATTTGGACAATAGTAATAGGAGCTGTAAACTTGAAAAAAGATAAACCGTTAGAATGGTGTCTCATTAAAGCTTTTAATGTTGTTGTAGCGCTTTCAAAATCTGCCAAAATCATTCTTGGGTGATCATAAGGTGATTTAGGAATTTCAGTTGCTTTGGCTATGCCATTCTCTGCCATCAAACTTATACGGTTTTTATAAAAATGTACCCATATCGCTTTAGGATATTTTTTTAAATCGTCTCTTATCATTTTAGTTCTTAACTTGGATGTTCATTTAATTATAAATATATATTTTTTTTAATTTCAATTGGATAATTCTTAATTTCTTCTAAAATTAACATAATACACCTTATGCGAAGTCAAAAAATTTAAATTTAAGCTGCTATTTTTACTATATTTTTTTAAAATTTAGCATAAGCAGCCTTATGCTAAGAACTTAAATTATCTTTAAATAGTTGCTTAGATTCAGTTGAGAGATACCCATGATTGTAAATTTCTTTAAATATTTTTAAAGCAATTTCTATGTCCTGATTAACATATCGTGCACTCCACTCATCATCAAAAGGTGCAAAGGTATATATTTTCTCAGATAGTATTTCATTTTTATTTACTAAACGAAGGTAGCTCCCTTCTGGATATTCATCATTCTCAAAAATACTACATCCAAGTAGATATCCATATCTTTCATCACAGACCAGGCTATAACTATCTAAATCACTATAAGTAAGAGTTGAATACTCTTCATTATACTGTGTACCGGCTTTAGTAATATTTATCTCCCCTCCGTGAAAAAAAACTTTATTAATTAAGATAGATAGTTCTTCCCAACTAATCTTTCTTAAATCAATTCTAGTTTCACTATGGAAAGGATTTCTAACTACATAGCTGTATATATATAAAATCATTGAAAGAATATCCAAAAAAATTGTAATTTTTAAGACTTTCTAAAATTAACATAATACACCTTATACGAAATGCTTCACTTTATTTTATATAATTCAATGCTTTAACTGATACCATAAAGCCGAACTTAGCTGAGTTCGGCTTTTTTGTTGAATACTACCGTTCCACGCTTAATCTTTAATCAATGTTCCACGGTTTTGATTAGTTTTAATAAACATCGTCCGGTTTTTTGAGGAATCATTATTTCATGTGCTTGCACTGAAATTGGCTCATCAAAAAATTGGAGTCCTGGCTAACCATAAGGAAGGAAAAAACGGCTCAGGAAGCCCCTCTTTTTAGGTTCAGGCTCAACATGTTCTGGAACAGGGATACGTTTGTTCTCTGGAGTAGTCAATCCGTCCTCTTTAACCTGCTTTAACTGAATATTTGTTGCCATATCAGTTGGGTTTGGCGAAATATTACTTTCAATATTCTCTTTATTAGGTTCACTACTAGCTTTAGGTGGCTTCATTTCAATTAGTGTAAGAAGCGTATCGATACGAGCATTAGCTTTAGCCTCTCTATCTTCTGCTTTTTCTAATTGTTTCTTTAAAAAGTCGATCTGATTTTTTAAATCTACTACTGTTTTATCAGTGTATTCGGGTGTATCCAGATTCTGTATTAGAGACGTATCAATACGTTTTGATTGTTTTCCATAAAACGGTTCACCATATACACGCAATAATTCTGAAAAGTCTATTAAACCATCATGATCACGGCTTAATACCCCATTTTTTATATCTTTATAAAGTGTCGCTCTAGATTTTTTATACAGTGTGGCAGCATCACTAACACTGTATTTTGTACTTGTTTTCATAGTGTATTACTGTGTATTTAAGATACGTATTGAAGAATACAATAAGTGTATTCTTCAATACACTCAAGGTTTGAAGCCCAAGTTCCGTAAGTAAGGTAAAAACTGCTTCTGTTGTTTTGGATCTCTAAGTTTTTCCTTGATTTTTGAAGCTAATATTTCATAGCTCTCACCCTCACATGCTAGATGAGAAAGTTCATGTAGACGCGATAGTTGATTACCAAACATGTTTATCTGAGCATCTGTTAACTTATAGAACTCTTTCGGTATGTCTGTACTTTCCTGACCAATACTTTTTGTTTTTTCTTTAAAAGAAAAAGTAATGTGAGTAACCTTACGACCTGTTTTTTTCTGCTCATACGTCACACGTAAAGGGCTGTATTCATTTATTTGATCTACAGCAGTATCAATTACCCTTTTTTTAAAATCAGCAAATAATGGATACTTTTTACCTAGTTCCAGCATGGTTCGTAGATTATCAACAGAGATTTCACGCTTACCTATTTGTCTGTATTGCACCAGTAACTCATAGATACGGATACCGTAACCACTGTTGATACCTGCGATATCAGATAGAGCATATTTCGTAAATTCTCTACTTAGGTTGGATATAAAAGGCAAAATTGGTTTTGAAAAGCGAATACCAATGACACTTTGACTATCTAAAAACTGAACCTCTTGTACCCATCTCATTTTGATAGATTTATCGTCCACAGAGAGTTTGATAGACCTTTCATAAAGTCTATTAATCCCTTCTTTTAAATCTCTATAGGCTGTTTTCTCGTGTACTCCTAGGAGCTGTAATTCATTAACACTCACTGGGTATAACTCATCATCTGTGATGGGTTGATTCTTTGGAATACGTGAAATAGCTGCTAAGACAATACGTTGCTCTACGGCACTTAATTGATATGAAGCTTCTATAACTTGATTTGATTTTACAACTTGATTCTTATCCAAAATAAAACCATTTAATTTTTAATATATGACAAATATATACTTGTCATAGTTAGTAGTCAATCCGTCATAGTTAAGTAGTCAATCCGTCATAGTTAGTAGTCAATCCGTCATAGTTAGTAGTCAATCCGTCATATTTAAATGCTGAAACCATTGCTACTAAAGGCATACAGAGGGCTGAAAAGATTTAAAATATTTAAAAATAATTAAAAAAGGAAATTTGAAAAATTGCCCTTGGTTTTCGCTTCGCTCAAACTCTATTGAATCTCGCTTTCGCTCGATTCGTCGGGGCAATTTTTGGTTCATATTTTCGTGAATTTGAGGAAAAGCAAAAGCAAGATCAAAAGCAACTCGGAATTCGCTTCGCTCATGAGCTTTTTTTCTCGCTACTCTCGGTTTGGGGATCAAACTTGGAAAGTTCGCACCCATTCGGGATGCTCTGATATGCAGGTGATTGATGGATAGGGAGCTTGTAATCAGGGAAAGGAAAGGGCAAATTTTCTCAGTTCGCTCGTAGACACTCGCTCTGTTTATCGACTCATGCCACGAGATTTCATTTTAGGCGCATGTTGCTGTGCTTTGAGCTGTTGTTCTTGTCTGAGTTTCATTTGTTGTTCTGCTTTGATCTCATTCACACATTTCTTAATAACTTGATAGGTTGAGTATAGAGTTTGGTATTGCTTGGCTTTGGCCGGATGTTGTTGTTGGTACTGCTTCCAGGCATGTTCTTTGAACTTTTCATTTTCCAATAAATCCTTCACACCATGTTTTTTCTGGTGTTCATGCTGACCTTTTAGCTTTTTGTGTTCCTGATAAATCTCGTCACGTTGGGCTTCCCAGGCTTTTTTTCCAAACAGTAAGGGTTTGTTCTGGGTTAATTCGTTGTGTTGATCGACCAGGCTTTGTAATTTGTCATAACTTTGCTTGAGTCGGCTCTTCACGATGTCCTGGGCGAGCTGCTGATTGAACTCGTTTTCATGTTTTTGCATCTTGCCGAAGGTGTTTTCGGCCTTTTTAAAAACATCCTGCATAAATTCTAGGTCTAGATTCGCGTCTTTTGCGCTGATTTCGCGATTTAGCACTTTGCCAAGGGTTTCCCTCTGTTTTTCCTCAAATAGGGCTTTTTCGTCAATTGGTGGCGTTTTAGCGCTATTTTTGATTTGGATCTGCTGTTCAGTTTTCAGTGTGCTGAGTTTGATCTCATTTTCAGCAATCAGCAGATCCATATTTTTGCCGTATTGCAGCTGTGCCTGATTTCTCTGTTTGATTTCATCATTGCTTCGGCTGATTTCGGTCTCAATCCCTTTTCGGCGCAGTTCGGTGACTTTAGGCCCTTCGTGCAGGGTGGCTTCCAGACCATTCTCCTGGTCCTTGTAGCTGCGGTGGTCGACTCGGGCGGTGTATCCGGCCATGTCCAGGTGCATATTGCAGATATCGGCAAAGTGTTTGCGCCAGTGTTCGATTTCTCCACTGTGTTTCTGATCCAGTTCCCGGGTTTTCTCGGTAAAACCTTCGGGAATGAGCTTGCGTGTGCTCATCAGGATATGGGCGTGATAATTGCGTTCATCACTGCCGGATCCGGTATGCGGGGCATGGATACAGGCATCAACGGCCACCTGATGTCTGTCCACGATACTGGCGCATAGTTCTTCGAGCATGGCCAGGCGTTGTTCCTGATTTAATTCACTTGGAAAAGCGATTTCAAATTCCCGGGCAACTGTCGAGTTTTTTCGGGTTTCGCGCTGTTCAACTTCGTTCCAGAGTCTTTCCCGGTTTTTTAAATGTTCTGGTGCGTCTTTGGGTAAATAAATCTCTTTGTATTCCACACCAGTTTTTCGGCTGTAGTCATGTTCTCGGCCTTCACGTTCACAATAGATCTTTTCACCAGCCCGATAGGCGATTGCAGCAGTGGCGGAACGTCCTGCTGATCGTGCTACGGTTTTGACTGAAAAGTGGTAAATCGCCATGCCTATTTTTCGCTTTTAAATTTTCACGTAGTGAAATACAACCGTGTCTACGGTTGTCGGGGTATTGGGGAGACCCCAATCGGACTTGCAAACGAAGTTTGCATAAGTGCGCTCTTCGAGGAAAACATTACTATACATATAGCACCTTGAATGCATATTCAAGTGCGCTTATGTTAGGGATGGTTTCCTAAGATGATGGTATTTAATTAATGAGCGTTACTGAAACACTAGACAGCAAAATCAAGGCACAGGAAGAAAAGCTAAAGCAGTTAAAGGCTCAAAGACAAGCAGCACTGGCAAGAGAACGTGCTAAAGAGAAAGAACAGGCTCGAAAGGATGATACTAGACGTAAGATTTTAATTGGATCCTGTATGCTGAAAATTACTGAAGAAGATGAACAGGCACGGGCTAAATTGATCGCTCAGATGGACCGATATTTGACGGATGAAAGAGATCGAAATTTATTTGGACTAAAGTAATAAGTTGCTAATTAAAAGAGAAATTTGTATCCTAATTTTTAATACTGGGAGGGAAGCTATATGAAAATAAATTTTATCATTTGGCATGTAATTATGGCTGTAATAGTTGCCCTCCTCGGATACGCATTTTTTGAAATTGCTGAGATTATAGTTTTTAGATCAGCCAATATTTTTCTTCCTGAAAATGTATCTCAATGGATTGCTATAGCTGCTGGAGTAACATGCAATATCGTTGGTTATAAAAAGATTTTTAAACGACAGTTAGAAAAGGTTTGCAGAGAAAATTTTCTAGCTTATAGAATCAATTTCTATACTTTTTTATCAAGATTTAAAGAAAATTGCTGATTCCATTTTAAGTTTCGCATAAGAGATTTTATGTTAAATAATAAAAAGGCTCTAACTGAGAGTGAGAGCCTTCGTTCTTAAATTTTTTTATCTATTGTCATAAACCATGTGCCGTTATTACGCTCATAAAGTGGTAAATTGCTGTCAATTTTTTGATATCTATAATTTAACTTGGGAGTAAAACCTTTCCACTGCCATTGCTTGCGCCAAGTAGCTAAACCAAATTCATATTCATTGTCTTTGCGTTGAATACCATACCAAATATTATCTGCTAAAAAATTACGCTTAGAATAACGTATGTTGCCACTAATACCCAATGAGTCCCCAAAGTATAAAAAACCGCTTCGTATACCTTTTTTATTAGATGATTCTGCTTCGTCTGTTAAGCGATCTTGCATCCAGTCTAAGCCACTATATATGAGTAATTTGGATTTCGGTTGGTACAGAATCAATGCTGCCTGACTATTAGCATGACCATTATAATATTGTGCAAGATCCGAATCTTGATATCGTTTTTGGATATGAGTTGTATTCGCAGAAACTTGCCAATGATTTGATAATAATCGGTTATATTCTAATCCTGCACCATAGTTGTGACTATAACGACTATCACCTAGTATATTTTGCCCAATAAATGGAATTATGCCGAAGGACTGCTTAAGATCTTTATACTTGTAACCAGTATCGATACGTAAAGTCTGCTCACTAAATTCTGTATTATCCCAATAATGAATGCCGTTTAATGTTGCATTAAAATATACATAATGATTGCTCATCATATTTTGGTCACGTGATGCATTCAGCGTATAACCGATGCCTTCTGCCTTTTGTGGTAGTGATTCTTCATCACGTATGAAAGTTGCATCTCCAATAGAAATCTCTTTTATATTAGATGATTGATTAACGTTATTTGTTTTTTCGAAATTAAAATTTACGTTTGGTTGCCATCCTTGAGATTCTTCCATAGTACTCAATAGTTGATCTATTAATGCTTGGATCTGAGTAGGAAGAAAAGGTCTTATTGCTCTAAATTCATTTTTAGCTTCAGTATATTGTTTATTTTCAAATAACATCATGGCTAGATCAAAACGGGGATAATATAAATTTGGATTCTTTATAATAATCGCTTTGTACATTTCTATGGCTTTCTTTTGCTTTCCTTGAAAACGATATAAAGCACCTAAGCCATACTCGTATAAAATGTGATCGTAATTATCAGTTTTTCTGTATTTATCTAGTAGTTTCTCAAGTTCTTTCCAGTCTTTATCAATAATGGCTTGATTAATATAATCTTCTAAACTTGAGTTTGGAGGTAGTGTAGAAAGCTTTAAATCTTTATCTACTGTTTTTTTAAGTAATAATTCAGGTTGAATAAATGAATCTTGCTCAAAAAATACTGTTTGAGCTGGTGGTAATTCTTGAGAAAATGCAGTGCTAGAGAATGTTACTGAAAGAATTACTACATATTTGATATTCATCAAATGGCTACCAATAGAATGACAAAAACCGTCTGAAATTATATTTAATTTCAGACGGTCTATAGATAAGTGGGGACTAAAATAAGATTTTATTTAGTAATTTCACCACGTGTACCGCCAAAGCCAACGGTATCTTTACCATTAAAAATGACTTTACCAGCGATTTCTTCAGCTTTTTTGCCATAAAAGTCTAATGAATATGTACCAGTATTTGTTAATTGTTTAGCTGTTGAAGTGATTCCAGTTCCAGAAATAGAACCTTGTTCTAGGCTAATAGTATTACCTAAGCCAGTGATTGATCCTGAGCCTAAGCGATTAGTAAAGTTGATATCATAATTAAGAATGCCATTGTTAGTAATATCAAAAGCTTTACCAACGTAAGTTGCTGTACCTATATTTGGAATAGCAGACTCTTGAGTTTTTAAGCCTTTAATATCAATGGCTAGATTAGTTGTTACAGATTGATAGTTATTAACAGTTCTATCATTTTTTGTATAATTACCTAGTACAACTGAATAAGGTTGATTATAAATTGCTGAGCCACGATAACCTATTTCAGTAACTGACTGATAGATACCGTTTACAATTGATTTCGAAGAAGATGAGCTAACTTGACTCTCTGAGCGAGTAATTTTTTCAACTGGATATAAAGAATCAGAAATATCTTTAGCAGCAGAAATTTCAGCTTTTTCAATATTAATAATAAGAGTATCTAAAGCTGTTTTAGCTGTAACGGCATCAGATTCTTTATTTTCTTCTGCATAAGCAGTAGCTTGCTGATTATTTAAACCTGCTTTTTTGGCATTATTTAAAAGAACTAGACGATTAGCTTCGATTGCAGCAGCCTTCTCAGCAGCAGCCTTCTCAGCAGCAGCCTTCTCAGCAGCAGCCTTCTCAGCAGCAGCCTTCTCAGCAGCAGCCTTCTCAGCAGCAGCCTTCTCAGCAGCAGCCTTCTCAGCAGCAG